>NZ_CP036264.1:5739458-6045895 GCF_008035925.1 Stieleria maiorica
GTCCCCGGCGTCGCCACAATTTCATTCTTCAGCATCGCGCCCCTGGACGCCGGAGCCGCGGACATCGTCGACATCATCGCGACGGTCCCCGAAGACGCCGCCTATGGCACCAGCCAAGCGATTCGCATGACGTCGATCGAAGTCAACGCGGGCGCGATGGATGCCACCGCCGACGACGCGCTGCACGTCGTCGCGTTTCCCGGCGACGTGAATCAGAACCGACGTTACGACGCCGAAGACGCTCGACTGATCGCCCGGGTCGGTGTCGATTTAGACTCCGGTTTTGTGTTCACCAACCCGACCAGCACGACCGCGTCGACACTGCTGTTCCCGACCATCGATCCGAACGTGCTGGGCGATGTCACCGGCGTCGATGGGGTCAGCCCGTTGGACGCCAGCGATGTGCTTCGCCGTGTCGTCGGACTTTCGACGCCCAACATCCCTGCTCTGCCCGACGCCCAGGCGCCGACCGGAATCAGTTTGTCGACCGATACGATCAACGACAGCGCTGCAGTCGGCACGACGGTGGGAACATTCACCACCTCCGATCCCGATGCCGGTGACACCCACACGTACACGTTGGTCAGCGGTACCGGCGATACCGACAACGCCGCCTTCACCATCAACGGCAATGCGTTGGTCACCGCCCAAACCTTTGACGCCTCAGTCCAAGATTCGGTCACGATTCGTGTTCGATCCACCGACTCGACCGGGCGATCGATCGAACGCGTGCTGACCTTGACGGTTTCCCACACCAACACCGCTCCGACGGCATTGGCCATCACCGAAACCAGCGTTGACGAAGACGCCTCGGTCGGTTCGACCGTCGGAACCTTTAGCACCACCGATGCGGACGGCGGGGACACACACACCTACAGCATCGTCTCGATCGACGGCAGCACCACCAGCACGGCATTTACGATTTCCGGCGATTCGTTGCTGGTCGGGACGGCGTTGGACTTTGAAACCAAGTCCAGCTACAGCGTGATCGTTCGCAGCACCGACGCGGGCGGTTTGTCCGTCGACCAGACCTTCACGATCACCGTCAACGACGTGAACGAAGCTCCGACGGGGCTAACGCTTAGCAACGCCACCGTCGGAGCGGGTGCCACAGTCGGAACGACCGTCGGCAGCCTTTCCAGCACCGACGTCGATGCCGGAGACACGTTCACCTACACCCTGGTCAGCGGCACGGGCGACGACGACAACGCGTCGTTCTCGATCTCCGGCGACCAACTGCAAACCGCAACCACGCTGGATTTCAGCTCCCAGTCCAGCTATAGCGTCCGCGTGCGAACGACGGACTCCGGCGGCGAAACCTTCGAGCAAACCTTCACGATCACCCAAGGCGACTCGGCTCCCTCGGAAGTCACACTCAGCAACGACACGGTTGCCGAGAACAGCGCGTCGGGAACCGTGGTCGGTGATCTGCAATCGACCGACTCCAACCCCAGCGACACCCACACCTACACGCTCGTGTCCGGCGAAGGGGACACGGACAACGCTTCGTTTACGATTTCCGCTGGTCAACTCCTCACCGCCGAATCATTCGATTTCGAATCACAAGATTCCTACTCGATTCGTGTCCGCAGCACCGATTCCTCGGGCCTGTCGGTCGAACAGGTGCTGGTCATTTCCGTGACCAACGTCAATGAAGCCGCCACCACGGTGTCGCTCAGTCACTCCAGCGTTGCCGACGGCCAGCCCAGCGGCACCACCGTGGGCACGCTCTCCAGTGATGACCCCGACTCCGGCGACACGTTGACGTACACCCTGGTGTCCGGAAGCGGCGATACCGACAACGCATCGTTCACCATCTCCGGGGACCAACTGCTTACGGCATTTGCCGCTGACCAGAGCACCAAATCGAGCTACTCGCTTCGGGTCAGAGTCACCGACGCCGGAGGTCTCACGACCGAAAACTCGTTCACGATCACCGTCACCAACGAAAACGTCGCGCCGACCGCCGTCGCACTCAGCGATGCGACGGTCGCCGAAGACGCTGCGATCGACGATGTCATCGGCACCTTCACCACCACCGACGCCAATACATCGGACGTCTTCACCTACACGCTGGTCGCCGGCACAGGCGACAGCGACAACGCCTCCTTCGCCATCGACGGCGACGCCTTGACACTCAACACCGCCCTGGACTTTGAAACCAAGTCCAGCTACAGCGTCCGTGTTCGCAGCACCGATCCGTTCGGCCTGTTTGTCGAAGACGTCTTCCAGATCACCGTGACCGACGTCAACGAGGCCCCCGAATCGCTGACGATCGATTCCGACCAAATCGACGACGGAGACCCCAGCGGGACCACCGTCGGCTCGCTCAGTTCCACTGACCCTGACAGCGGTGACACGGTGACCTACACGCTGGTCGCCGGCGAAGGTGACAGCGACAACGCGTCGTTCACCATCTCGGGATCTGATCTGGTCACTGCCTTTGATGCCGACTTCTTCCAGAAGAGCTCGTATTCAATCCGCGTCCAAGCCGAAGACGCCGGCGGGCTGACCTTCCAGCAGGTTCTGACAATCAGCGTCGCCGAGCCCGACAGTGCTCCATCGGCCATCGCCCTGTCGGCCAACACCGTCGCGGAAAACTCCGCCGCCAACACCGCCATCGGAACTCTTTCCAGCACCGATGCCAACGCATCCGACACGCACACCTACACCCTGGTCAGCGGCACCGGTGACACCGACAATGCTTTGTTCACGATCAGCGGAGATGAATTGCAGATCGTCGACGTCGCTGACTTCGAAACCCAATCGGCTTACTCGGTCCGCATCCGCAGCACCGATTCGAGCGGACTGTTTGTCGAAGAAACATTCACGATCAACGTCACCGATGTCAACGAAGGCCCGTCGACGCTCACGCTCAGTTCGTCCCACGTCGCCGACGGCGAAGCATCGGGCACCGTGGTCGGTCTCTTCGACAACGATGATCCCGATGCATCGGACACGCTGACGTACACGTTGATCAGCGGAACCGGAGACGACGACAACGCCGAGTTTACGATCAGCGGCGATCAATTGTTGACCGCGTTCGCGGCCGATCAATCGACCAAGAGCACCTACTCGATCCGCGTCCGGGTCGAAGATGCCGGTGGATTGAACACCGAACAAACCTTCACCATCAATGTCACCGAGTCCAACGTCGCCCCGACGGCGGTCGCGTTGTCGCAAAGTACCATTGACGAAGACGCCGCCGTGGGAAGCGCGGTCGGGACGCTGACAACAACCGACGCCAACACCAGCGACAGCCACACGTACGAACTCGTTGCCGGGACCGGCGACACCGACAATGCCGCCTTTACGATTATCGATGGTGAGCTTCAAACCGCGACCGATCTGGATTTTGAAACCCAGTCGACCTACAGCGTACGTGTCCGCACGACGGACAATTTCGGAGAATCCTTCGAACAAGCCTTCTCCATCAACGTCTCAGATGTGAACGAGGCACCCGATAACCTGAGCCTGAGCTATGCTGCGGTCGCGGACGAACAACCGGCCGACACGGTGATCGGTGACCTGTTCGCCGACGATCCCGACAGCGGTGACACGTTGACGCTGTCACTCGTCGCCGGCGACGGAGACACCGACAACGCTGACTTTAAAATCGAGAACAATCAGCTCGTGATCACCGAAGCGGTCGACGATGCGATCCAATCGCTGTACTCGGTCCGAGTGCGAGCCGAAGACTCTCAAGGACTGTTCACCGAACAGGTCTTCAGCATCGACGTCACCGAGGCGAATGTCGCCCCCACGGCGGTCACGCTGAGCAGTTCGACGCTCAACGATGGCGATCCGTCCGGGACCGTCGTCGGCACGTTGACCGCAACGGACTCCAATGCGAACGAGCTTCACAGCTTCAGCCTGGTCGCAGGCAGCGGTGACACAGACAACGCTTCGTTCACGATCGAAGGCGATCAATTGAAGACCACGGTGACGATGGATTCGGGAACCCAAAGCTCCTTCAGCATCCGAGTCCAGGCACAGGATCGATACGGATTGACCGTCGAGCAAGAGCTGACCATCACCGTGCAGTCGTCCTAAGATTGCAGGCCACTGCCTCGTTCCCGGGCTCCGCCGGGAACGGGCATTTCCCGAGGCTCCGCCTCTGGTTGCACGCGGTGTTTGTGGCAGGAGCCACACACGCGGTGCGTTCCAAGGCAGAGCCTTGGAACGAGACAAAATCCTCCCTGGCAGGCGGGGTCGAGCGTAGCGAGGGGAGGGTCGATTCGTCCATTTCCCCTCCATTTCGCGGACCCTGCTCTACGTCTCTAGAAGGAAACCACGGCACCAAACGTCAGCCCGTGGGCGATGAAGGTGTCGGTTTCGAATTCGAACGACGGATCGAAGGTCCCCGAGGGAACCTCCGGAGGAAATTGCGAGACGTTTCGATCGATCAGATCGCCGACACGTAGTGCGTTGGACCAGATCAACACGTTGTAGCCGATCGACAGATCGATGTAATTGTCCAATCGAGTCGTGAACATCACCCCCAATTCCGGAATCACGCTGAATTCGGATTCGTCATAGTTGCCGATGTTCGTCGACTGGGCCAGCAACCCTCCCGTGAAGGAGCTTGCCCCGCCGCCGGGAACCGTGTTGGTGGTTTCACCAGCGATTCGTGCGTCGGCTTGGTTGACGCCCATGCCCAATTTTGCCATCACGTTGAACGTCGACGCGCTGCGGCATCGACGTAGATAGTGCAAACCGATCTGGGCACCATTGAATCGATTCTCTGCCCGAAAATCATCGAACAGGGACTGAGTCGTCCCGGCAACGATCTGTCCCTGGGCTGCGGTGAAGGTCCCCGACTGATCGACACGCAGTGATTCGTCCAGTCCGCCGTGGCGGTATCCGATCAACAGATCCAACTGATCGCACGCTGACGTGCACAGTCGCTGACGACGCATCACGTCAAAGGCAAACAATTCGCTATCCACGCGGACGGAAAGGCTGCCGGTCAAGAAATCCGGGTGAGCGACCAACATCGCACTTTCGCTGCCCGATCCGGTGTCGAACACGGGCCGCGCCAACAATGCTCGACTATCGCGAAATGTTTCGGTGTCTTCAAAAACGCCCATCGCGACCAGTTCAAATCCGTCGCCACAATCGTTGACGCCCCAAGACAGCGTGACTCGTGCTCCCGAACGCATTTCGTCTCCGACGCCTCGACCGCCAAACAGAATCGACGTGCCTGCCTGATTCAATCGCCCCGTGTCTTCCGGCGCCGTTCCGGCCGGACTGGTCGACACCAAAGCAGGCAAATCGATCGCATCGAGCGACCAGAGCAGGTATTCGCTATGCACGGAAAACAATGGTCGACGGCGTCGCGCGCCAATCATGCTGTCACAGCCGATGCTGTCACAGCCCGACGCGTCACAGTGCCCGCTGCAAGTCGTGCAGCCGGGCGAAACCATTTCGCTGGCAAAACCCTCGCCGACAATCGTCTCATGCGACACCGGTGCCACCGCTCGATGGCTCGCGTTTTTCGCGTGGTTCTGTTTGACGCTCGTTCGCTTTGCCGCCACCGGTCGCCAGGTCATCCGAGGTGAATCGTCCGAATCGGCTGGATCGTTATGGGGCTGGCGTGCGCGTCCATCGGCAGCGGCTGTCGTTTCGACGATTACGCCGCATGTGACCAGCAGACAGCCGAGGGTGGTAGCGGTCCATCGGGATCGCAAACGCGGAAAGAACGACATTTTTCAGGCTCAACGTCATCGACTTGGTGAACGAATGCACTACGACAATGCTTCCATGATCTGATTATCGACCACATCCAGCACAATCGTTAATCCTTACCCAATCGGTAAACTCATTTGTTGAATCCAACCGGCCCAATTGGTGCCACCCAACGCTGGTAATGATTTCGCGAAATTGAAATAAGTCTTGATGCGACAACGGCTTCTGGTTTGAAATGCGAGTTACCACACTTGCTACCTCAAACCCGAATGGAGTCCGGGATGTCGCATCAAGACAAGGATGATCTTCGCACACCGCTGGCCGAACTTAAAGAGCGACTTCGACCGATTCTCGAGTGCGATTTCGAGACAATCAAAAGGCACGGGAATTCCACATTGAACCTGATGGGGGTGGCCATCACGGCGTTGCTCACTTTCGGCTGGAATCAGCAGCAAACTCTCGATCGCCGTTTCGATGATGCCTACGAGGCAACCAAGCGAGGATTCTCCTCGATTTGGGTGGCCGGCTCGTATCAGGCACTGATGGTTGCGTTGCGAGCCTGTGGAGACGCTCTCTGTCAAGCAATTTCCGCTCGCCTGCTCGAACACCTCCGTTCCACTCCGGGGTGGCTGTTGTTCGGACGTCCGACCTTCGCTGTCGATGGCAGTCAGTTTGCTGTGCCACGGACAGCAAAAAACCTTGCCGCATTCGCCGCCGCCGGTCGAAAATGCAAGGCTGCCTACAAGAATCAGGCCGACTACGCAAAAGCCAAGACGACTCAGATCGCCGTCTCCCTTTGCCAGCACCTGAGTTCTGGATTTCCTGCCTTTTGGAACCTTGGCGGATCATCCGATTCAGAGCGTGGGCTCCTGCTGGACATGCTGGACCGTTTGCCAAAAGATTCGCGTTTGGTCATGGATGCTTACTATTTCGGATTCAAGTTCTGGAATCGACTGATTGACTCGGGGTTTACCTTTGTCGTTCGTGCCGGAAAGAATATCGATTTGCTTGGGCAATTGCGTTTGGAGGGGAAAGTGAAGTGTCGCGGAGACCTTGTTTTCTACTGGCCGCAATCGGCGATCGACGCAGGCAGCGATCCGATTATTCTCAGTCTGGTGACTGTCATGGTGGGTCGCAAACGGATGTTCCTGCTCACCAACGAGCTGACACTTACCGAGAGCCAACTGGCGGAACTCTATGCCAAACGCTGGGGAATTGAAGTGTTCTTCAGGACGGTCAAACAAAGTTACGAGCGTGCGAAGCTGCTTTCTCGTACTCCAGACAATGCGAAGCAGGAAATCCAGTGGACGATGCTTGGCATGTGGATGGCGTTGACTGAGGGTTGCAAGCATATCCCGGAAGATCGTCGCATCAGTCCGGTGAAAGTGTTACGAGCGCTTTGCGACTTGGTCACCAATGTTGCACGTCGTAGTGCCAACAAGCTCAATCTTGCGCAGCAGCTCTCCGGTTGCGTAATCGCGGACGAATCTGGTCGACAGAGCGACAAGAACAGCAAAGACTATCCGCGTAAGAAACGCAAGCGGCAGACCGGAGAACCGATCAGCGACGATCTGCGAAAACTTGCGATGGAACGCATCGTGTAGAAATCATTATCAGCGTTGGGTGGCACCATTCAGGCGCGGCGGTGGACCGAGGCGGTGGGGCGCTGGGTAAATAGGACCAATAGGACGTAGGGGACACATGGGACCGAGGTGTGATCGGGGGACGGTGGCGTCCTCTCGGTCGCATCGGTCCTATTGGTCCTCTCTCCCCACACGCCCAGTCACCACCACATGCCCGATCGCTCCCAACTCCCAACTCCCAACTCCCAACTCCCAACCGGCCCGAGCGCGCACGAAAAAACCCGCTTCGGCTGGCGACAGTCCGAAGCGGGCTTTCGTGAGTCTTTGGTGGTGAAATGAATCTGACGATTCTCTGTTGAGTCGTTTGCGAGACCACTTCCACGGATTCGATTCCCACTGTCACCAGTGGAGAACCTATTTCTAAGAATCCTTAGAAAGGAGGTGATCCAGCCGCAGGTTCCCCTACGGCTACCTTGTTACGACTTAGTCCCAATCGTCGAGCTGACCTTCGGCGCCTGCGTGATTGCTCTTCGCTCAGCGACTTCGGGCCCTCCCAACTTTCGTGGCTTGACGGGCGGTGTGTACAAGGCTCAGGAACACATTCACCGTAGTATGCTGACCTACGATTACTAGCGATTCCGGCTTCATGCAGGCGAGTTGCAGCCTGCAATCCGAACTGAGGCACGGTTTTTGGGATTTGCTCCACCTCGCGGCTTTGCGTCCATTTGTCCGTACCATTGTAGGACGTGTGCAGCCCTAGACATAAAGGCCATGAGGACTTGACGTCATCCCCACCTTCCTCCGGTTTGACACCGGCAGTCTCTCTAGAGTCCCCGGCATTACCCGCTGGCAACTAGAGATAAGGGTTTCGCTCGTTAAGGGACTTAACCCGACATCTCACGACACGAGCTGACGACAGCCATGCAGCACCTGTGCAAGAGCTCCCCGAAGGGCACTCTCTACTTTCATAGAGACTCTCAAGCATGTCAAATCTAGGATAAGGTTCTTCGCGTATCCTCGAATTAAGCCACATCCTCCACCGCTTGTGTGAGCCCCCGTCAATTCCTTTGAGTTTCAGCCTTGCGACCATACTCCCCAGGCGGAACACTTAACGCTTTCGCTACGGCCGAGAGGATGTGGAAGTCCCCTCAACCCAGTGTTCATCGTTTACGGCTAGGACTACCGGGGTATCTAATCCCGTTCGCTACCCTAGCTTTCGTGCCTCAGCGTCAGTAAAGACCCAGTGTTGCGCCTTCGCCACCGGTGTTCCCTATGATATCAACGCATTTCACCGCTCCACCATAAGTTCCCAACACCCCTGTCTTCCTCAAGCTTGGGGGTTTGCGACGCAATTCCACGGTTGAGCCGTGGGCTTTCACATCACACCTACCAAGCCGCCTACGCACGCTTTAAGCCCAGTGATACCGAATAACGTTTGGACGGTTCGTCTTACCGCGGCTGCTGGCACGAACTTAGCCCGTCCTTCCTCTGAAGATCGGTCAAGACCTGCTCTGCACAGGTCCTTCCTTCCAACTGACAGCGGTTTACAACCCGAGGGCCTTCATCCCGCACGCGGCGTCGCTCGGTCAGACTTTCGTCCATTGCCGAAGATTCTCGACTGCAGCCACCCGTAGGTGTCTGGGCAGTGTCTCAGTCCCAGTGAGCCGGGCCATGCTCTCACACCCGGTAACCATCGCTGCCTTGGTGAGCCATTACCTCACCAACAAGCTAATAGTATGCGGTCCAATCCAAGGGCGGAATCTCACCTTTGATCCGAAGATGTCATCCAGTATTACCGCCAGTTTCCCGACGCTATCCTGGACCCCTGGGCATGTAACCACACGTTACTCTCCCTTTCGCCGCTGTCCGAATTTAATGCAAGCAAAAAATTCTTCTCGCACGACTTGCATGCCTAATCCACGCCGCCAACGTTCATTCTGAGCCAGGATCAAACCCTTCAATTTTGTATTGCATCACAGAGCGACCAAAGCCACTCTGGGAAAATCAAAGTTAAAACCGAAAGTTCAATTCTGCTCCGGGCCGCTCGGTTACGCGGCCCAGCGATTCGCCATTTTTCGCTGCACTTGAAAAGGCGGGGCATTAGGAACCCGCCACAAGCACAGCAAAGCGATCTCGCAACTGCTGAACTCAACAGAAGTTTCACCACCAAATTGTCAATGATCGGTTACGTCTTTTGCTAGCCTTTTGAAGTGCCGTTGCGTCTGACGTGGGCGGGGATTGTGGCGACCAGACGACGCCGCGTCAACGGTGTCTGGGCCGTTTTGCCAGAAAAAAACCAAACACGTTCTTCACAGCGAAAACACCCGTGTTTCATGCACCCAAATTCCCTTCCAAACCTCCCAGGCACCCCAGACTGTCGTCGGCCGGCTTGCTCCGCACCGGTGCGGAGCCCCGCGGCGGGAGCCAGTCGAAGCAATTCAATTTGGTGCCATCCACCATTCAGATAGGACAGCACGCGCACTGCCAACGCGAACAAGGACACAACTTGGCCTGATTGGTGACACCGCTTTAGTTCACACGCCTCACGCAGCACACCACCCGATAGAGGTGTTTCCGCGTTGAGATGTGTAAGATACCAACGCCCACAGGGATCGGCCGGCCGAATCAGCGCCCGGAAAGGACGCACCGCCCTCCCCGGAGTTCAAGTTGGTGCCCCCACCAAACAGGCGACTGCGGTTGCCGATGCAGATGCTAGCAAGGTCGCGGATGGGGTGTGGTTGATGGGTGGCACCATTCGGGCGCGGTGGTGACGCCGCGGGCGGGGACCCCCGGTGGGGCGCCGGGGGGAACAGGACCAATGGGACGTAGGGGACATATGGGACCAAGATTGCTCAATTGGTGCCACCTGCTCAATTGCTGCCACCCATCAAATCGGTGATGGCGGCTGATGGCGGGAATGCTTGGAACGTCTCGGATAGCGAGGTATTGGTGGGTGGCACCAATTGGCGATGTGTGGCACCATTCGGGCGCGGTGGTGATGCCGCGGGCGGGGACCCCCGGAGGGGCGCCGGGGGAAATAGGACCAGTGGGACGTAGGGGACATATGGGACCGCGGCACCAGCTCAATTGATGCCCCCCACCAAACAAGCTCACCAAACAAGCTCAATTGGTGCCACCAGCTCAATTGGTGCCACCCACCAAATAGGGCGACCGTGGGTGCCAATGCAGATGCTAGCAAGATCGCGGATGGGGTGTGGTTGATGGGTGGCACCATTCAGGCAAGCTCAATTGATGCCACCCACCAAACAGGCGACCGTGGGTGCCGATGCAGATGCTAGCAAGGTCGCGGATGGGGTGTGGTTGATGGGTGGCACCATTCGGGCAGTGGGTGCCGATGCAGATGCTAGCAAGGTCGCGGATGGGGTGTGGTTGATGGGTGGCACCATTCGGGCAGCACCATTCGGGCGCGGTGGTGACGCCGCGAGCTCAATTGGTGCCACCCACCAAACAGGCGACCGTGGGTGCCGATGCAGATGCTAGCAAGGTCGCGGATGGGGTGTGGTTGATGGGTGGCACCATTCGGGCAGTGAGCAAGGTCGCGGATGGGGTGTGGTTGATGGGTGGCACCATTCGGGCAGCACCATTCGGGCGCGGTGGTGACGCCGCGGGCGGGGATCCCCGGTGGGGCGCTGGGGGGAATAGGACCAATGGGACATAGGGGACGCATGGGACCGAGGTGTGATCGGGGGACGGTGGCGTCCTCTCGGTCGCATCGGTCCTATTGGTCCTCTCTCCCCACACGCCCAGTCACCACCACATGCCCGATCGCTCCCAACTCCCAACTCCCAACTCCCAACTCCCAACCGGCCCGAGCGCGCACGAAAAAACCCGCTTCGGCTGGCGACAGTCCGAAGCGGGCTTTCGTGAGTCTTTGGTGGTGAAATGAATCTGACGATTCTCTGTTGAGTCGTTTGCGAGACCACTTCCACGGATTCGATTCCCACTGTCACCAGTGGAGAACCTATTTCTAAGAATCCTTAGAAAGGAGGTGATCCAGCCGCAGGTTCCCCTACGGCTACCTTGTTACGACTTAGTCCCAATCGTCGAGCTGACCTTCGGCGCCTGCGTGATTGCTCTTCGCTCAGCGACTTCGGGCCCTCCCAACTTTCGTGGCTTGACGGGCGGTGTGTACAAGGCTCAGGAACACATTCACCGTAGTATGCTGACCTACGATTACTAGCGATTCCGGCTTCATGCAGGCGAGTTGCAGCCTGCAATCCGAACTGAGGCACGGTTTTTGGGATTTGCTCCACCTCGCGGCTTTGCGTCCATTTGTCCGTACCATTGTAGGACGTGTGCAGCCCTAGACATAAAGGCCATGAGGACTTGACGTCATCCCCACCTTCCTCCGGTTTGACACCGGCAGTCTCTCTAGAGTCCCCGGCATTACCCGCTGGCAACTAGAGATAAGGGTTTCGCTCGTTAAGGGACTTAACCCGACATCTCACGACACGAGCTGACGACAGCCATGCAGCACCTGTGCAAGAGCTCCCCGAAGGGCACTCTCTACTTTCATAGAGACTCTCAAGCATGTCAAATCTAGGATAAGGTTCTTCGCGTATCCTCGAATTAAGCCACATCCTCCACCGCTTGTGTGAGCCCCCGTCAATTCCTTTGAGTTTCAGCCTTGCGACCATACTCCCCAGGCGGAACACTTAACGCTTTCGCTACGGCCGAGAGGATGTGGAAGTCCCCTCAACCCAGTGTTCATCGTTTACGGCTAGGACTACCGGGGTATCTAATCCCGTTCGCTACCCTAGCTTTCGTGCCTCAGCGTCAGTAAAGACCCAGTGTTGCGCCTTCGCCACCGGTGTTCCCTATGATATCAACGCATTTCACCGCTCCACCATAAGTTCCCAACACCCCTGTCTTCCTCAAGCTTGGGGGTTTGCGACGCAATTCCACGGTTGAGCCGTGGGCTTTCACATCAAACCTACCAAGCCGCCTACGCACGCTTTAAGCCCAGTGATACCGAATAACGTTTGGACGGTTCGTCTTACCGCGGCTGCTGGCACGAACTTAGCCCGTCCTTCCTCTGAAGATCGGTCAAGACCTGCTCTGCACAGGTCCTTCCTTCCAACTGACAGCGGTTTACAACCCGAGGGCCTTCATCCCGCACGCGGCGTCGCTCGGTCAGACTTTCGTCCATTGCCGAAGATTCTCGACTGCAGCCACCCGTAGGTGTCTGGGCAGTGTCTCAGTCCCAGTGAGCCGGGCCATGCTCTCACACCCGGTAACCATCGCTGCCTTGGTGAGCCATTACCTCACCAACAAGCTAATAGTATGCGGTCCAATCCAAGGGCGGAATCTCACCTTTGATCCGAAGATGTCATCCAGTATTACCGCCAGTTTCCCGACGCTATCCTGGACCCCTGGGCATGTAACCACACGTTACTCTCCCTTTCGCCGCTGTCCGAATTTAATGCAAGCAAAAAATTCTTCTCGCACGACTTGCATGCCTAATCCACGCCGCCAACGTTCATTCTGAGCCAGGATCAAACCCTTCAATTTTGTATTGCATCACAGAGCGACCAAAGCCACTCTGGGAAAATCAAAGTTAAAACCGAAAGTTCAATTCTGCTCCGGGCCGCTCGGTTACGCGGCCCAGCGATTCGCCATTTTTCGCTGCACTCGAAAAGGCGGGGCATTAGGAACCCGCCACAAGCACAGCAAAGCGATCTCGCAACTACTGAACTCAACAGAAGTTTCACCACCAAATTGTCAATGATCGGTTACGTCTTTTGCTAGCCTTTTGAAGTGCCGTTGCGTCTGACGTGGGCGGGGATTGTGGCGACCAGACGACGCCGCGTCAACGGTGCTTCACCCATTTCACAAGAAAAAATCACAAACAGGTTTTCAACAGCTCACGCGTCCCTCAAACGGTCCGCAGCGCCCCCCGCTGATCGCCTTGCCGAGCGACTCTGCGCAAGGTCAGAATCGACAACTCCGGACGGCAGTTGATCCGCAATAAGTGAACGCCGCCGAGCCCGCGCGTGACATGCATCGTCGTCGGGGCGCGATAGAAGTCCCCCGACGCATAACGGCTGCCGTGATAGCTGGGACTAAGGATCGGTCCGGCCAACGGCAATCGCCCTTGTCCACCATGCGTGTGGCCGGCCAACATCAATTCGATCCCGTGGCGACGTGCCCAGGTGAATTGGTCCGGGCTGTGGCTGAGCAATAATCGGAAGCGTGCATCGCAAGGTCCCAGCTCCGGCCGCTCGAACCACGGATACTCGTTCCCGATCACATGACAGGGCACGCCGCGAATGTCACGGCGAGTCGTCTGGCTGCCTAAATCGATCCAGCCGGCACGGTCCATCGCCGCACGCGTTTCCCAGGAGTCGACCACCCGCGTGTCGTGATTGCCGAGAATAAAGAAACAACCGTCGATGGCTTCGGCCGGTGAAAAGATATCGACCAACCAATCAATGCACATTTGTTTGTCGATAATGTCGCCCGTCAACGCGATCAAATCGGGACGCGCCCGAGTGGCCTGTTCGACGGCATAGCGAACGTAGCTGGCGTGAATTTCGCCGGTCAGATGAATGTCACTTAAGTGTGCGATCCGGTAGCCGTCCAGTTCGGCAGGCAATCCGACCACCGGCAACTCGACCTCTTCGATCGCCAAGTCGAAGATTTGATTCAGCGGCAAACGCGACTCCCAACGTGCCTTGGTCGTCAACGGCAACGGATGATCGATGACACGCGAAACGTCGACGACCTTGACCTTTCGCGGTGCATCCACCCACTCCAGCCGAAAAATCGGGCGCCACAACAACCACGGCACCCCGAACACGCCCCAGGCGGCCAGACAGACGCTCCCGTAGGCCAGCGTGACCGGCCCAAACTGGCTCCAGGCCCCGTCGTGGAACACGACATCCACGATCGAATCAAACTGCAGGACAAAGACCGCCAGCGGAATCGCCAGCGTTGTGAACAGAAAAAACTTGGTGATCCGCTTAATCGTCTTCCGGCGCCACCCTAGGCAATTCACGCGATTGTAGATGGCGATGTGCAGCCCTCCGTGGCCGATGAGCGCCATCGCGAATATCAACCAGACGGCGAATCGGTACATCGAGCTTCAAGGTCAAATGGTCTTGGGGGCGGCAAAATGCGTGAGTTTGCAGTTGCACTGTGTAGCCAAATGTTCCATCAAGTGCGAGAGCGGTGCGTGTTCGGGGAGATCAACCGGCCCCAGCTTGCCCAAATCGTCAACGTCAAAAACGGCCACCGCCGCCGTCACCATCTCCAGCGATCGATCGGCCAACATGGACGCCAAGGCCGAGATCCCGGGATTGTGCCCCAAAACCATCACGCTGGCCGCATCACCACTCTCGGTGCCGATGACATCCAGCATGGTATGCGGGCTGGACAAGTACAGATCCGGACTGGACACAACGACGGGCTTCTTGCCCCAATGATCCAACAACAACTCCGCCGTTTCTCGCGTCCGAAACGAGGACGAACAGAGGATCAAATCCGGAACACAGCCGTGCTCGTCCAACCAATCGGCCATCTTGGGCGTTGCCCGGCGGCCGCGCTTTGCCAACGGCCGATCGTGGTCCGACAACGACGGGTCGTCATGGTCACTTTTGGCGTGCCGCATCAAAATCAACTGACGTGTCATCGTTCTCCCGCCTGATCGGTTTGGTGTGACGATGCGGCCGAACGGGAGTGTTCGCTCAGCCGCGGGATCATCATCATCGAGAATCACCGCGGCGATTGCTACCGCCCGCAAAAACCAGCGGGAGAGGTTTCCCGCCTGTCACTCCGGTGAACCAGCGGTCTAACGTAGCGACCTTTGCCGGAAGGTGGTTCCCCGGCGATCCCCACGCTCGCATCCCGCGTGTTGACTTAATCCGATCACACGTGGGATCAGCCGTTTCGCGCAAGCGTACGGGCCTTTCAACACCAAGAAAACACACCAGGGCCCGTAGGCTCGCGCCAAACGGCTGATTAAATCAACACGCTGCCGACGAGCGACGCTACATCGAAGGGACGCGACAGCCGAAAAGCCTATCCCGCGGCCCCGCCGAAACACCGATCGGCCGCCCGCACGCCGCGGTCAAACGCCTCTTCCATCAACGCGATGCCGCTCAAGTCGGTTGCGGCGAAGTGGATTCTGCCGAGCGATTCCGCCGCCGCCTCGCGCTGCCCGCCCCAAACAAATCCCACACGGGGCTGGATCATCGCGTGCCCCCAGCGCATCACATTGATTCGCTCGATCAACCCCCGTATGTCGCCGTGGGCTTTGCTCAAATCCGTGACGATTACATCCGCCCAATCGCGCCAGGAAAGCCGCATCAGCTCCGCACGCGAAACCCGCGGATCGTCGTCGGTCATCGGTTGGTACCACGTCAACACGGTCGCTCCGTGGTCGCGCCCGGTTTGATGCGTCGACGTGACGTAGCCCAACGAACGGCTGTCGAAGATCACGTTGTCCCAGCACATTTCGCTGCCCGACTCCCGCGGCCGGGCCTTCAGGAACACATTGGCGA
This sequence comes from Stieleria maiorica, assembly GCF_008035925.1. NCBI lineage: Bacteria > Pseudomonadati > Planctomycetota > Planctomycetia > Pirellulales > Pirellulaceae > Stieleria > Stieleria maiorica. The sequence continues at coordinate 5,755,252 of NZ_CP036264.1, forward strand.
CGACCCAGCCGCCGTAGTGAAACGACGCCAAACTGCGCCCGCTGGTTTGCCAATCGGCGATCACATGCGGCGCCAAAAACTGCGGCGCCGCAAAGATCACCTCTTCGCCGACAAATTCCACCGTGGTCGAAGAACCGGCGTCGACTGCGCGGACCAGAACTCCCGCTTCGCCGCGATCGCGAACCTCTGCCACGGCCTGGCCACAACGAATCCGCTGGCCACAGCGATCCGCCAGATGCCGAACGATCCGACCGTTGCCCTCCGGCCAAGTCATCACGGGTTGAGACCGATCACTGCCCGGTTGCAATCGTGACGCAAAATAAAACACCCCCGCCCAGGCACTCGTCTGCCCGAGCGTCAATCCATAATCATCACGACAGGCATAATCGACCAGCCAACGCAGACGCGGGGAATCGAACCCCTGGGAATTCATCCAGGCGTCCATCGAAATCGTATCGAGATTCCGGACCACCTCGCCATCGGACGCCGACGACATCGGAATCGCAAACATCCTCCGCCCTGTTTCGTCACGACGCACCGCCCAATCCCGCATGACCTCGCGAAACCGCTTCAGCTGCCCGAGATCGTCTTCGCTGGCGCCGACATCGGGATACAACCCTTCGATCCATCGGCCCTGAAAAAAGACACGTTCCTCCGGCTCGCGACAGAGCGCCTCCTCGGCAAACTTCAGTTCTCCAAGATCCGTCTCACCGACAACCAGCCCCATCTCCCGGAACAGCTGGACCAACGGTTCATTCTCTTTCATCGGCGCCGGAACGTAGTGAGCGCCCCAGGGGAAACGGAATCCCGAGCGTTCACCGCTCAGCGACGTTCCCCCAGGCCGGTCCCCCAATTCCAAGACGACAAAGTCTTCGATGCCACGGCGCTGTAATTGCCAGGCGGCCGACAAGCCGGCGATCCCGCCGCCGATGATCAGCACACGGTGCCTTTGTGGCGGCAGAGTCGACGGCGGCGGGCGCCACCCGTCTCGCAACCGATGGGGAATCGAAAATGCCGGATTGAGCAGTTCGCCGTCGAAAGAAATCCCGTCGCTGAATCCACACCCCGCCAGCCCGGACAACGGCACACCGGCCAGGTAGGCCACCAGTTCACGACGCGTCAGCTGGGGCGTCAGCCGGTCAGGATCGCCACTCACCACGCCCCCCACTCTTGCTCGTAATAGCGAACCAACACCTGATCGTTCAATCGATTGACATTCGTCTCCACGCGTACCAAATCGGCAGGCAAGTCAAACATCGCGACCGTCGTCTTGGCATCCAAAAAACGCAAGCCCTCGGGCAACGGGTTGGACATCAAAAAACTGCCGTCGCTGTCACTCTCCAGCGGCTGCATTCCCGCCAGCGCGAACCCCCACACGCCGAACGAAGGCACCGCGGCTTGATAGGGTCGGACATCAAACCCCGCTTGCTGCATCGTGTGGATGATGCACCAGTACGATTTCGGCGCGACCAGCGGTGACGTGCACTGAACCGACACGACGGCCGATGGAGTCAACCGACGGCGGAGCAGTTGAAAAAAACGCGTCGTGTACAACTTCCCAACCGAATACGATCCGGGATCGGGGAAATCGATCACCGCGACATCAAATTGCGATTCCCCCTCACCGGCCCAGACAAAGGCGTCGCGGTTCAGAACGCTCACGCGAGGGTCGGCTAAGGCATGCTCGTTGAGCGTTGCCAGGGGCGGGAATTCACTGGCCAACCGTGTCATCGCCGGGTCCAGATCCACCAACGTGACCGATTTCACGTTCGGGTATCGCAAGATCTCACGCACCGCCAATCCGTCTCCGCCACCCAGCACCAGCACACGCTCGGCCGCATCGGTCATCGTCATCGCCGGATGCACCAAGGATTCGTGATAGCGATACTCGTCCTTGGAATTGAATTGCAGGTGACCGTTGAGGTGCAATTGGAACTCCCCCTGCCGCTGCGTCACCACGATCCGTTGGAATTCCGACTGCTTTGAATAGACGATCGGGTTTTCCAGAATCACTTCTTCGGTCCAGTCGGTCAGCGTGTCTGCTTTGATAAAGGCGACGACCAGTAACCCGATCACCAGAAACCCACGCCCCCGCAGCGCCCCGAGACCGCGCGCCGAAAGCAGCGGCCGCAGCAGATACGTCCCCCAAACACCGACCGCCGCATTCAAAATGCCGAACAGCAACGAGGTCCGGACCAACCCCAAGCTGGGCACCAATAAAACCGGAAACATCACCGACGCCAACAACGCCCCGATGTAATCAAACGTCAACACGCGGGCGACGAGTTCGCGAAAGTCCAGGTGTTCTCGCAAAATCCGCATCAACAGCGGCAATTCCAGACCGACCAGTGTTCCGATGGCAAACACGGATCCGAACAATGCGATCCGGAACCAGGTGATCTGGGCAAACGCGACGAACAGTAGCGGCGCCGACAGCCCGCCCAACAGCGCCAGCGCGATCTCGATTTCGATGAACGTTCGCGCAACTTTCTGGTCCACGTAGCGTGACAACCACGACCCGACGCCGAGTGCGGACAGGTAAACACCGATGACGAGCGAGAATTGGGTGACGCTGTCGCCGAGCAGGTAGCTGGCCAACGTGCCGGCCAACAACTCATAGATCAACCCGCAAGTCGCGATGACGAGCACGTTCAAATAGAGCAGGTAGTTCGGCGCCCGTTGGATCATCCCAGGATCGCGGCCGCGATGATGATCGAGATGCCCAACACGATCGCGCCGACGATCGTCGCCAACGCCTGATTGTGCTCTTCGCCGATCTCATGAACGATCGAAAACGGAGTGATCTTCTCCATCAGCAACAAACACAGCGCGAACACCACGATCCCGACGAGCGAAAACACGACCGCGGCGATCAAATGAGCCCCCAGCAGTTGTGTCGGAGTGACCGCCATGTCTTGCGCCAACGGCAGCGTCATTTCCAAACCTTTCATCAATGTTGTCTCCATGTTATTTCCCTCCTCCCCATGAACCGCCGAACGAGCGTCCGCCGCCGTAGTAACCGCCACTGCTGGAACCGCTGCCTTGGAGCGCCTTGGCGATTCCCAAATTGGGCGATTTCCAGCCCAGCACCGCCGCGGCGGTGTACCAACCGCTGATCACCAGCCCCATGGCCAAGTACACGATCAATAGTGTTTTTTTCATCTAATCATCCGAAGACGCGTAGGGGCTGAAGTCACTGTCGCTCCAGCGCCGAACCTCGAAGTTGTGCAGATACGCCATCACCACGGCGGGGATCATCGTGACGCCCACCAAGGCATAGAACAACAGCCATCCGTCTGCCTTGCCACGACCGATCACCGCGTAGGCAAAAAACAGATAAAACAGAAAGCCCAACCAAGCCAACCAGAATTTTGGCCCCGGCGAAGGCCGCGGCTGGATCACTCCGACGCCCCAGGGACGCGGCAAGTCCTTGACCCCGAACTTCTGTTCCAACTCTTCGGCGCTGATGTAGTGCCCCTCGGAAATCGTCACTTCCTGCGACGGACCATACCCGCTCCGCTCCCAGGACAACATCCGTGGCGGTGCGATGTAATCGGCCGTGTTGACTTGTTCTCCGACCGTCACCTTCCAATAGAACTCACCGACGACGTAGCGAACGTAGGCGACTCCCCGATCGTAAATCTTGAACGTCTCGCCATCGTAAGTCGCCTCATCACCGATCGACGACGGCGGTTTGTCGACCGGGCCGACAAGCGACCAATGGTTGTCGTTGCAGACCAGCCAGCGAAATCCGGTTTCGCGGTTGTACAACAAGTACTCCGTCCAAGGATAGGTTTGCCCGGCATACTTGGCATAACGTTCCATGAACCCGATCACGGTGTACTTCATCCCGCCGAACTCTCCGACGCTGCCCAGCGGGATCAGCGGCTTGATGCGTTTCTGGTTCAGCGTGTGCAGCAGGGCCAGCTTTCCCTTTTTCGCGTCCAACATCGACAAACAATTCGGACACGCGACCCGCTGCGTTTCATCGGGCGCCCGCAGCGCCAACGCACCGCCGCACTTGGGACAATTCAATTGCAACGCATCGACGCGGACCTTGCCCGCATCGGGATCCAGCGAATCGATGCTGATCCCGAGCTCTTCCAGCGTGACTTCGCTGCCCAAATAGGCGGACTGCTGTGCGTCGTCGCTGCCATCGCCGTACTCGAACGTCGCCACCGCCTTGTCGTCACCGTACAAATCCACATACAAGTGGTCGGCCCCGGGGTGAAAGTCCCAGGGAAGCTCGCCTTCGGCCCCCTCAGCGACCGCGACGCCTTTTTCGCGGACCGTCAACTCGACGCCCTTGAGCGTGATCTTCTGCTCCAGCTGAACACTGTCGTAATCGGGCAAACGCGAACTGGCGGTCAGGTTTCGCTGCATCGTCAACGAAAACTTCCCCTGCGCCTCGGCCAGCCAACCCCATCGATCGCCGGGGAATGCCAGGTACCATTCGTCCCATGATCCGCCGCCGGAGTGACGGTAGCGGACTCGACCGGTGATCGTGAACGATTTCTTTTTCCACTTGCCGGTGATCCCGCGTGCCAGCCCCGACGCCGGATCACCGACCTCGGCCACCTTGCCATAATCCTTGACATCGCGATCGCCGCGTCCCACCGCGGTTTGACAGAACTCGCACACCGTCACCAGCGATGAGCCGGTCTTAAACTCCACCGGGCCACCGCAGGCAGGACAGTTCGTATTGAGGCGTCTCATCGTAACGATTCCTTTCGCGTCACTCGCAAGTCGCGATGCAACTCTCGTACGACGACATCACGGGCATGGAAGATGCGTTCCAACTCCTGCCGCCAAGGCCAAGCGGGTCGGCGGCGGCAACAATACAAGTTGAAGGTGGCGAATTCGTGCTCGGGGTACGTGTGACAGGCCAGATGAGATTCGCTTAACAGGTACAGCGCGGTGACGCCGCCGGGGCCTGGAAAGGTATGGGTCGTCGGCTGTCCGACGATCGTCAACCCCAGGTCCGCCACGACGCGCCGGCAAAGCGACTGGACGCGTTGCAGATCCCGCAGCGGATCGGCGGCGCAGCCGGACGCATCGATCATCCATTCGGTTCCACCGACGAAATCGGCCAGCGGTTCCGATCCTTGCACGCGCTTGTCCACGAAAACTCTGTTCCTGGTCAGATGATGATGGTGTCAGTTGGCGGTGAGCCGATCGTTCCTGCAATTGGACAGCGTCTCATTAACGTAGCTACGCTCGCCAGAGCGTGGAACACTAGGGGGATCCACCTTCTGGCGAAGGTAGCTACGTCAAACCTCGTTCCCAGGCTCTGCCTGGGAACGGGATTCCTGAAGGCTCCGCCTTGGCTGTTCTGGTTTCGTGAGGCGGAGCCTCACGTGATTTGCGTTCCCAGGCGGAGCCTGGGAACGAGTGCGATTACATGATTTGCGTTCCCAGGTGGAGCCTGGGAACGAGTGCGATTACATCGGCGGCGGTGGTGGGGGCGGGGCTTGCGAGACGAACAAGCCCGACAAGGCCGGCACGCTCGCCGCAGCGGCCCAGGCGTCCATCCCGGCGGTCCAAACCATCGTGTCTTTGGTGACTTCGCCGCTGGCGATGCCGCTGGACAGCTGCGCCATCGAGAACGGGCCCTTGGTTTGACCTCCGACCGCAACGTGCCAGGCGGCCGGTGGCGGGGGCGGTGCGGCGGCGGGGCCGGTTGCCGGAGCGGCTCCCATCGCGCCGCCCATCATGCGGCCGGCCATCGCCATTCCCATGCCCAATCCCAACCCCTCGGCGGCACCACCGCCGGACGGGTTCTTGGCCGCCTCCGTCATCGCATTGCCCATCTGGTACTGCTGGTACTTACTCATGTCACCGATCACGCCCATGCTGGTCCGCGTGTCGAGCGCCTTTTCGACCGCTTCGGGCAGCGAAATGTTGACGACGAACAACTGTGGGCAATCCAACCCGTACTCGTCATCGATCTGTTCGACCACCCGGGCCCGAATCGTGTCGCCAAGTTCCTGGTAGCGCGACGCCAAATCGAGTGCGGGGATCTGCAAGTCCGCCAGGGCTTGCGTGAAGGCCGACGTGATCATCGAACGCATCAAGTCGGTGATCTCATCGGATTGAAAATTGTCGTCCGTCCCGACAATCTCCCTCAGCAACGCCTTCGGCTCGACCGCCTGCAAGGCATAGGTTCCGAACGCGCGAATGCGGATCGGCCCGAATTCCGGATCCCGCAGCATCACCGGATTCGGCGTGCCCCACTTCAGGTCGGTGATCTGTCGCGTGCTGACAAAGTAGACTTCGGCTTTAAAGGGGCTTTCAAAGCCGTATTTCCAACCCTGCAACGTCGACAGGATCGGCATGTTGTTGGTTTCCAGTTCATAGTGCCCTGGACCGTAGGTGTCGGCGATCTCTCCGCCGCTGACCAAGATCGCCATCTGGCCGGGCCGGACGATCAACTGCGCGCCGTTTTTGATTTCGTTGTTGTACCTGGGAAACCGCCAAACCAATGTGTGATTGGAATCATCGATCCATTCGATGATGTCGATCAGTTCGTGGCGCAACCTGTCAAACAATCCCATAGCTAGTCCTGAACGCGAAAAGAAAGTCGAGGCGAACCGTTTCACACCGCCAAAACTGCCCCGAAGGACCGGCCGGAAACGGCCGCCGCCGGGGCGCTGAAAACGACAAGCGCCGTTAATCTAGCAAAATGCTCACTGCGATGCACGCCAGCCGCTGGCGTTTGGCCTTGAAGGGCTGGCGTTTAGCCTTGAAGAACTGACCAGCGTAGGGCGTTCGCTTTTCTGATGGACGATGTTTCTGATATACGATGGCCCTTCCTGGTCGTCGCCCGTGGGGCTCTGCGCGACGACCTAGAAAGGACGTCGTACACCTCCAGTCGCTGCGATCACGGCGACGGCGGGCGGCTAAAGCCTGTACACCAACGCTTGGACCAATGCGACCGATAGGACCTATAGGTCTTATCGGTCGCATTCGTCCTATTTCCTAGCCACTACTCCGCCGATCGACCGGCCGGCCGCGATCTTCCGAAAGTCACCGCGGCGGCGTACATTCTCCCAAATCTCGCACCTGCTCTCTAACCACCCCGCGCCCATGGCCGACGACACTCCCGACCTCTTCTCGCCGTCAAAGAAACTATTTTTGCTGGACGGGATGGCGTTGACGTACCGAGCCCATTTCGCGCTGATCCGCAGTCCCCGATTCACCTCCGGGGGCCAGTGCACGTCCGCCGTGTTCGGGATGCTCAATGCGATCACCGACATCCTGACCAGAGAAGAACCGACGCATATCGCTTGCGCGTTCGACACCTCCGAGCCGACTCAACGACACCTTGATTTCCCGGAGTACAAAGCCCAGCGTGACGCGATGCCCGAGGATTTGGCCAGCCAACTCCCCTGGATCGACAAGCTGTTTGATGCACTGAACATCAAAACCATCCGCATGCCAGGGTACGAAGCCGACGACATTATCGGCACCCTCGCCCATCAGGCGGCCGCGGAAGGCTTCGAGACTTGGATGGTCACTCCCGACAAAGACTATCACCAGCTGGTCACCGACCAGATCCACGTCTACAAACCGGGACGCAAGGGTGGAGAGTCGGAAATCCTGGGCGTCAAGGACGTCTGCCAGCAATGGGAAATCGAGCGTGTCGATCAGGTCATCGACGTCCTGGGACTGATGGGCGATTCGAGCGACAATATCCCCGGCGTCCCCGGCATCGGCCCCAAGACCGCCAAGAAACTGATCGCCCAATTCGGCAGCGTTGAAGGCCTGTTGGAAAACGTCGACAAGCTGAAAGGGAAACAAAAGGAACGTGTCCAGGAGAACGCCGGTCAGGCCATGCTGTCCAAGCGTCTGGTCACGATACAGTTGGATGTCCCCACGGAAATCGACATTCCCTCGCTGGCCCGTCAAAACCGTGACGACAAGAAGCTCCGCGAACTGTTGACCGAACTGGAATTCGAAACCATCGGAAAACGGATCTTCGGGAAATCCTTCTCCGTTGCGTCGGCGCGTTCGGCCGTCGTTCGAGAAAAACGCGAAGAACAAATTCAACAATCGCTTTTCGAAGAACCGTCCGATGAGACAACGATTGACGAAGTCGAGCACACCTACCACACGGTGACGACCAAACAAGACCGCGCGAAGCTGATCGAACAAATCAGACGCGTTAAATCGTTCTGTTTCGACACCGAGACGACGGGACTGGATCCGCGCACGGCCACACCTCTGGGGATCGCGATCAGCATCAACAAACACGAAGCCTACTACGTCGTCTGCCCGAGCGATCCGGAGGAGCGTCAATCGATGCTGGCCGAATTCGTCGAACTGCTGAACGACGAATCGATCGTCAAAATCGGACACAACCTCAAGTATGACATCTCGCTGCTGAAGTGGAACGGGATCGAAGTCCGCGCGCCGCTGGTCGACACGATGCTGGTCCACACGATGACCGAACCGGAGATGCGTCACGGATTGGATTCGCTGTCCGAGCTGTACCTGAACTACAAGCCGATCCCGACATCAGCATTGATCGGCCCCAAAGGCGACGAGCAAAAGAACATGGCGGATGTCCCGCTGGAAAAGTTGGCCGAGTACGCCTGCGAAGACGCCGATGTCACGCTGCAAATCGCCAACATCCTGCGGCCGATGATGATCGAGCGCGGCGTCCAGCAAGTCTGCGAGGAAGTTGAATGCCCACTGGTGCCCGTGCTGGTCGACATGGAATACAACGGCATCACGCTGGACACTGAGTCGTTGGCAAAGTACGCCGAGGTGCTGCAGAGTGAGATCGACGACCTGCAGGCAAGAATCTTCTCCGCCGCAGGACACGAATTTAACGTCGACTCGCCCAAGCAGTTGGGCGTCGTCTTGTTCGAAGAATTGAAACTGGAAGAGAAGCCTAAAAAGACCGCGACCGGACAGTATTCCACTCGCGAAGCCGAACTGGAACGCCTGTCCGGGAAACACGAGATCATTCGCGACGTTTTGGACTATCGAAACGCGCGGAAGTTGAAGTCGACCTACGTGGATCAGTTGCCAGCAGCGGTCAATCCGGAAACCGGACGGCTGCACACGCATTACAGCCAAACGTGGACCGCCACCGGACGCATGCAGTCCAACGATCCGAACCTGCAAACGATCCCCGTGCGCAAGGAACGCGGCCGAGAGATACGCGCCGCGTTTGTCCCCCGCGACGAAGACCATCTGATCCTGTCGGCCGACTACTCCCAGATCGAACTGAGGATCATGGCGGAACTTAGTGGTGATGAATCGATGATCGCGGCCTTCGTCGACGGCGAAGACATCCATACGGTAACGGCATCCAAGGTTTACAAGGTGGAACTGGATGAAGTCACTCGCGAAATGCGGGCCAAAGCGAAAACGGTGAACTTCGGCATCATCTATGGCATCAGCGCATTCGGCCTGCAACAGCGGCTGAACATCCCCCGGGCCGAAGCGAGCGAGTTGATCAACAACTACTTCGAAAAATACCCCGGCGTCCAGCGCTACATCGACGAAACCATTGCCTTCGCCAAAGAACACGGTTACGTGGTGACCAAGACCGGGCGCAGACGCTACGTCCGCGACATCACCAGCAAGTCACGCGGCACCGCCGCGGCGGCAGAACGGTTGGCGATGAACAGCCCGATCCAAGGCACCGCGGCCGACATGCTGAAACTGGCCATGGTCAAAGTCCACCGGGCGCTCCGCGAAGGCGGGTTCAAGACCAAGATGCTGCTGACGGTGCACGACGAACTGGTGTTCGATCTCTGGAAAGCGGAGCAGGAGCAAGTGCTGCCGGTGATCGAACAGGCGATGAAAACCGCACTACCGATGACCGTCCCGATCGTCGTCGAAATGGGTACCGGAACGAACTGGTTGGAAGCGCATTGATCGCCTCACAAAACCTCACCCGCCGGCTCCACTGAGGCGCCCCCCAAACAGGACGGCAACGGACGCCCCTCAATGCAGTCCACAGGTGCCGTCGATTGATCCAGCGCAGACCAGGAGGGCTCCAGGGCACCCGATCTTGACTGCGGAAAAATTCTCTGAGTTGGTACGGTTATTGCCTCTCGCTCCCGCTTGTTCAGGAAGAGCGTTCGGATCCCGATTCGATCACCGCTCGCGCCTCAAGAATCCACCTCCACGACCATCATCAAGCCAGGATCAGAATGCATCTCCTGTCCCCGAAAACTTTCGGCTGTGCGGTTGCCGCAGTCGTCCTTTCGCTCGCTCTATCTTCCCATTCGCTTTTTGCCGGCCTGATCACGACCAGAATTGATCTGAGCGGCGAAGATCCACAGGAATTGGTTGTCGGCCAGACGTTGGACGTGACGGTGACATTGGACGGTATCGAACCATCGACTCCGGCGCTCTGGTTGAATTCCGTACAACTGTCAGACACTTTTGGTGCACCGATCAACTTTTCTTTTGGGGGCCCGGGTCTGCAGTTGTCCGGTGGGCTTGCCGGCTTCGTGTCGCCCGCCGCAAATCTGAAGGCTCTCGGCTTCGACGGTTCCACGCTATCGCTCATCGGTCTTGGGCTCTTCCAACCTCAATTCAGTTTCCAGACGCAAGTCATTGCCGAAGGCGCAGGTTTCATCCACCTAAGTGGCGCGGTGCTGCCGTTGGTTCCGTTCGGTTCGAACGCCATCAACGCCGGGTCGGCGACTCTAGTCACCTTTGCCACTTCAGGCAGCGGTTCAACCACCCCTAACCCGCCATCGGCGCCCCTGCCGACCGCCGCGGCGCCCGAACCGAGTTCGTTTGCAATTTTTGCGGCCATGAGCTTCGCAGTCGCCTGCCGTCGTCGTCGCGACAGTCGTTCGGCGTCATGAAAGGCAGCGTTGCAGATAGGATCGTGACCGATTGATCTCCGCCGTCACCGCATCAGTCGTTTCCAGGATCGGGATCCCGCGTGGCACCGGATGCATGAAAATCTCCGTCCATCCATCGAATCCGATTTCGGCGAGCGTCTTGACGATCGGGCCGAAGTCCAACTCGCCGCGACCGGGCATCTGCAACAATTCCTGCTCTTTGGGAAGTTTCGTTTTGCACCCCATGCCGTGTTGCCAGGCATAGAACACGGCCACCGAATCGCCCAGGTCCCGTAGCAATCGGCAGAGCAAGTCGTTGTCTTGCGGCAAATGGTACGGTGCAAACGCGACGGCGATGGCGTCCGCCGGGGCCAGGTCCACCAGGTAGCGCAGCGAATCGGCGTCGTGGATCAAGTTGTTTTCGTGATTTTCGATCGCGATCGTGACGCCGTTGTCACGTGCCAGGTTGATCGTCGGCGTCAGCTTCTTTAGAAACGCGGCGATCGCGTCCTTCAGCTCCGCGCCCTTCAAATTCCTCGGCCCCGAACCGCCGGTCACGATCAGCTTGCAACCCAATCGGGACGCCAGCCGAATTTCATCATCGATCCCGAACGGCCCTAACTTGTACTGCGTGATGCAGGAGAACTCCACGTCATGCTCTCGCAACATCGCTGCGAATCGCTCTTCCCCCAAAGCATCCAATTGCTCGCGTTGGTCGCCATGCACCTTGGGCCAAATATCGATCCCCGTTGCCCCGATCTTTTTGGCCTCCGGCAGAATCTCTGCCAGCGGGGTGTAGCCGTACATGCACGAGGCGAGTGCGTAACGAAACCGAAAGGAAGACGGAGCGGCTTGCAAGGCACGGGCAAATGACACCGACGCAGATGCGGCGAGCGTCAGGGCGGAACGGCGATTAAGATTCACGAGAAAGAACCTGCGGGGGGGAATTTGGTGGGAAAAGTCGGTGGCGAAGCGACGGATTCTAGCTCAATGGCGGGTGCCATGCGGAGAACCGGAGCAGCGACGACCTGGGCCCGAAAAACGATTCCCACGGATGGCAGCGCGAACCCACGGATTTTCTACCGCCTGTCATCCGTGGGGACGCCTTGCCATCCGTGGTCCAACTCCCGCCCCCAACAGACGCGGACGACGATTCTGGCTATACTGCACCGCCTTCCACTTACACCGCACCGTCATTGCGATCCCGCCCATGCACGCTCGCCCTTGCGTCCAAACCGCCTGTTTGTTGCTGATTTTGTCGACGTCCCACGCCGCGTCTCCTTGGCCCCAATTTCGTGGCCCCGCCGGTGACGGCATCGTGCTGGACCAAAACGCACCGCTGAAGTTCGGCGAAAAAGAAAACTTGGTTTGGAAATCGGAGCTTCCCGGTAAAGCCTGGTCGTCGCCGGTGATCGCCGATGGTTTGGTCTGGGCGACGACGGCGATCGAAGTGTTCCCAAACGAAGAGGAGCGTCTGGATTTGCTCCGCGCTGCGGGAATCGAAGAAAAGAAATTCAAACAGCTCGCGGTGGCCAAGGCCATTCAGCTGAAATTGTTCGCGCTGGATCTACAGTCGGGCCGACAGTTGGCCGGAATCGACCTGACCGAGATCGCGACACCCGACCCGATCCACTCCCTGAACAGCTACGCCTCGCCCACGCCGGTGATCGATGGCGACCAGATCTACTGCCACTTCGGAACCTACGGCACGTTCTGCGTGAACCGCACGAGCCGCGAGATCCTCTGGCAGCGTCGCTTGCCCCTGGATCACTCCGTGGGCCCAGGCAGTTCTCCGCTGATCGATGGCGACCGATTGATCCTGATCCAGGACGGCACCGAACGCCAGTACGTCACGGCGCTCGATAAAAACAGCGGCGAAACGATCTGGGAGACCGACCGGCCGGAGATGGATGCCCCGACCGGCGACCAAAAGAAAGCCTACTGCACGCCGATCAAAATTACCGATCGGCTGGGACGCGAACAATTGATCTGCATGGGATCGCAGTGGATGGTCGCCTACGAACCGGCCACGGGCAATGAGATTTGGAAGGTGCGTCACGGCAAAGGATTCTCCGTTGTCCCACGCCCCGTGTATTCCGACGGTGTCGTCTATTTTTCGACCGGATTCGGAAAACCGCAACTCTGGGCGGTCAAGGTTGATGGGTCGGGTGATGTCACCAACACGCATGTCCAGTGGACCGTGATGAAAGGCATTCCGGCAAAACCCTCGCCGATCCTTCACAACGGATTGATCTACGTGATGGAAGACAACGGGATCGCCAGTTGCTTTGAAGCCGAAAGCGGTGACGAAGTCTGGAAAAAGCGAATCGGTGGCAAGTACAGCGCCTCACCGCTGTTGGTCGGCGACCGGATTTACCTGGGATCGCACGAAGGAACGGTGACGGTGATCAGCACCGGTCGCGACAGCGAGGTGCTTGCCGAAAACCAACTGGACGGACAGATCATGGCCAGCCCCGCCGTCGTCGACGACTCGTTGATTCTGCGAACCGCCGACGCGATCTATCGGTTCAAGTAACCACAGCATGACACGTCGTTACTATGCTCCTGATCTGCCGACCGCTGGCGGAACCGTCTCACTGAGTGACGAAGAAGCGAGCCACGCGGCGCGCGTGATGCGTGCCAAGGCCGGCGATACGATCACCCTGTTCGATGGTCGCGGACACGAATCCCAAGCCAGCATCACCGCGATCGACAAACGCAACTGTGTCGTCGAAGCCGGATCGGCCGTGGCGGTCGATCGCGAACCGAGTTGTCGCATGCATTTCGGCATTGCGCTGCCCAAACCCGAACGCACCAAGGAGCTGATCGAACGCTTGACCGAACTCGGCGTCCATCGCGTCACGCCCCTGGTTTGCAACCGGACCCAACGTCCGCCGACCGAGTCGCTGCTGGCCAAATTACGTCGCATCGTGATCGAATCGAGCAAGCAATGCGAGCGGAATGTGCTGATGTCGATCGATGCCCCGATGCCCATCGACGTGTTTCTGGCCGAACCCCACGAAGGCGCCTGCTGGATCGCACACCCCGATGGCCGGCCGATCCGAACAGTCGCGGCCGAATGCCAGGACGCGACCGCCGCCACGGTTTTGGTCGGTCCCGAAGGCGGATTCAGCGACCAGGAAGTCCGCTCGGCGATCGAGTCGGGTTTTGAACAAGTCGGCTTGGGCGCACGCATCTACCGCGTCGAAACCGCCGCCTGTGTCCTGGCAGCGCACTTGGCGGGATAACGGCAGCACGCCCATGACAGCGTGTCATCCTCCCGGCATCATTCTGCCCCGAATCATTCTGCGATCGAATCATTCTGCCATCGTTTTGCCCCCATCGTTTTGCCCGTCCAAGCCACCAGATGGCGAGGTTCCTGCCGTGACCGGGGCCGCTCGCTTACGCGTCCCTCTGGCATTGCAGCTTTTTGTAGGCTTGGGCGAGTGCGTCGTCGTCGCCGACGTTGCCGGGGAACACCACGTACGGCAAGTCGGGTCGTCGGCTTTCCGGCCCCAGACTCCAAACCGGGATGCCCGGCAGGATCTGCCCCAACACCATCGCTCGCTTCACGTCCAACCCTTGGGTCGCGACATCACTGGACGTGATGCCCCCTTTGGCGATCAAGAAACGCAACGGAACTTCGATCGCGCGAACGACATCGACGACCGCCTTGGAAACCGCAGTGCCGATTCGCAAACTCGATTCGCCGTCCGATCCGGTGACCAATCCGCGCGAGGTGTGCAGCACGACATCCTGCCCCTGGGCGAGCAGCGCGTTGACGCGACCGGCGACCTCCGCCAAATGCTCGGCGGCTTGTTCGGACAGCAACCGCCCGACGTCCAGCACCACCGCTTGCGGCGGATCATCGGCGGCCAGCAAACGGTTCAACTGCACCGTTGTTTTCGGGACATACGATCCGACGACGATCAATCCGGCATTGTTTTCCGATGCGATCATCTGTTCGCCGCGAAGCAATGGCATTTCATCCAGCCCGGCATAGGCCTGGACAAAACTCGCCGCGGTGCGATAGACCAGCTCGGCACCCGAGCGTTCCGCTTTCCGCGCCGCCAACGCAAATGCGCGGGCATCGGTGATCGCGACGGCGTTGACGATCAAGACGCTGCCCGGCGGTAGTGCAGCGATCCGCGCGGCCACGACATCCGGGTCACCGCAGCGAAGATCGTCGATCGAGATCGAATGCAATGCAGAGCGATCAACCGCCCCGCCAGACTTCTCGATCACCCAGTCGCACAAGTTGGAACGAGAGAATCCGAATGTCGCGTCTTTGGCAAACGGTGTTTCCGCCGCCGGCACCAACGCATCGCCTTCAGCCACATAGTGCGTGTCGCCGATCGTTAAACGACCGCCCTGCAGAAAAAACGGCATGATGACGTGGATCGCATCGGGATGCCCCAGCGACTCGGCGACCGCGTTGACTTCGGCGGGGTAATGCCCCCGTAGCGTTGAATCGCTGCGGCTGATCACGCTGACATCGCGACCGGTGACGGCGGACGCTTCACGCAGATTGCGGCCGAGCGTGCGAGCCAAGTCCACGGCGTCACGCTCGGGCAGCGCTCGGGAGTTGGTCAAAATGTAAAACATCGCGTCGTCGCGACCAAGCTGGTCGACCAAGGCGTCCACGCCCCAGGTGGTCAACACCGGCGTTTGATAAACCGTTTGCGTCCCGGTCGGATCGTCGTCCAACACGACCACACACTTGCCGGATTCCCGGACGCTCTCACGCAACGCGGGCAACAGATCCTTGCTGCGTTGTGGCGGCAGCCCTTTCAATACATCACTCACCAGTCAGCTCCAACAATCGCGAACGCACGGCAGGGCGCCCCGTCGCCGCCGGCAATTTTCAACGGCATCGCTCCGAAGATGCACTTCGGCCCGTCAATCTGATCGAGCCCCGTCAGCCCCTCCACGATGATGATCCCGGCACCGAGCAAAATCTGGTGAATCTCCGTGACGGCGGTCAAGTCGTTGACATCGGCCACCGACGGCGGCTCGACACCGACCATCCGGACCTGGCGCTGGACCATCCAGCGCGCCAATTCGGGGCTGATCGGCGGGAAGTGGTCGCGGTAGTGGTCGGCATCGCCGACATGGCGGCTCCACAGCGTCCGCAGCAATACCCCGTCACCGGGCCGGATCTGATCGACCAAGGGCCCCAGATGCGCGAGCGTGATCGGCGTTTGGTCGGCCAAATTGTCAAGCGCGACGACCCATGCGTTGCCGATGCAGTCGGCGATCGGAATCTGATCGATCGTCTGCTCGCCCGCCTCGAAGTGATACGGCGAATCCATGTGGGTGCCGCAGTGCGAATACAAATGCAACGTCCGCGCGTTCCAACCGTCTCGCGCGACGGTGTACTTCGTTTCGTAATCGACGCCGCGCATGCCTTTTTCCAATCGCAGCGTCAGGTCCAGAACTCTCATGGCGACGGCGACTCCCACATCATCGTTTCGGCGCTGCGGTACATCGCTTCCTGGACCGCGATACTCCGCAAGTAACTCGCGCCGTCAGTTTCAAAGGCGTCACCGGATCGCAATCCGCGAACAAAATGCAGCTGGGTCTGATGCACACAGTCACCGGCGAACCCGTGCCGGCTGGGCTGATAGGCGTGTGGCGTTTCAGGCTGCCCCAATTCCTGGACCGTAATCCGCGCGTCATCGTACAACCGGATGGTCCCGCCGTCGCATTCGACCAGCAGGTCCCCGAACGTGTAACGTGGATTTTCCGCCGTCGACTCGTTGAACCGATTGGCGTCATAGACCCCGACGCCGCTATGACGGAACTGAAAGATGCCGATCGCGGTGTCTTCGCCGGCGATCACGGGGTTCAGTTTTCGGTGCATGCACCACACCCGATCGATTTCGCCGGCCAGATAGCGAAACGTATCGATCGTGTGAATGCCGGCTTCGAAAATCAGAAACTGCTTCATCGTCTGGAAGTACGGCTGACGCGCCAGATAGGCATCGTCTCCCCAGCCATCGCCCATCCGATTGCGGTGCGTGATCGTGTGCACGTTCTGGCCCACAACGCCGCTGTCGAGCAGCGACTTAATCTCGCGGTACCATGGTTGGAAGCGAAAGTTCTCGTGCACCATGAACCGAACGCCGGCCCTGTCAGCGATGTCGACAATCTGCCGCGCCTCGGCGACGGTCGGCGCCAGCGGCTTTTGGCAAATGATCGCGACACCGGCGCGGGCACAATCATCGACAAGCGTGAAATGCGTGTCCGGCCGTGTCACGATGTCCACGAAATCGGGACGAACCTGCTCCAGCATCGCCGCATGATCGGTGTAGATCCCTTCGACGCCATAGGTTTTTGCCGCCCGCTCGGCGGCGGCAGGATTGGAATCACAGACCGCGACCAAGTCGACACCGGGAATCCGTTTCCAGGAATCAAAATGGAATTGGCTGAAATAACCGGCGCCGACCACCGCGCCACGCAACTTCGGTCCGTCAATTTGGCTCATCAGGCCTCCAACTCCTCGGCGATGCTTCGATCCGGTTGAATGCGAAACCACAAAAAGATCGCCAACAGGTTCAATCCCGCCGCGACATAGAAAAACGGCTGGTGCGATCCCAAGGCGTCCTTCAGGTAGGGAAACGACAACGCGGTGAAGAACGCGCCCAGGTTGCCGACCATGTTCATCGCCCCGGAAACCGCCCCTGCGCTGCCGCGGCCGATGTCCATGCAGGTGGACCAACTGGGGCTGAGGATCATGTCGCTGCCGAAGATGGCGATGCACATGCACACGACCGCCCAAAACGGCGTCGTCATGTTCACGCACAGGCTCATCCCGATCGCCCCGAGTAAAAATCCGATCGCCGCTGGCAAGCGACGCGAAAGCCGCCACCGCCCCTGGCTGTACAAACGATCGACCGTGAATCCGGCCAACCAATTCCCCAGCACGCCGCACAACAACGGCGACATCGCGTACCAACCGGCCTGCTCACTGGTCAATTGGTAGCTGTCCTTCAGGTAAGGGAAGAACCAGGTGACGGTAAAGAAAAACGTAAAATTGTGGGCGACGTACTGAACCATCAGCATCAACAGGTTCGGCGACCGCAACATGTCGGCAAATGTGATCGGGGCTTCGACCGCCGATTCGTCCGGGTTGGAGGAAGCGTCGGAAGCAGAAGCCCTGGGCCGACGGGCCTGGATGATGTGATCGCGTTCGGCCGCAGAGACCGCGAAGTGGTCCTCGGGACGGTCGCGAAACAGCGCGAACCACAACACGGCAAAGGCGATCCCGATCGCTCCGAAAAACCAAAACGTTTGCTGCCAACCGCCCAGCGCCCCGATCAACCAAACCACCCCCGGCATCGCCAGGGCAGCCCCCAAACGACCGCCGGAAAAGCTGATCGAGTTGGTGATCCCGCGTTCATTCATCGGCAGCCAATTGGTAAACGCCCGCGCCAACGTGGGGTATCCGCCGGCTTCGCCCAGCCCGAACAGGAAACGCAGACCGATCATCGCGTAGACGCCGCGGACGACCCCGGTCAATGCGGTGAACAAGGACCAGAACAGGCACACCACGGTCATCACAATGCGGGGACCGAAGCGATCGGCCAACTTGCCGCTGGGGACCTGGAAAAGCGCATAGCCGAGCGAAAACGCCGCCATCACCCAGCCCATCTGCTGGTCGGAAAACCCGAGGTCGCTGGCCATGTCATCCTTAGCGGCCGAGATGCAAGCGCGGTCCACCCACATCAGCACCGAGACAAGAAAGGCGCCAAGAATCAAAAACACACGGATCGGCATAAGGAGAGCAGCCTGGCAGAAGAGAAGCGGGAACGGCAAGAAGAGGCGAGATTGTAACGAACAATCCGAAGGCGTGGTTGCCCGCTAACCACCGAACAGGGCGGATCCCCACGGGCCGACGTCGTGCGGTTTTTAAACACGCGACGCCACGCCCCCTTCCAGTCCATTGGTGCCTACACAAATCGACCCGCAATTTAGGGCATAGCTCCCCTCTCCCTAGAACAGATCGCGTCAACAGAATTTGATCGCGGAAGGAAGATGACCGCGATCTGTTTTGGGGAGAGGGGTTGGGGTGAGGGGCCGCACACCCAACCAGTTTCCGTGGCGCTGACCCCCTCATACCCAGCCCTTCTCCCCCACAAAGCCGGGGAGAAGGGAGGCATTGCAAGTTGTATTGACATCAATGCTTGCAAAGTGGATTTCGTCTTAACTTGATGCCTATGCCCCTCGCTGCGCTCGCCCCTCCTGCCAGGAGGATGATCTCCAGAAACCACAGGACCTCCGGAACGTCGGTTGTATACGTAAGGCAACGACGTTCCTCGGGGCGATCGCGCGGGCTGACTGCGGGGGAGCCCACGTTGTTAGCTGGGGGGCGGGAGCCTCGAGACAAACGCGATCCCGCCCAATCCCCTCGCCCAATCCCCTCGCCGAATCACCCTCGCCGAATCACCCTCGCCGAATCACCCTTGCCGGAGTGAATCCTGGTGCGTGTTTTCGCCCCAGCGATGAATGGCGCGTCGCCCGTCGCGGATCCGAGTCGGCTCGGCCACGGGCGGCACATCCCCGGAGGCATCCACCGGAACAGGCGTGCCGGCGTCGGCCGCATCGGCCCGCTTCCGCTGCGGCCCGGGGCGACGACCACGGCGTCGCCCCTGCTGCTCGGGAATGAAGCGTGGGTTGGCCGGCCAGAGCAGTTTGCTGATGGACAGCTTATTGATACTCAGCCCACACGCCTGGGACTCCTCGGCGAGCGATTCGTGCAGCGACCGGGGAATCCGAATGGTGATCATCCGCTCGGGCTCGGCCGCGTCGGACTTCGACTGGTCCTGGCTGCGGATCGCGGCGAGCATTTCGTGCAAGGTGGCAAACTCGGGGCCAGCGGTGAAGCGACGGTACTCCTCTTGCTCGGGAAACAGCTGCATGACAACCCCGCCGACGCCCAGGATCTCACGGAAGAACACGACCCAACTGCCGGTCGCCGCGAAGGCTTCCTCCGCCAAAAGGAGGGTCTGGCGACAGCGGCCGTCGTAGTCGTCATCCAGATTCGGCTCGGGCAGCTTCAGCCGCGGCAATTCCCTCGCCTGATCAGGGCTGGGATCGCTCGCATATCGAAGCCCCTCCCCCGGGCCGTCCTGCTCCTTCGTGTCGACCTGCGGGTTGATTTCCTTCGAATTGGGCTGGCTCATCAGGCGTGATTCCTTTGCGAACGATCGTTGTCGTGAGACCGCTGACGGGCTCGAACGGGCCCGCCGCGGTTGACTGTGCCGATCCTGACGCCCGGTCAAACGCTCCGTCACAAAGGTTGCTGTCAAAACGATTTACGACAGCAAAGGCCACTTGCACACTTTTTCAGCAAGCCCGCCGCACCCGCGACCGCGGCGACCGCCCGCTTTTTACGCACGCCAATTCACACCATCACCCAAGTGTCCACGTCGATTCAGGGCTTGATTTTTGTCGGAATAACCGGCGAATCCGCGGGATCAGTTCGCGACGACGGGCACGCTTCGTTCGAGGCGATCAAAGCGGTCCGCCGAAGAGAAAAACGCTGCCGAGACGGACGGGCGATAGGGCAGCCAACACCGCCGGCCAATCGCCTCTCGCACCATCAAAACGACCATTCGGGGGATGCCTCTGCTGCGCATGGCGGGTCGGCGATCCGCCCGCAAAGCGGAACCCACAGGCGTTCCGCCGCAGCTCGGCTATCAGGTAGTGGACGAGGCGACGAGTCCATTCGAGGCGACGAGTCCATTCGGCACGACGAGTCCATTCGGGGCGACAAGTCCTTTCGAATTGCACACTGCCAGTACTCCTCGCGTCGTCCACGACCGCCCCCCCGAATTGCTAGCAACGGCGGCGGCACTCGCCTTGCTTCTCGCGGTCGAATTCCGCTATAGCCAAGCATCATTCAGTGAACGATCTTCCATCACCGCTCCGACCGCCCTCATCCCACGGACGCACCCATGCCAGGCAGGACGCCCGAACCGAAACGCACCGACGAGACCGCGCGCCCGAAACCCGCATTGACTGACCGCCGCGGACTGCTGCTGAGCGTTTCGACCTCGCTGCTACTTGGGGGCACGCTGACCGGGTGCACGTCCTTCCTAGGCCGCAACGCGTCCTCGGACGAAAACGGGGTCGCCAAACTTCTGGACGCCCCTGAACCCCCCGAACTGATCCGCGAAGCAGCCGCCCCTCGAGGCCTGAACGCGATCGAAATCACGGGCGTCGGACTGGCCAACTCGCTGCCCGGCACCGGCGGCCCGGCCGACCCGTCACCGTACCGCGATCAGCTGATCGAGGAGATGCGGAGGAATGACGTCAAAAATCCGAACGATATCCTGGAACAGGAATCCAACGCGATCGTCCGCGTGTACGCGACGATCCCCCCCGGTGCGAAGCGAGGCGACACCGTCGACTTGCGGATCGATTCACCGGCCGGCAGCAACGCGACCGACCTGCACGGGGGCTGGCTGTTGGACACCCGACTGCGGCTGCAACAGGTGCTGCAGGGGCGGGTGCGAAAGGGCGAAGTCCTGGCGATGGGGACCGGCTCCATCATGCCCCGCGCCGCATTTGAAGGCGACGCCGACACACGGATGAAGACCCAGGGGGTGGTCCTGGCCGGCGGCACGGTTCAAAAGACCCGCAACATGGGCCTGGTCCTGCGGCCCGAATTCCAACACGTCAAAGTTTCCAGCGAGATCGCCGCGGCGATCAATCGCCGGTTCTTTTTCTTTGACGGGACGACCCGCCGTGGCGTTGCCAAAGCCATCGAGGACGACTACATCGAACTGGAACTGCACCCGCGATACGAAGAGTCGCTGGGCCGCTACATCACCGTCGTCCGCTCCATCGCAATCAACGAGCGGCAAGGCAACAGCCAGCCGCGACTGCAAAAGCTGGCGTCGATGCTGGCCGATCCGGCGACGGCCGCCGACGCGGCGCTGCAATTGGAGGCACTCGGGGAGAGCGCGATCCCGACGCTGACGGCGGGACTGAACACCGACAACCAAGAGCTGCGTTTTTACGCCGCCGAAGCACTCGCCTACCTGGACCGCCGCGACGCAATCGCCCCGCTGGCCGCCGCAATCGCCGCCGAGCCGGCGTTCCGCCACCCTGCCCTGGCCGCCCTGAAAGGGCTTGAACATCCCGAAGTGGTCGACGCGCTGGTGAGTTTGTTCCAGCACTCCAGCATCGAGAGCCGCTACGGGGCCTTCGCGACACTGCGCGGGCGGAACGATTCGATCCTCGCCCTTTCACCTGAAAAACTGGGCACCGCGCTGCAGTACTACCAGATCGACTCAACCGCGCCGGCGGCGATCGTACTGTCGACCCGGGAAGTGCCAGAGGTCGTGGTTTTCGGAACCCCCGCCCCGGTCCGCATCCAAGGCGCGATCCTGGGACCCAACGCGCTGATCATCAAACCCGAATCGTCGGCCCCCGGCAAACTGCGGATCAGCCGTTTTCAGGTCGGCCAGGACGATCGGCGCACCACCGCACCGCCCACGATCGGCGGTCTGATCCGTGGCATCATCTCCATCGGCGGGGACTATGCCGACGTGGTCGAAGTGCTGCGTGAAGCAAAGTCCAAGGGGTACATCTCCGATCAACTGGCGATCGACCCGCTGCCCAAAGCCTTGCGAACCTACTATCGGGAAGACGAGTCTAGCGAGGACGAGTCCTAAGAGGCCCCAGACTCGCCAATCCGCGGGATAGGCTTCCAGGCTGCCAACGAGCGCGATAGGCTTCCGGGCTCACCAGATCAGCGACGCCGCGCTTGGAATCTAAGCCACGCCCGGCCCCGCTGGCAATGAACCTCCGGCCCCCACCACGACACGCCCCCATGATCGAACTCGGCGTCAACATTGACCACGTCGCCACCGTGCGACAGGCCCGCCGCACCTACGAACCCGACCCGGCGATCGCCGCCGCCCTGGCCGAACAAGGCGGCGCCGACGGCATCACCTTTCACCTACGCGAAGACCGTCGACACATCCAGGACCGCGACGTCGACGTGCTGATGCAGACCGTGACGGTCAAAACGAACCTGGAATTGGCCTGTGCCGAAGACGTCTTGGCGATCGCCCTTCGCGCCCGCCCCGACTGGGCGTTGCTGGTCCCCGAAAGCCGCCAGGAAGTGACCACCGAAGGCGGGTTGAACGTCGCCGGCGACGACGGCCGGATCGCCGCGGCGATCGAACGACTGAAAGATCAGGGCATCCTGACCAGCCTGTTCGTCGACCCGGACACCGATCAAGTCGCCGCGGCAGCCAAGCTGGGCGCCGACGCGGTTGAACTGCACACCGGCCCCTACGCACTGGCCAAGCGCGACGCCATCGACGTCGAACTCAAACGCCTGCAGACGGCCGGCCAGGTCGCCAACGAAGCCGGAATGCGACTGCACGCCGGCCACGGGCTGAATTACACCAACGTTCGCCCGGTCGCAAAGCTTCCGGGAATGATCGAGTTGAACATCGGCCATTCGATCGTCAGCCGCGCGGTGATGGTCGGCATGCGCGAAGCCGTCGCGGAGATGCGGCGGATCCTGGACGCCTGCTGCCCGTGAACTTGCCGGCGGTAGCGGAAGTCGCCAAGTCGTCCGGCGACTGTATTCCGCCGCAGCGCCACTTGCATACTTGCCAACGTGTTCGGAGAGTCGCCGTGTTCTCCGAACTCGGCGTCCAGAATGCGAAGCTTCGCCCCGCGCCGACCTCGGAGAGGACGGCGACTGTCCAGCCCAACCGATAATCAAGCTGCGGCGGTCACCCGGCAGGCAGCTTGCCCACCATTACCCGTCGGCGTATTCCGCACCGCGAGCGCTGCGCCCCTACTTGGCCGTCACGGCCTGGCGGACGGTGCGGTTGTTGACCTCGTCGGTCAGCCGGGCGATCGCCTGGGCGACGGGCATCGATCCGAGGTCCCCGTCGATTCGGTCACGGAGTGCGATCTGGCCGGTCTCGGCTTCCTTCGGGCCGACGACGGCCATGTAATTGACCAGGTCCAACTGGGCATTGCGGATCTTGGCTTGCACCTTTCCGCCGGTCGAATCGACCGTCACCTTCAACCCCGCTTCGTCCAGCTGCTTGGCAACCTGGACGGCGTAGTCGATCGACTTGTCACTCAGCGGCAAGACGCGGACCTGTTCGGGCGACAGCCACATCGGGAACGCGCCGGCGAAGTGCTCGATCAGCATGCCGGTAAACCGCTCCAAGGAACCAAAGGGCGCGCGGTGAATCATCACCGGTCGATGCGCCGCGTTGTCCTTGCCGTTGTACTCCAGCTTGAACCGCTCGGGCAGGTTGTAGTCCAGCTGGACGGTGCCCAGTTGCCAGGAACGTCCGATACAGTCGCGGACCATGAAGTCCGCCTTGGGGCCATAGAACGCCGCTTCGCCGGGCTCTTCGTTGAAGTCCATCCCGCTTTGTTCCAACACGCCACGCAGCGAGTTTTCGGCGGCGTCCCACTGCTGCTCGCTGCCGACATACTTGCTGCTGTCGGGATCGCGCAAGGAAAGCTGAACGCGGTAGTCATCCAAGCCGACCGATTGCAGCACGAACTTGGTCAATTCGATGGTCGCGCGAAATTCCTCTTCCACCTGATCCTGAGTGCAGAAGATATGCGCGTCGTCTTGGGTCAGCCCACGGACCCGCAACATCCCGTTCAACTCGCCGGTTTGTTCGTGTCGATAGACGGTGCCGAACTCGAACAACCGCAACGGCAACTGGCGATAGGAGCGGGATTGCGCCTTGAAGATTTGGCAGTGGTGGGGGCAGTTCATCGGCTTGAGCAGATATCGCTCGTTGACCAGTTGCCACTCGTGCAACACCTCGCGCTTTTGCTCGGCCGACATCGACGGCTTGTAATCGGGCAGCTGGACGCCCAGCACTTCGGCCGCCGCCATCAGTTTGTCTTCGCCGTCGCTATCGATGGTGCCGGCTTCCAAACGATTGCCCCAGGCATCCAACAGCGCGCCGACTTCGCTGCCAAACAGCGGCGCGAATTGGCTGTCGCGGTAATACGGAAAGTGCCCGCTGGTTTCGTACAATTCCACCCGACCGATATGCGGACTGTAGACCGGGTCATAGCCACGGCTGAGCAGTTCGCGGCGGAGGAAATCTTCCAAGGTGACACGCACACGAGCGCCCTTGGGCAACCACAAGCACAGGCCCTGGCCGACTTCGGGGTTGATCGCGAACAAGCCGTGCTGCTTGCCCAGCACCCGGTGATCCCGGCGTTTGGCTTCTTCGATCTGCTCCAGGTAGGCCTTAAGTTCCTTTTTGTCGAAGAAGGCGGTGCCGTAAAGTCGCTGCAGCGGGCGGTTGGAGGTGTCGCCTTTCCAGTGCGACCCGGCGACGCTCATCAATTTGATTGCCTTGATCTTGCCGGCATCGGGGATGTGGGGGCCACGGCACAAGTCGACGAATTCGCCTTGACGGTAGAAGCTGACGGTCGCCTGGTCGGCCAGCCCGGTATCGATGTGTTCGACCTTCAGATCCTGGTCCAGGTCATCGCACAGCTTTCTCGCTTCGGCGCGATCGAGCACGAACCGCTCGAACGGCTCCTTCTGTTTGATGATCGCCTTCATTTCGGCTTCGATCTTGGGAAAATCGTCCTCGCTGATCGGGACGTCCAAATCAAAGTCGTAATAGAAGCCGCCTTCGGTGGTCGGACCGAAGGCCAGCGAGACGCCCTTGTAGAGCCGCATCACGGCGCGGGCCATGACGTGGGCGGCCGAGTGACGCAGCACATCGAGCGCGTCGCCGTCGCGGCTGGTCAACAGCCGCAGCGACAGCGGCCCATCGGCGTCCAACTCGCCCAGCGGACGGTCGGCATCGACGATGCGCCCGTCGATTTCCGCTGCGATCACGCTGCGCGCCAACCCTTCGCTGATCCCGGTTGCGATGTCCATCGCCGTGGTATGGCCGGGATGCTGATGGGTGGTCCCATCGGGCAATTTCACGGTCACCGGGGCCAGGGGGGCGGCATCAGAAGCGACCGATGCGGCGGAAACGGGGCCAGGAGTCGATTGGCTCATTGTGTTTCAATCAGAAAGATCGGGAATTCGGCGGCCCCTCCAAACGAAAGAGGATGGCCTGGCATCCAGCACCGCGGGCGTTCCTCATCTGGCGACTGGACGCTGGCAGCATACAGGGGAGGACAATCCAGGAAAATGGCAGGTTCGCAGCCGTCACAATCTGCTTCCTGCGGGAACCACGATGAATAGAACCAATAAGAAAAATGAGTTCCATAAGCCCGACACACCCTACAGGCCCCATGACGGGGCCGACACATGAATGGGCTTCCGACCGGCATCGCCGCCGCCGTGTTGAGTGGCATTTCAGGCGATTCACTTCGAGAAACCGACCGGTTTCCCACAGACCGGCGTGCGAAGCGACTCGCGTCCGCGGCGCGTTGATTGAATCCGACCCTACGTGGGATCAGCCGTTCCGCGCGAGCGTGCGGGCATTAAGCGGCGAAAGATCGCACCGGGGCCCGCAGGCTCGCGCCATACGGCTGATTAGACCAGTAGGCCGGTCCGCTTCGCGTTGATTCGAGAGCACCGCCTGGAAGGGCCACCAAGCGGGCGACCACAAACGCACCCGCTGAGCTCAAGATCGAGCAATAACCTAAGTGTCTACCTCAACAGCACCTCACTGGAGATCATTTCGTTATCGGAGAAAACCCCGTAATTTCATACCCCTATCCCGACTCAGACAGGGGAACAGGGGAACAGCATGCCATGGAACACGGCCGGGCATACTCTAGCCCCCAGCCACCCCCTCCCGGGAGCCGGCCTCAACCAGCCAGTACGTCATCAAAATCAAATGAGACTACGAGATGCAGACGACTCATTGGCTGGTCTCCAATACGTTCGCACCCCTTTGCCTTTTCATCTTCGCGACAGCAGACGCTTATTCTCAGGAAAATTCAAGTTTCGAGATTACCCGAGAAGTTGCGATCCAGCAGTTCAATGGAGGCCTCTATCACATGCTGGTCGACTTGGGTGAATTACCCGCGGGCGCGGATGGCAAAATCCACCTCGATTTGGTGAACAACTTCGACTTCGATTTTCCGGTGAACGACTTAACCGCGAGCTGTGGCTGCACCTCGGTTAGCTACAAAAAGGACTCCGTTGCCGCAGACTCAACAAGCCGCTTGGAGGTGATACTCAACACCCCGAAAGTACGTCGAAAACCCGAGCAGTCGTTTCAGATTCGCTTGGTGTCAGGAAGCGGTGCTCAAAAGGACATAACATTAGCGATTCGCTATCGCCTTTCAGGTCTTGCGGCATTCGGCCAAACGATAGCGTCGCATCAGATAAACACCAGTGCCGATCGACAACGCTTAACCCTACCCTTTGTATTAACCACTCCGAAATCTTCAAAGGACGTCTCCATCGCCCTGCCTCCAAACAGCGATGGAATCACCGCACGCCTAGCTCAGGGCACGCGATCCGATTGGCATGTAGTCGTTGACATTGATCCACTCTTCCTCCCAAAACAGGGTGTATTCACCACCATTACCGCCAGAGATCGACTGGGCGAGACAATCGATTCCATGACACTGTCGCTATTCCATATCGAAGATGTGGAACTCTCGCCTCGAACCTTTGTGTTTCGCGAGGCAAAGGGACGACTTTGGGCAGACGGCATTCTTTGCCTGAATGAAGAAACGGATCTCCCAGAGGACGACCGCGTCCCCAGTATTGATGCGATGCTAGGCGAAAGCAAGTTGGCCGTCAAATGCACCAGGATCGGCAAAGGCATCTATCGAGTCCACGTCTCAAGCACGATTGCCGATTTGGCGAATCGTCTTAAGAAGACAAATACGCCGCCTGATATTTCCTGGCACATCGTCACAGCCTCCCGCACGCTAGGCCTTTCGTCTCGAGCACACTTCTCTTCAACTGCTTCGCTTTCCCGAACCCCTTAAGGTGTGATACGTGCGTAGACATCTCCTCACATGCTTGTTGCTGACTTCCGTTGGTAGCATCACATCGAATTCCTTCGCAGACGAGTGCCTTTTTATTTACCGGCCAACTTGCGCCGAAATGGAAAGTGTGATAGGGATTCCTCATTCATTGTGCCAGGACACTCCTTGCGATGAGAACATGGGAGGAGAATGGGACTGCCCGTCGGGCGCGCTTTCATCGTTTTATGACCCAGCTACAAGGGTGGACTATGCGCTTTCTCCGCCGCCAGATGGTGAATGCGGAAAATACGACGATGAGCCGGACTGGAACTTTGAAACGACCTGCATCATGCTCACGGAGTGCAAAGACTGTGATCCGTACAACAAATGCAAATCCGACTTTTCGACATCTTACATGACCTATCCCATGCCCAATCTAAATTTAATAGGCGATGTCTGCGGAGACTGTGATTGATGCTAAACCGTGCCTTTACGTCATACTGCATGACTTTTCGTCCAACCGGGGTTTTCATACGTCTGTCAAGGACGGCGACCTTCCTCATGGCTGCCGCACTCTCGCTAAACGCGATTGCCCAAGAAAAAGAATCTGTCAGTGACGATGACGTGGACGAGGTAGCATCTATCTTTTCCGGCTACGCGTTGAATCTTCAGTCGCTTGAAAGCTATGACCTTCTAATCGAAATGGACAAGTCATGGGTGAGTGACCAAGCCCCGGTATCACAAACACTAACTTATGTCCGCTTGATGATTGATCGAGAGCGACAGCAATATTTGTCAGTGGAGCGTGCGACAACACAAGGTTGGGTTCGCCCCGGCAAGGAGGTTGAGACGCAACGATCTGACCGACTCGCCGGTGCGATCAGCCTTGACGGAGATGCCGCATTGCGGCTCCGCCCAGACCTTCGCTTCTCTAGCCTCAGCCTGGAACAGAGCTTTAGCAATATGCAAGACACGCCTGACATCCAGAATATTGGACTGTTTAGATTCCCTGCCGGGTTTCGCGCGCAGAAGGACGAAAAACGCTCTGCAGAGCGCAAGCGATTATTGGCAAACATCAACAAGATCGACCTTGGTGACCGGCAGTTTAAAGTGGAGTTTCAAGTCACCGATTCGAGACATCGTATTCTATTGTTTGACCGAACGAATATGGTACCTCGATCATCAACAGAATGGTTTACCCCACAAAGCGGTGAACCGGTCATTTCCTGGAAGGAATCTTATTTCTTTTCCCTTCATCAGGGGATTCGATTGCCGGACAAGATTGTTCAAGAGCGAATCCAGAGCAAAGAAATAAATTCTAAAAAGGTTTTCGGCACATCGATCCTTATCGCCGATTTTCATTGGCTCAGAGTCAACGAGACGCTCGACGACAAATACTTCACTAAAAAAACCCTCGGCGATGCAAATTTGCTTCTCAAGCTTAGTTCGCCAACCGAAGAAAGTGAGCAATCGAAAAGTCAACAATAATCATACAGGCGAAACCCCGGCATCCTGTACTGACATGCTAAGACGGGTGGGCTGTGACTTCCGTTGTGCGCCCTGAATCACGCAGATTGGCACTCATAGACAGGATTATCTATTGCCCAGAGGTTTTGCTTCTGCGCGAACAATGGCCAGTCGTCCGATCTTCGTCAGCAGTTCAAGGGAGCGACATCGCAAAAGAAGTGCGAGCGATCCGCAGACTTCGCTCAGCCGCTCTTAAGCTCGCGTGCCCTGATTTGATCAAGGACACAATGGACGAGGCTGAGTGATAGCGACTGTTTTTTTGGGCAATACCGCATCGTTAAATGTCGTTTCCTCTAAGGAGGGCACGTGAACTCGCGACGAACGGCGGATCATCGATTGACATCAGCCGGTTCGCGTAAGGGCGAGCGGCCTAAACATAGCGGTCCTGGCCCCTAGGGACCGTCCAGCGTCTGGCAAAGGCCAGACGCAATCAACCCAAATGGCCTGAACAATTGAGTTGAAACCGGTCGGTGGAAGGGGGCGACGTCCTTTCTGGGGCGTCGCTTAGAGCCCCACGGGCGATAGCCCTGAAACGCCACCCTACGCTGAGAAAAACGCCGCCCCAAACTGAGCCGTCGTTTACTTCACCCCGGCAGCGACGGACACACCCTTTCCGATCCGCTACGCTGCTGCGAGCGTCAGGTTGCCGCCTGTTCCGCGATCAAATTTCCGAACAAAACCACCTGACAGATTCCTCATGAATGACCAAGAGCGGTTGTCGAAGTTGAAGGAAGCGTTGGCATCGGTCCATGGTGTCGACGCTGCCACCTACGAACGATTGATGCGGCAGATTGGTCAATCGTCGCAACCGTTTGGCTACGATCCCGACGGAAAACTCCGCGTCGCCTTTTTTGACGCGAAGTCGTATGATCGCGCATCCTTCGACCAGACCGCCAGCGACCGAGTTGCCTGGCAGTACATCCCGGCGTCACTGACGAGGGACACGACCGGAGCAGCGGAAAACTGTAAAGTTGTCTGTATCTTCGTGAATGATTCCTGCGATGAGTCCGTCGTCGAGGCGTTGAAGTCACAAGGGGTTGAAATGATCGCCTTGCGTTGCGCCGGATTCAACAATGTCGACCTCGACGCCTGTCAGCGTCATTCAGTTAGCGTTACGCGGGTTCCGGCCTATTCCCCCTACGCCGTTGCCGAGCACTCCGTTGCTTTGATGTTGATGCTGAATCGAAAGTTGCATCAAGCCTACGTACGCAACCGTGCGGGTTACTTTTTATTGGACGGCTTGACCGGGTTTGACATGCGAGGAAAAGTGGTCGGCGTCGTGGGAACGGGTACGATCGGAAAGTGCCTGGCAGACATTCTGCTCGGTTTCGGTTGCCGAGTGATCGCCTATGACAAACACCCAAATCCGGATCTCGTGGACCGTTCAGGTGTCACCTACCACGACATGAAGAACCTGCTCGCCGAGTCCGATATCATCTCGCTACACGTGCCACTGGTGCCGGACACACGCTACCTGATTGATGACGAAGCGATTGCGAAAATGAAGTCCGGGGCAATGCTGATCAATACAAGCAGGGGCGGACTGGTCGATTCCAAGGCACTGATACGGGGGCTCAAGAGCGGGAAGATCGGCGCCGCCGGCCTGGATGTCTACGAAGAAGAGGCCGGGATCTTCTTTCACGATCGCTCGACCGAAATCTTGACCGATGACGTCCTCGCTCGCTTGATGACCTTCAGCAACGTTGTGATCACGTCACACCAAGCGTTTCTCACCCACGAGGCTCTCAGCGGGATCGCCTCGACGACGCTTTCGAACATTCACGAATTCTTGGATGGCCGACGAGGCGGTGAACTCACCAACTCCGTTTCGGCCACCTCCTAACACATCGAAACCAACCGCGGGATAGGCCGCCTGTGTTGCGTCCGAACCAACGCTGCGGTCCCTCAGGCAGCGGTCCGGTGGATCAAGCGGAAGTCACGGCAAAGCAAATACGAATGATGAAACAGCGAATCGAGCCCGGTCCCGGGCAAGAATCTGTCTGGGATTACCCTCGCCCGCCTCGAGTCGAAGCGTGCCAAAAGCATCTAACGATCATCGCGGGCGGCATCACGATTGGCGATACCAAGCGCTCCTTTCGTGTTTTGGAGACCAGTCATCCGCCGGTCTATTATTTGCCGCCGGACGACCTTCGCATGGATCTGCTGCGACCGGGCAGCACTGGATCGTTTTGCGAATGGAAAGGCCACGCCCATTACTTTTCACTGAACGGCAACGGGCGCGAAATCGAGAACGTCGCCTGGTGCTATCCGACGCCCAGCGAAACGTTCAGGGCGATTGCAGGCTACCTGGCATTTTATCCCGGCAAGATGGATGTTTGCCTGGTCGATGGCGAGCAGGTGCAGGCCCAGGCGGGAGACTTTTACGGCGGATGGATCACCAGCGACATCGTGGGCCCCTTCAAGGGCGGGCCGGGCTCGTTGGGCTGGTAGGCTGCGTTTGGCACGAGGCGCTGTCTGAAAAGCTGTGTCTGAAAGGTTGCCGCGAGCGTACGAGCCTGAACATCAAGTCTGCGCACCGAGGCCCGTAGGCTAGCGCCATACGGCTCATTAAATCAACTGGCCGGAAAAGGAGTCGGGCAGATTGTCAGGCTGATCGTCGAGAGCACACGTAGAAGCAGCGGGCGGTTTCGAGTACGCTTGGCCGGCGACGGGTCACTTCAATCTCGACCGCTTGCCGCTTGAAACCGGAACACGATTTCCGACGGGCTCACAGCGGTTTTCAAGGAGCAGTCATGTTCGACGCGGCGGAACTGGGTCAGCGCGTGAGCCAGCGTGAATTCAAGGAACGAGAGGTCCAACTGCGGACCAAGCTGCTGACGCTGCAGTACCGCACGCACGAACTGGCACGATTCCCCGTCTTGATCGACTTTGCCGGCGTGGAAGGCGCCGGCAAGGCCACGACGATCAATATGCTGAACATGTGGATGGACCCGCGATTCATCCGCACGATCGGTTACCAGAAACCGACGCGTGCCGAAATGGCGCGGCCGCGGTTTTGGCGATACTGGCGCGACATGCCTCCCAAAGGCGGCATCGGACTGTTCCTGAGCGGTCGCTACTCCCGGCCGCTCCTGAGCAGGGTCTATGGCGACATCGACGAGCCGGAATTTGACAACCGCTTGTCGGAGATCATCCGCTTTGAAAACGCGCTCGTTGACGACGGCGCCTTGATCCTGAAGTTCTGGATGCACCTCGGCAGAACGCAGCAAGAAGAACGTCTGAAGGAACTCGAGGCCGACCCGTTGCGGAGCTACCAGGTCAGCGAGGAAGACTGGAAGAACCACGAGCACTACGATGATTTCGTCGCGGCCGCCGAGCACTTGATCACTCGGACCAATCGCAGCGCCGCTTCGTGGCACATCGTCGAAGGTGGCAACGAGAATTACCGGCACCTCCGCGTCGGCGAGATCATCGCCGCTGAACTGTCACGTCATCTCGAGGTTCAAGAGCGGAAGGCAGCCGAAGATCGGCCTCCGACCCGCGTCGCCAGCCCCGACATGCCGAAGGTCGACACCGTTTTCGATGCACTGGACCTGTCACTCTCGGTGCCGAAATCGGACTACAAGAAAAAGGTCCCCGCCGTTCAAGCCCGGCTCGGCGAGCTCGGCCGCAAGGCACAGGCCGAAGGGCAGTCGACCGTGCTGGTTTTCGAAGGCCCCGATGCCGGCGGCAAGGGAGGGGCGATCCGTCGCACCGTCTGGAGTCTGGATGCCCGTACCTACCGCGTTTTTCAGTTCGCCGCGCCGACCGACGAGGAGCGGGCGCACCACTACCTATGGCGTTTTTGGCGTCATCTGCCACGTGCGGGCAGCGTTTCGGTCTTCGATCGAAGCTGGTACGGACGTGTGCTGGTTGAACGCGCCGAGGGATTCGCCACCGAAGACGAGTGGCGACGGGCATACAACGAGATCAACGACTTCGAACGCCAAATCGTCGACCACGGCATCCTGTTGCTTAAATTCTGGATGCACATCGACAAGGACGAACAGTTGAAACGCTTCAAAAAGCGTGAAAAATCGCCTTACAAACACTGGAAGCTGACCGACGAAGACTGGCGTAACCGCGAACTGTGGGAAGCCTATAAGCAGTACGGCCAGGACATCATCCAGTACACCAGCACCAAAAAAGCCCCTTGGATCCTGGTCGAGGCGAACAACAAGCCGTATGCCCGCTTGAAAGTCTTGCAAACCGTCATCGATCACCTGCAAGAAAAATTGGACGGACCGGCCGGCCGGCCCGCGTGAGGGGGGCACGCAGTCGCCGTCCTCTCCGAGGTCGGCGCCGGAAAACGCTTCGCATTATCGATCCGCCGAGTTCGGAGAACGCGGCGACGCTCGGAACGCACTGGGGATCCACCTTCTGGCGAAGGTAGCTACGTTCGCTCGGCGATTTGTGTGGCCTCCATACCCCCGGTGCGGTTGCCTGGCGGGAAACGTGTATACTAGGGATCCTGCGCCGCTTGCCGCTGAAGCGAGTCCGACGCGACTTTTCTGATTTCCTTCACTGCTCAGGTCGTATTTTCCAGCGATGACGTCGCCCGGCATCCAACACGACTTTCTGGATCCGCCGAAAGATTCGGAGGACCATCTCGGTACGCTCGGCCATTACCGCGTGCTCCGCGAGCTCGGCAAAGGGGGCATGGGATACGTGTTCCTGGCCGAAGACACGCGGCTGAAACGCGAAGTCGCCTTGAAGGTGATGAACAAGAAAATCGCCAGCACGCCGGGCAGCCGAAAACGCTTCATCAGCGAAGCCCGAGCGATGGCGGCGGTGCACCACGACAACGTCGCGACCATCTTTGAAGTCGGCGAGCACAAGGGCACGCCCTTCATGGCGATGGAATTGCTGCAAGGGGCGACGCTGGAGAATTACCAGCAGCGCCACGGCAAACCCGATTACCACCAGATCATCGCCTATGCCCGCGACATCGCGCGCGGATTGGACGCGGCGCACCGACAGGGAATCGTCCACCGCGACATCAAACCGGCCAACATCTGGCTGGACACCAAAACCAACCGCATCAAGATTCTGGACTTCGGGCTGGCGCTCGCCTCCACCCCTGTCGACCAACTGTCCGGTCGGGGCGCGGTCGTCGGCACGCCCGGCTATCTGTCGCCCGAACAGGCGCGGAGCGAACCGCTGGACGACCGCAGCGATTTGTACTCCGCCGGCGTCGTGTTGTACGAAATGGCGACCGGGAAATTGCCGTTGAAATCCAAGACGGTCGCCGAACAGTTGATCGCGATCTTGGCCCATGCCCCCAAGCCGCTGATCGAACGCAACCGCGAGATCCCCCAGCCACTGGCCGACCTGATCCATCGGCTGATGGCCAAAGAGCCGCGCGATCGCTACGCCAGCGCCGCGGACTTGGAAAAAGCGCTCGACGAAGTGGAAGTCGAGTGCGAAAAGAAATCCGAGGTGGCCCAGGCGATCAGCCAATTGCAACTGGGACTGGAACAAGCGGTCAGCAAAAAGAACCTCGGCGGATCCGACGGCGGCGATTGGGGCATTTCCGAAGAAGCACCGCCCAACCCGTTTGAAACCTTGCCCGATGTCCTGCCGGCCGCGACCCCGCTGGCCGGCGATGTGGGATCTTCGGGTGCCCACCCTGCCGTCGCCGTGCCGCAGGCCGCACCGGGGCAGGGATCGATGGGATCAGGCACGTTTGCCGCCGCCAAATCGCAACGGAAACCCGCCCCCGAACCCGCCGCCGCATCCAATTCCAAAATCATCTGGATCACCGTCGGCGTCGTCGCCGTGCTGCTGTTGGTGCTGATCCCGACGATCGTCTACATCAGCGATTCCAGCGCGATCGCACGCCAGCAACAAGAAGAAGCGGTCTATGTCGCTGCGGCACCGGCGGCGAACCCGACGCCATCGAGTTCGTCCAACACGCCCCGACAAGCCCCGCGTCCCAAGCCCCCCGAACAACAATCCGGCACGCCGAAGCAGCCCACCCCGCCAGCGCAGCCCCCTTCGCCGCCGGCCACCAAAGTCGACGCGAAAGAAGTCAAGGGCGTCGGCGGACCCGGATATAAATGGCTGCTCAGCCACACCAAGAACAACGGCTCGTTTGAACAGGGCGATCCGGCATCCGGCCCCTTGAGACTCCAGGGCTGGACGGCCGCGCTTTCGGGCAAGGACGGCGGCTGGAACCGAAATCCCAACGCGCGGAACGAGGAAGCGAAG
The DNA here is from genome assembly GCF_008035925.1 of Stieleria maiorica. NCBI lineage: Bacteria > Pseudomonadati > Planctomycetota > Planctomycetia > Pirellulales > Pirellulaceae > Stieleria > Stieleria maiorica. The sequence goes on from NZ_CP036264.1 coordinate 5,790,714, forward strand.
ACCTATGCGTATGCCGGTCCCAACAGCGAACTGGTCTTGGTCAGCGACGCGTTTGATTACAAGACCAAGGCCGGCGACGCGTTCCGGATCAGCGTCAACACCGGCGGACAAGGACCGGGCGAGACCGCCTACCGTGTCGTGTTGGGTTTCAACGACAAGTCGGGACCGCCGATCCGTTATCAGCTGGCCGAGTTTTCCAGCAACGAGAACTGGACCGGCGGTAAACAGAAAAAATCGATCTTCGAATACACCGTCGACGCGGCCGTCGAGGGAAAGTCGCCCTACGTCGAATTCGTGATCTCCAACAAAGCTTCAAAACGCAAACGTGGCATGCTGGATCGCGTTGTCGTGACCGTCCGCAACCAGCCCAACGTGGCAACAACTCCGTCCAGTCCGCCGCCAGGGGAGAAACCGTCGCTTGCCACTCCGGCCGAGAAACCGAGCCCCGATCCCGCGATGGCGAAGTCCAGCCCGACAGATCCGCCGAGCCCAACAGAGACTGCCCCCAAACCGGCCCCACCACCAGAATCACCGTCGCTCCGCATCGTCGCGCTCAAGACCTCCGACGACAACGGCGCCGACGCCACGGTGAAACGCGGCGGAGGATTCAATGATCCCCAAGGCGAGAAACCGGTCCTGTACGTTCAGACCCGAAGCGGCATCCAAGTTCAACACATCTATGCCAGGTTCTGGATCCAGACGTTGCGAGCCGATCAAGGCGGGGCTCAAGCGGGAAATCGCAACCGCGGAGGCAATAACAAACTGGACCCGCTGCCGGTCGAGACTGCGGAGTTGAGCCTGACGCTTGCCGGGACCAAGCGTGATCCCGATGCATCGATCCGTGTGTACGGTTTCAGCGATCCGATCAGCGATGTGTGGCCGGAAAACCGGATCGTCTGGGGCAATTCGTTGTCTGAAAAAGGGCTGGAGAAACTGCCGTTGCTGGCAGAACAGAAAGTCGGCCGCAACAACGACAAACTGTTGATCTCCAGCGACGCGCTGGCCAAATTCGTTGCCCAGGCCGGCCATCGCTCGGTGACCCTGATCCTGACCGGCTCGGTCGGCGACGAACTGGTCACCTTTGCGTCCCGAGAAGACGAATCATCGGAACCACCGACACTGATCCTCGGACTTCGCCAGTAAGAATGGGCGCGGATCGGTGAGAGATCGATTAGGATTGGGCCGGAACCTTTTGTCGTTTCCGCTCATCTGAACTCTCAACGCATCCAACGAAATTCCGACTGCTTTCGGATTCCCCCATGAATTCGCGACGATTCCTGCTCGAATCCCTCGAACTCCGTCAGCTGCTCGCCGGCGATGTCTGTTTGGCCAGCGATCCGATCGAGCGGATTGCCGAGGGCGAATCGGCATCCCCCGCCATCGCAAGGGTGGCAACGAGTGGTTTTTCGGCCACGGCGGACACTCTAGCGACGGCCCTTCCGGCGGCAGCGATCCACCCGCCGTTCATCTTGCCTGCCTTTGGGTCGGACCTGTTGGCCGAAGACGCGAATCTGGTGGCCGCGGTCAGGAATGACGCGCTGGCAGGGGTCTCCGAAGGCAACCGTTCGCCGACGCTGCACTTGTTTGACCGCCAAGACGATGACACGCTGGTCGAATCGGCCGCGATCGCTCTGCAGTTTTCCCCCACCCATGTCGTTCTGACCGACCGACTGGTGATCGCTATCGGCTCGTCGCCCGACGCGGATTCGACCGGCACACAAGGTCCGCGGACCGTCCTGTTGGTCGTCTCGCGAGATGATCTGGCCGATCGATCAACGATCTCGCTGGACGGTGGCTTGGCCGGCATCGCCCATCACGACGACCGGTTGTTCGTTTCGACCTACCAACCACCCGGTTTTCCGCCGCAGTTGTTTCTGCCGCCGCTCCCGGTGACGGCCACGGTCTTTGACGTCAGTGGTGATTCGATCTCTCGAATTGCCTCCGGCGAACTGCCCCATGCGATCACAGACAACGCGATTGCCGGAGACGACTTGCTGGTCGTCGAACAGATTCCCCAAACGGAAACAAGCGGCGAAAACGCTCCAGAGGGCACGACGGCATCGTCCGGCACGCCCGTCGATTCGCCCCAACACTTGGTGCGATACCGAATCGTCGACGACGCCATCGTCAAGATCGCCACCCTGCAGTTGACGGCGGACTCGAACCTGCAAACAAGGATCTCCAAGGACGGGCAGACGGCGGTGGTCTTTGGACAACATCAACGCCTTCTCTTTCCCGCAGTCGTTGACGGACCACAAGCCGGGTTTTCCGTCGCGTTGATCGACTTGTCGGACGATCAACCGCAACTGTTCCAAGCCGTCGCGCTCGCGACACGCAACAGCCAGGTGAAGGTCGAAATCGGCGAGCGTGCCGTGGTCGTCGCCGATGGCCGGAACAGTTTGCTGGTCGTCGACACCGACCAGTCGATCGACATCGATGCCCAAAGCCGCGTCACGCGAATCGAACTGCCGGGAATTCCCAACCAGACCTTTCCCGGCATCACCGGCGTGACCGAACTCTCGCCGGACCGTTTCGCGATTGTGCGGCAATCGTACACGACCACGTCCGAAGGCGACGAAACCGTCGCGCGCCGCCAAGCGGAATTGCTGACGCTTTCGTTAAACGATCATACGGTGCTCGCGCAGGAGATTCCCAGCAACGCCGTGTTGGCGGTTTTTTCTCCGTCGTCTGCGATTCCGACCTTGGTCGGGCTCGGGCCTGAATTGGTTGCCCACCAAGCCGAACAGATCGTCATCGGCGACCTTGACGATTCGGGCCACTTCAATCTGCGGGCCTCGATCGGGCTTCCCCATGTACTTGAAATCGACGTCGATGATCACCGTTTGCTGTTGCGCCAGATCGACCAGCTGATCCAGTACCGCTGGGACAACCTCGATCATGCGATCGTCACGCCGCTGGGCGAACCGCTTCCGCCCCCGAGCGCCGTCGATGACATCATCCGCCGCAACTCCGACGCACGCGATCGCTACCTGGACGTGCTGACAAACGATCAAGTCATCAACGCCCTCGGCGACGTCCGGATCGCGGAACTGATCGATGCCCCGGCCGGTGTCGAGATCGCGACCGGTGGAAACGTGCTGCGTCTGACCGACGAAGCCTTGGGCAGCGAAGGGACGTTTGAGTTTCAATACGTGCTGCAACAAGGCTCCCAGCGCGCCTCGGCGACGGTCACGTTGACCTTGTTCCGATTCGATGACGCCGACGTTCGCCGCGCCGTTGAACGAATCGTGGTCCGAACCGCCGAAGACCTTGGTGTCAGTGCGTCCGAGGTCCGCGTTTCTTCGCAACGCCGATTTACCGACATCCCGATGCCGGTCCATCACAGCGACCGAATCGACAACCCGCTGGGCGGACAATTCGGCGTCGTCGTGGACGTGGCGGTCGGCGACCAACTGTATCGTTATGCGGCAAACTTCGAAGGCGACGTGGCGCAGCTGAGCAGCCAACCGCTGGACCAAGTCATGCAGCTGAGCTTGAAAGCGACCGACGTCGAAGGCAACACGATCGAATCGGTCCGAACGGGCGACGAGTTTTTCCTGGAAGTGTCGGCGCAGGATTTACGTGAATTCGGATTCGGCGTGTTTGCGGTCGCGTTTGATCTGCCGTTGCCGATCAACCAACTCGAATTGACCGGCGAGGTCGTCCTGCTGGGCAAGTTCGACGACTTTGGTGATCCGGTGACCGCCGCCGGCATTGACGAATTTCATGCGTTAGAAGCGATGATCGAACACCCTGGCACCGACACGCAAGGCGTGGTCCGATTTGGCGTCCGAGCGATCGCCGGCGGTGAAGTCACGCTGGCGCTTAATCCGGCCGAATCACGTGGCGCGGAACTGCTGCTGCGTGGTCGCGACGACGAGGTTTCACCACTGGAAGTGGTCTTCGGTTCGTTGACGATCAACATCGACGGCATTCAGCCGACCGACACCGACGCCAGCGGCGCGGTCACCCCGTCGGACGCCCTCCGCGTGATCAACTTCCTGGGAATCTACGGCGCCGTCGACGTAGATGACCTTCCCGCCCTGGCCGACGCGGCCGAGGGTGAGGACACGGAACTGCATTTGCGATCGATGCGGCGACTGGACACCAACGCCGACGGACTGATCAGCGCCCGCGACGCCTTGAACGTGATCAACGATTTGGCGCGTCTGTTCAGCCGCGATGATGATGCCGCCGAAGGTGAATCGGTCGCGGCGATTCGATCGGTCGACGCCGCATTCGCCGGGAACGTCTTAGCCGGCGACTTCTTGTCCGATGACGACGATGATGATAGGTTCCCCGGCCGCGGCTAGCTGGACAGCAAGTTGACGATTCACCCTCCCTAACAATATCGGTGTCTACACAAAGCCGGGGCAGCAGGGAGCCATTGTAGATTGTGTAGACACCCACTCCCTCGCAGGGAACGTGTCTTCCGGTATCCCACAATCATCCAGCGAGGGCCATTTCATCGATTCCAACACCGGCGACACCCCCGCGTGGCAACAGCGGGGTTACGAACATCTGTGGATGCCCTATTGCCAAATGAAAACGTCGCCGATGCCGTTGGCGGTCGAGCGGACTGAGGGCGTCTACTTGCACCTCTCCGACGGACGGCGGCTGATCGATGGCTTGGCGTCCTGGTGGTCGGCCTGCCACGGGTATAACCATCCGCACGTGGTCGATGCGATGCACCGGCAACTGGACACCATGCCACACGTGATGTTCGGCGGGATCAATCATGAACCGGCGCTGACGCTGGCCGATCGCCTGGCCGGGTTACTGCCCGGCGACCTCAATCGCGTGTTCTTTTGTGACTCGGGATCCGTCGCGGTCGAAGTCGCCATGAAGATGGCGATCCAATTCCATCGCAACCTTGGCGAGCACGGCCGCACGCGTTTTCTGTCGTTCGCAAACGCCTACCACGGCGACACCACCGGTGCGATGTCGTTGTGTGATCCCGAGCGCAGCATGCACGCAAAGTTCGAAGGGGCGTTGCTGCAACAATTCAACGTCGACGTCCCTCGCGACGATGCCTCGATGGAACGTTTTCGATCACTGCTGCACCGGCATCGCGATCAACTGGCCGGCGTGTTCATCGAACCGTTGGTCCAGGGAGCGGGGGGGATGCGGTTCCATTCGGCGGACGTGCTCCGCGCGATCGCACACGCCTGCCGGGACAACGACGTGCTATTGATCGCCGACGAATTGGCGACCGGGTTCGGACGCACCGGGACGCTGTTCGCGATCGAGCAGGCGGACATCGTTCCCGATGTGATTTGTCTGGGCAAAGCACTCTCGGCGGGGATGATCGGGATGGCCGCCACGGTCGCCAGCGACCGAGTCTTCGATGCGTTCTGGTCCGACGACGCCTCCAAAGCGTTGATGCACGGCCCGACGTTCATGGCCAACCCCTTGGCCTGCGCCGCCGCCGGAGCCTCGCTGGACCTGTTCGAACAGGAACCGAGATTGGACCAGGCTCGGAGCATCGAATCCGCCCTCGCCGACCTGTTGGCACCCTGCCGCGAAATCGAACGGGTGGTCGATGTTCGGGTCAAGGGTGCAATCGGAGTGATCCAAGTTGATTCGCTCGATCACGTCGATCGCCTGCGTGATTTGTTCGTCCAGCAAGGCGTTTTCATCCGTCCCTTTGGGGACTGCATCTACACCACACCCCCGCTGGTGATTTCCAGTGGGGAACTGGAAAAAGTCGGTGCGACGATGGTTTCGGCCACCTCGCAATGGGCCCGCTGGCCGCGCGAGAGTTGACAAATTCACACAGCCCGTTGTTGTTGGCGACGTTTTTTCGGGAAATAATAGTCGCCCCTTGCCCACCTTCCCTCCTATCCCTGATCGGTATCATTGCATGTTGTTATTGAAATCTGTCGGCAAATGTGTCGCCGCGTTTGCCCTGACCTGTCTGGTCGGCGTCCCGAGTTTCGCGCAGGCGGAAACGGGCGTGAACCAATTGAGCGAAGCCGAAAAACGCAGCGGCTGGAAACTGCTGTTTGACGGAACGACCGCCGATGCGTGGCGGAATTATCAAAAGGATACGATCAGCGACGGTTGGAAAGTCGTCGACGGTGCCCTGATTCGCAGCGAAAAAGGTGCCGGCGACATCATCACCAAGGAAAAGTTCGACGCCTTTGAGATGTTGATCGATTACAAGATCAGCCCCGAAGGCAACAGCGGGTTGATGTTCCACGTCACCGAAGACAATCCCCGACCGTGGCAAAGCGGACCGGAGATTCAAATTCAGGACAACGTCGACGGTCACGACCCACAAAAGGCGGGTTGGCTGTACCAGTTGTACAAGCCCGCGGCGCCGCGCTGGTCCGCCAATCAAGGCCCCGTCGACGCCTCGCGTCCGGCCGGCCAGTGGAACCAGATCTACGTGCGGATCGCCCCTCAAGGCTGCGAAGTGTGTCTGAACGGCGTGCGTTATTACACGTTCAATATCGGCAACAAGGATTGGAACGCTCGCGTCGCTGAAAGCAAGTTTTCAAAGTTCCCCGGGTTCGGCAAAGCCGGCAGCGGACACATCTGTTTGCAAGATCACGGTGACGAAGTCGCGTATCGCAACATCAAAGTGCGTCGCATCAACGCCGACGGCAGCGTCCCCCAACCGATCGATGGCAATCTGGGCTTGAAAGGTGAACTCGCGTTCCCGAACCTGGAACTTGATCAGTGGGAAGCGGTCGATGATGAGGGTAAGATTCGCCCGCTGCGAATCTTGGAACTGACCTACCCGCGTGACGGCAGCAATCGCGTGTTCATCGCCTCTCAAGACGGCCGGATCTGGACGTTCGAAAATGATCCCGAGACGGTCCAGTCACATCTGGTGATGGACATGCGCCGTGAAGTCGCCGACTGGAAAAACAGCGGCGGCAACGAACAAGGGTTGCTCGGTCTGGCGATGCATCCCGATTTCAAGAACAACCAAACGTTCTACGTCTATTACTCCGACGCCGACAACAGTCGTTCGGTCGTCAGCGAGTTTCGGATGTCGACGGTCGACCCGAACACGGCCGACGCGGCGACCGAGCGGATCGTGATGGAAATCCCCCAGCCCTACAAGAACCACAACGGTGGCAGCATCGAATTCGGCCCCGACGGTTACCTGTACATCGGGCTCGGCGACGGTGGCGATCGCAACGACCCGAAAGCCTCCGGACAGGACCTTTCGCAACTGCTCGGTTCGATCCTGCGGATCGACGTCGACAATCCCGCCGGCGACAAAAACTATGGCATCCCCGCCGACAATCCCTTTGTCAATACGCCAGATGCTCAGCCGGAAATTTACGCCTACGGCATTCGCAACCCGTGGCGATTGGCATTCGACCGCAAGACCGGTGATCTGTGGCTCGGCGATGTCGGTCAGGAGTTGTGGGAAGAAGTCAACGTGATCACCAAGGGCGGCAACTACGGCTGGAGCAATCGCGAAGGCACCAACAGCTTCGGCAACCGCCCGCCGGTCGAAGGCGTCAGCGAACCGATCGATCCGGTCTGGCAATACGACCACCGCATCGGCCGCTCGATCACCGGCGGACGCGTTTACCGCAACGAACGACTGCCTGAATTAAATGGCAAGTACCTGTATGCCGATTACGTCACCGGTGTCGTCTGGGCCTTGTCCTTCGATCCGGAAACCAAGCGTGCCACCGCCAACGAGCAAGTGATCCCCGAAGGCGTCCAGGTGCTCGGCTTCGGCGAAGATCAAAACGGTGAAATCTACTACTTCACCGAAAACACGCGTGGCGAGTGCATCTATCGCTTCGCCAAGTAAGCATTCCTTGATTGCCCTGGTCGTGTTCTGCCGTCTTCGAAAGCAGAACGCGACGTGCAAGAAAAGGTCACGCATGGCACGGGCTGAGTGAGCCGACGGCGCTAGCCGCGGGCCTTGATACGCCTTTAACCCGGCGATCAGGCCCGAGGCTAGCGTCTACGGCTCAGCGTATTGGCTAAGGCCCGTGCCATTCCCGGCGGTCGCGTTTTTTTGCAACTTCTTGGCTCAGCTCGATCCCTTGAAATAGAGATCCAGATCAACCCAACCGGCCAAGACCCGAGGCGGCTTGGCGGTTTTGGGGCTGGTCAGTTTTCCTGTGGCCGGATCGTAATCTCGGATCAGCGTCCGGCCGGTGTATCCGGAATCACCTTGGCCGAAGTCGGCGGTCTTCCACTTGGTGTCCGAGACGTATTCCAGGAACACGCCGACGTGACCGATCCCATCGGTCTCGTGATTGGTCGCCCCCTTCTTAAGCAGCGCAAAGATGTCACCGGGGATCGGGCGTTTCTTCTTGTCGGCGGCACTGATCCAAGCGCCAAGCTTTTTCCCACGGTCGCGAACCTGGTAGGTGCCGGTGAGAGAGTTTTTCTTCAACCAGGGCAGCAACTTCTCCCCCGTGTGCCCTTTCTCCTTGGCGATCTCGGCGCTCACGATGCCCGGCAGGATCAGACAGTTCGTGTAGCCCGGTTTATCGCTCTTCCCCCCAATTCCTTTGTCGCCGCCGGTCAGTTCGTTGTACTTGCTCGTCCCGTAGTTGATATCGGACTTGAATTCGGTTTTGAGCCAAGTGATCAGCTTTTGCCGTCTGGGACTGAGCTGTTTGCTTTGAGGCGGCGGCGGTGTGACGAGGGTCCATTGGATTTCGCGTTGCTTTAGCGATGCGTCTTCGGGATCGAACAGCCGGCCCGAACCGTCGCCGCGACTCTTGTCGGCCAGACCACGTGGGGCGTCCCAAAGCACCGCGATATTGCGCCCTTTGCCACCGGGCTTGTCCCACAGCCAAACGACGTTCCAGTCCTTGACCTCGAACGAACCGACGCGCGAGCGCGTCACCCGTTTCCACCCCATCGACGCCGAATCGTCGACCCTCCAGGTTTTTGAGCCCCAATTCAGCGTCACCTCTGCGTTGCCGAGTGCCCCATTGCCTCGATTGAGGATTCTGAATGCAAGTTTCATCGCTTCGGCCCTCCGGTCTGGTGTGCAGGATAGGGATCACAGCTCACGTCGACACATCGACTTCGTGCCGGCTGATGTCGCATCGATCGCCTGAATTCATGTTAGCCGCTGGACGAAGGTGCGGCGAATGTTTTGCTGGCCAACACCGCCCCAAACGCCCCCACGATCACTGGCACAACCGGAGCGTGACCGGGGGCGCGGCTTTCCGGAGGTTTTGACGGGAGTGGCGTCAGTCGCGCGCAAAACACACCCGAGTTTTTTCCACCAATTGCTATAGATTTGCTAAAGCCCCCTTGTGTAACCTGCCAAACGTCGTCAGGGGCAACCGGCACTCAGTCCGCCAATCTTGACAGCAACACTTCAATCACACCAAGGAAAACTGAATAGCACACACGAGCTAATTCACATTATCGAGACCTAACTTCGATCAAGGGGCAACAATGATCAAGGCTAGTCACAACGGTAATCCCTCGCTAGGGATCCGTCCGTTCATGGTCGTTCTGCAAAGCGACCGTCTTTCGATTGATACGCTTCCCGATGCGCTTCCATTTCAAACGATGGAGGTTGAGGATTGGGAAGGCGTCTTTAAAAAGCTCAGCTCCTTTCGACCGGGATGTTTGTTGGTCGACTTTGACGCGGATCGCGATCAGTTATTGAGCCAAATCCGAGGATTCGCCGACCAAGGCATCCGCTACTCGATCGTCGGCGTCACCGCTGACCGCTCGCGACGGACGCTGCACCAGGCCCTTCGCCACGGCTTCATCGATCTTGTGCCGCATCCGCTGGATAGCCGCCTGTTGATCGAAGCGGTCGAAGACGCTTTTCACGCCGACGGTACCGGCAAAGACTCGCTGTGCAATCTCCGCAGCGGCTTCGGCAGACTGACCCCGAAAGAACGCGAAGTCCTGCCGCAACTTCTGTTGGGTGTCACCTCGCGACGACTGGCCGGCGAACTGAACGTCAGCTACCAGACGATCGATCGGCACAAAAAACGTGTCATCGAAAAAATGAACGTCAGCAACATGACCGAATTGGCGATGAAACTGTTTCGCCAGTACTAGACATCGAAGACGACCACCAGGTCGACGGCTTGGTGGTTCCCCAACGACAATACCACCACGCCATCGTCGCATCGGACATCGTCGGGCAGCTCGTCCAGCGACCGCTCGATCCCTGACGCGTCGGCGACGAAGGCGGACTGGGCAAACGCGCAAAACTGCAGACGGACCTTGGACGTTTTCGGTCGGGTCTGGATCACTTGCATCCGCACGGCAAGTTTGCCGTCGCGACGCCGCGCGGTCTGCATCTCCGTGACCAGCACGTCGCTGGAGGAAACGTGGACCAGCCAGGCCTGACCGGTCTGGCCGCCGGACGAACCGGTACCGGGCGGATCAATGGCAAACACTTCCGCCGGCGCGATACACGACCGCGCGATCGCAACCGGCGATGGGCAATCAAACGCCAACGTGACCTGAAACTCGCTTCGCTCGGCGCCGTCGGGGATTGCCACCAGGGTATCCAAGAATCGATCGCCGACCTTGCGATGCAGCGGCAAGCCGTGGCCGACGACCAACGTCTGTTTCTCCGCCTCGTCGATCACCACGCCCAGCGGTGCGACCATTTTTTTTGCCGACGCACTGTGCACCTTGTCGCGGACCAGCGGTCTCAGAATCGCCGCCTCACCGGCCACCGCCGTCCGTAAAGCAAAATAGCGATTCCAAAACTCCGACTCCGACGCGACTCGCAGATCGGATTTGGGTTTCAGCTGGCCATCAATCCGCAACAGTCGGCTGCCCCGTTGAAGCTGATAACGCAGCATGAACTCCGCGATCGCTTTGCCGTCATTGTCCCGCAGCTCGCCCGTTGCGGTGATCACCCCGATCGTCGAATCGGACTGATCGACCTGCATCCGGCTGCAGACCATCGTGCCGCCGTCCTGGTTGCCGGACAGGCCGCCGGCGGCAACCAATCGCATCGACAGACGATTGCCGCGCGACGCGCTGTACACTCCGGAGATTCCGCCGGCGGTTTCGTCCAACGCCACCGCCATGAAGGCGTTTTTTAACACCGCCGGTTCGGCGATCCCGGTCTCGCCACCGGTCAACCGCTTCAACAGCCCCTTTTTCTTGACCGCGTGCGTCGCCGACAGCCGGGTGAACCCCATCGCCGGCACGTCGAAGGTCACGTCGCAATCGGCGCCGGCACCGCTCGCGGCATAGACGAATTTTTCGCCCGACGGTGCCCCGCCGTGCAGCCTTGCCTGACGCCTGGTCGCGACGGCATGCGGATTGAAACACAACGTGTGCTTGCCAGGCGTCTCGCCGGAAGCGGGCGCAACTCCGATCGCCTGGCTGACCAGCCGGCGATCGTCAGCATCGTCCGCTTCATCCAGCAACCGCGGGTTGGCCAGCATTGCGATCGAACGAAGCGTGCTTTGGGCTTCCGATCGCACCGCCAGACAAAACGACTCGGCCATCGAGCGCAACGTTTCATCCGGCGTTGGACCGATCAGACGCTCCACCACGCTCGATGCCGAATGTTTGGAGAGTGCATCCAATGTCCCATGATGATAGGGGCGTTCGCCATCGGTGAAGTAGCGTGGCAACGTCCAGAAACGGCCCATCGCCACACTCCACGTCGCGGCGCGACAAAGATCCAGAAAGCTGTCGCAGACCCGGTCCGGCCAGTGCACCAGCAAGGCCGTCGCCACCTCCCCCGAATCGATCAGTTCGCCCAGATGAGCCCCCAGTGACAGAAACGCCGCATCGCCGGCGGCATCGATCGGCTTGGCCGTCAACGCCTCCAACTCTCGATGGCCGCCCGAGACGATCACCTTGGATTCATCGCCGAATCCGATCCCCGCGGTGAAATCGATCGGGATCACCCCTTGGTAACCGAGCGCCGAGAGAGCGGGGATGATGTCGACCGGCGTCAATCCAGAAAGCGTGGCATAGACCGACGGGGCGCGACCGATCGCACGAGTGGCCAAGGCGGTTCCCGATTCAATCACATGCCGCGCCGACGCCATCGTCATCGCGTCCAGGCAACTCGACTGGGATGCAATCCCACCACCCGCCCAGCCGACCGTTTCCATCGACAACAACTGCACGAATTTGTTGAAACGCTCGTGTTTGCCGGGATCCTCCTTGGCGGCGTCGATTTCGGCCGCCGCCGTCGCATCAACCAAGACGTTGCGTGGCGTGCCCCGCAACCCGTCGGCGTCGCTGTCCGCCCCCGCGCTCGCTCGGAAACGATCAAGCCAGCCGGCATCGATCGCTGTCCCCAAGACCCCGGAGGTCAGCAGTGTCAGATCGACCAAGTGCGGATCACTGGAAAAATAGTGGTCGCGTTCTTCCGACAGACAATCAAACACGTCGTGCAACCCCTCGGCGGCCGCCTCGGCGTCGCGCTGGCAAAACGCTTTGGCCGCCGCGACGATCCGGTTCTGCAGATGCAGTTCGTCCAGATTGCTGGTGTACCGCAACCGTCGCGTCATGATCTGAATCTGCAGCGACAGGTACCCGGCGGCGAAAAAATCTTCGACGCCCAACGTCCGCGGCCCCGATTGCAGCGGTTGGCAATTCGGGTCGGCCGGGGCGATGCCCAGCACCTCCCCGAGCGCCGAAATCATCTCCGCCCGGTCCGCCCCGGTCACCCAAACACAATCCGGGTTGGCGTCGCACTTACGCCGAAAATCGCTGGGGATCTGTTTCAGTGACGGATCGGGGATCACGATGACGCGCGGCCCATCGGGATTGGGAGGCGTGTCGGCGCGGTACCACGTCGGCAGCTGCTCGGTTTGGGCCAGCAATCGCGGGTGCCACAATATCGTCCAACCGGCCAACAAGCTCCGCGCATCCGAGTTTGATCCTCCGACCGGAAAATCTTCCAACGTGGCCGAAGGCAGCAGAACCGAACACTCGTCAAAAGGAGCCATATCGCGGTGGTCTTGGGAGGAAAAAGGGCGCAAACAAGAAATGCGGGGAGCGACAGAGTGTGATCGAAACTGCCGACTCTTCAAAGCCGCCCCCGGACGCCCCCGGACCGGCTCGATCGGTACCGGGGAAGGACAATTAATTTGACGACCACCCCACCAGACGGATAGACTGGGGGAGGTAGACAATGATCCGCATAGCGACGCTCTCCAGAGCGTGGATGATGCAGAAGTCGACGCCAGACTTGCTCCCAAAGGTCGAATCAGAATCACACGCAGCCCCCCCGGGGAATCCACTTTCTGGCGAAGGTAGCTACGTCAAAGTCTGCCATTCCCGAGAAATCCGACTGGCGTGCCGCCACTTGGCGTCTCACTTTTCGTTCTCTTCAATTTCTCCTCCTGTCCCCCCTGGCGAAGGTGCCGTTTGGAAACGCTTGCCGTGACGCGCTTGACATCGGCGTCCTCCGAATCGCTTCAATCCCGCTGTTGGCCGTGCGCGATCGATTGCAATTTTAGGTCAATCAGCACATTCGGAACGAGCGGAGCGGGGTATATTTGACATCACAGCCGGCCAAGCGTGGAGAAGATGGCGGTGTCAGAGTACTCTGCGTACCGCAGGCGAATCGCATTTTTCGGCGCCGTTTTGCAACCGGGGCGAGAAATCTGTCACAATTTCGGTAAAGATCGCCCAAGGATAATCGTCATCAATCGTTTATTGGATTACCCGCTGACGCACTCGCACCTGCTTCAATCGCGGTCAAGGTCGGCGTCGTTCGGAGCGGACGTTTGATGGCCCGAGCCATTCACTCATCACTTTTTCGTTAGCGTTCAATTATGGCCAAGAGCACTTCAGTTTGGGGAATCGAGATCGGACAATCAGCCCTCAAGGCGCTGCGTTGTACGAAAGTCGATGAAGAAGTCGTCGCGACCGCGTTCGACTATATCGAATACCCCAAAATCTTAAGTCAGCCCGAAGCAGACCCCGAAGAGTTGATCGCCGACGCGATCAACCAATTGATGGAACGCAACGAGGGGATGACGGACAAGATCTGCATCAGTGTCCCCGGCCAAAGCGGTCTGTCGAAATTCTTCAAACCGCCGCCGGTCGAAGTCAAAAAGATCGCCGACTTGGTCCGCTACGAGGCCCGTCAACAGATCCCGTTCGAACTGTCCGACGTCGTCTGGGATTACCAGATGATGCCCGGCAGCATGGTCGAAGACGGCTATGCGCTCGACAGCGAAGTCGGCTTGTTTGCGATGAAACGCGAACAGGCCAACCGACAGCTGGCTCCGTTCGACACCGCCAACTTGGAAGTCGATGTCGTCCAACTGGCACCGATCGCGCTCTACAACATGGTCGCCTATGACCGCATGGGCGAACGGCTGGACGGTGAAATCTTCAACTCCGACGATCCGCCGTCCTCGAGCGTGATCCTGTCGATCGGAACCGACAGCTCGGACCTGATCGTCACCAACGGCTTTCGGATCTGGCAACGCAGCATGCCGATCGGCGGCAACCACTTCACCCGCCAGTTGACCAAAGACTTGAAGATGACGTTCGCCAAGGCCGAACACATCAAACGCAACGCGCGGGAGGCGGTCGACCCCAAACTGATCTTCCAAACCATGCGTCCGGTCTTCAACGACCTGGTCACCGAAGTCCAGCGTTCGATCGGCTTCTTCCGCAGCATCGATCGCAAGGCCGACATCACCGAGCTGTTGATCACCGGGAACACCGTCAAGATGCCGGGGCTGGCAGCCTACCTGGGTAAGAACCTGGGCTTCGAAGTCCACACCCTGGACCGCTTCAATCGCTTGGGCGGCGACGACGTGCTGGCCATCCCGACCTTCCGTGACAACGCGACGACCTTCGCGGTCTGCTACGGACTGTGTCTGCAGGGACTGGGCATTTCCCAGATCCATGCCAGCTTGGTTCCACAAGAAATCATCACCCAGCGGATGATTCGTGCCAAGAAACCCTGGACCGTCGCGGGTTTGGCGATCCTGATGTTCGGCATGTCGGCCAATTTCTACTTCGCCCAAAACAGCTGGAAAGAAAGCCACGAGGACATTTGGAAGAAAGCCAATGTCGCCGTGACCAGCATGGAAACGTATGCCCAGGATCACCGCGGCACCGATGGCGAACTGGAAAAGAAACTCACGTATTTGAACGCCGTCGGCGAAGAGATCACCGGCGATGCCGAAAACCGTGTGCTGTGGATGGAGCTGATCCGCGGCGTCAATCAAATCATCCCGCGTGGTGTGTACGAAGGCGTCGAACCCGGCCAAATGCCCAGTCCCAAAGTCGTGCCCTACGAAGACCGGATCGATTTCCAGATCACGTCGTTCGAAACCAAGTACTACGAGGACATCGCCGAGTGGTACGACAAACGGACGAAGCGATTCGCCGCCGAAAAGGCAGACTGGGAAGCACAGATGGGCATCAAGCGGGAGCCCGGCGAGGTGCCGACCGAACCGGAGCCGCCGACCGGTCCGTTCTGGGTCGTCGAATTGCAAGGCTACCACTACTACAACAACCCGGAACGAGTCGGTCTGGACGGAAACAACCACACCCGCAAGTACCTGACCACCGCGTTCCTGGACCCCAGCCGGCTACCCGACGACGTGGCTAACCGGATCATCCGGCTGCCCGATCCGAATGATCCGTCGGCGGATTTGATCGAATACACGCCGGCCGAGCTGGGCATCAGTTACCCGTTGATGCTGAATATCGAAAATGCGATCGAAGAAAAGATCCCGAACCCGGATTACGAACCCCCGGTCGCCGGCACGGCCGCCGTGGGCGTCGGTCCGGCAGCGGGCGCCGCAGCAGCGGCAGCCGATCCCAATGCCGAACCCGAATTCTTCACGGCACGGCGAATGGACTTTGTCTTCCAATTCCTCTGGACCCCCACCACGCACTCCGAGCGGATGGAAGCCAAGCGTTTGAAAGCCGAAGAAGAAGCGGCGCTCGAGGGCGAAGAACCGCCGGTGGAAGAAATCACCGACGAAACGCTGGATGACACTGTCGCCGCCACCCCGTAACGCATCGCCGATTCGCGCGTCTGACCTATCACTCACTTTCACTTTTCTCAACCCACGCAATCATCATGGACCAAGTCAAAGAGTACCTGGCCGTCGCCATCAAGCATGGATTCTGGATCGGCAGCTCGCTCGTCCTGATCGGGGCCCTGGGCGTTTGGTATCTGTCGACATCCGACTTGAACGCCAAGACGGATGCACAGATCCGTAAAATTGAGGGTGATGTTCAGAAGGTGTCGCAGTACCAAGGCGAATTGCCGACCCAGCCGAACGACCTTTCACACCTGTGGATGAACGAAAAGATCGAAATCCGCAAACAGGAAGTCCTCACCGCCTGGCAAAACGTCTTCGACGCACAACGCGACATCCTGACTTGGCCGACCAAGCTGAAAGATGAGTTTGTCGATGAATTCAAATACGTCCGGGATCCGGAAACCGGCAAGATCGACAAGAACCGGTTGAAACTGCCGTTTGAGAAATACGAACAGTTCCCGCCGTCGTCCGATACCTATCAGGTCAACCCCGCAATGCTGCGGCGGTATGAACAATACATCGGCGAAGTCCTGCCCAGCTACGCAAAGATCGCCGGTGCGGACTGGACCGCCGACTTCAAGAAACGCAGCGCCGGGATGGGGGCGGATTACGGCATGGACGACATGATGATGATGAGCGGACCGGGGATGACACGGCGAGCGGCTGTGGACATTACCGGCGCCGTGAAAGAACCCGTCGTCAAGTGGAGCACCAGCAGCCAGGAAGCCGTGCTAAAGGACCTGTTCCCTTGGCGAGGCGCCAAGGAGTATCCCTCGGAACTGGACGTCTACTACTCCCAGGAAAACCTTTGGATCATGCGGCAGTTGCTGGAAATCGTCGCTGCCGTCAACGGCGGCGCTCAGCAAGCCTTCGAAGCGGAGATTCGAGAGATCAAGAAACTTTCCATCGGGCGGTCGGTCACCTTCAACCAGGGCAGCATCTCCGATCCCGGTTCTCGGATCACCGCCTCTTTCGGCGGCATGGACGACATGATGGAAGGCTACGAAGACATGGGAGACATGTACTCCATGGATGAGGGGGGCATGGGCGGTATGGGAGGCGACATGGATGGCGAAGGCTCCGACCCGGGGGACAACCGTTACGTGAACACCGCCAATGAACCCATCGACGCCTCGTCGCTGCGGGGAGCATTCAGCAGCAATGACCCCGGACAGGTCGCGATCGCGGTCGCCAAACGTGTTCCCGTCATGATGCACCTGCAGATGAATCAACAGAGTGTTGCGCGGCTGCTGGCCGCCTGTGGCAGTGCTCCACTGATGGTCGACGTCCGCCAAGTCCGCGTCATGCCCAAAGGCGGCTCGTCCAGCACCGGCGGAGGCGGTGGGTACGACATGATGGGGATGGAAGACGAAATGATGATGGGCGGCATGGGCGGCGGTATGGGAATGGGAGGCATGGGAATGGGAGGCGGAATGACCGCCGGAGCCAACGACGAATTCCCGATGGACATGGACGTCGAAATCTATGGACTGATCTATTTCTACAACCCGCCGAGCGAAGAATCTCTCGGTATCGACAAGGTCAAAGACGACGTCTCGATCGACGAATCGGCCGAAGTGATCGACGCCCTGCCCGGCCCCAGCGAGACCGAACCGGCGACCACCACGCCGCCGACCACCACACCGCCGACGGCGACACCTCCGACGACCGAACCGCCGGCGGCCACCCAGCCTCCGGCCACCACTCCGCCGGCAGCCACGCCTCCGGCCACCACACCACCGGCGACGGAACCGCCAGCGGCCACACCGCCGGCAACGGCCCCACCGGCCGCAACACCACCGACCGCGATGGCCGTTCCCGTCGCAACCCCCTGATCGCCGCCACAGCCCTGGGCGTTCTGCCCCGGGTGGCCTGCCGATCGCCTCCTTTTCACAAACCCATTCAACGACGAACCAACGTACCTGCTGACAGGGGAACACCATGGACGCCGATAAACTGAAAGACTTTGCGGTCTACAATTTCGAAAAACTGATCGTTGTGATCGTCGCACTGCTATCCGGCTTCCTGATCTATAGCGGGATGGGACAGCCCATCATCACGGAAAAACACGATCCGGATCGGTTGGCCCAAAGCGCCACCGAAGTCAAACGGCAAGTCGACGACGACCACACCGATGCGATCGTCAACAACCCCGATGCGCCGCGCGAGCCGAAGTTCGATATCGCGATGGAACAACAAAAGTTCCTGCAGCCGATCAAATCCAGTCTCTATCAGCCCGGCCCCTGGGACCTGTCTAAAGCGAGCAAAGAGAAAGTCCGACGCAAGGACCCTGTACTCGCCAAACCCGAGGCCGTTCGCACCACCGGCGTCATCGCCACGTTGGCCTATCGCTCCAAAGACGGCACGTATGCGCTCACCGACCTGGAACCCGCCGACGAATTGGAGGTCGTCGAAGCCAAACCTAAACGCAGTTCCCGACGCAGCCGCCGAAACAACATGGACATGATGATGGGCGGAGACGACATGATGGGCATGGACATGGAAATGGAAATGATGATGGGCGGAGACGACATGATGGGCATGATGGGAATGGAGTCGGCCGGTGCCTCCGGTCCGATCCGAAAACTGGCCGCCGACAAGAACCTCGGCATTACGCCCAAAAAGACTCAGTCACTGATCACCGGTGACGACCAGCCTCCCGTCCCCGGCATCGGTCTGTTTATCGCCGGGACCGCCGTGATCCCACACAAGCAGTTGATCGATGCCTACCAAGAGGCACTCTCCTACGCCGCCGAATACGATCCGATCAAGCGGGATCTACCGCGATACGTTTCCTACCAAGTGCAACGTGCCGACGTCACCAACAAGTCGATCGACCAATTGACCGAGGATGATTGGATCCTACGTGACAGCAACGACATCACCATTCGCAACGCCGCGGTGTATTGGTCAGGGTTTGCCCCCGAGATCGTCCCCGACGATTACCGGATTCCAGGGGTCACGATGTGGATTCCCCCGATCGTGCTGGATCCCTACACCGACATCGCGACCCACCCACTGGTCCCGATGAAGTCCCAGCGGGTGCTGATGGCCGAACAACTGGAAAAGGAGGCCGAAGCGATCAAGGCGAAGGCCAGCCAGACCAATTTGGATGACTTTGAAGTCGACATCGCCGGCGGCCAGACACGATCCTTCGGTGGCGGGATGGATGACATGTACGGAATGGACATGGATATGGGCATGGACATGGGCATGGACGAGGGATACGACATGATGGGCATGGGCGGCGGTATGGGCGGCAGCCGGCCGGCCAACGAAGGCAAACCCGCCGAGGAGAATCCGGTCGATTACAAACTGCTGCGGTTCTACGACTTTGCCTACATCGTCGGTGCCCCCCGCCAAGACAAGAACGCACCGCAGCTGAGACACAGCTATGTCTACCGAGTACGTTTCGCCGTCAACGACCCCAACTTCCCCAAGTCCCCCGAACTGCAACCCAAAAGCAAAAACCTGGATCCCGAAGCCTACAAACGCTATGTCACCCTGTCTGCCGACGCCGCACAGACTCAAAAACGTAATTACAAACGGTGGAGCGATTGGAGCGACCCCAGCGCACCGACCGCGCTGCCGCAAGGTGACCGTGCGGTGTTCGGAAGCGTCAAACCGATCAAACCACGTGTCGTGATGGCCGGCAACCGAAAGATCGAAATCGAATCCGAACCGCCCAAAGCGGAGGTCGTCGCATCCAGCTTTGACCCGAGCTTGGGAGTGTTTGTGCCGACACGCATGGAGGCGACCGAAGGCACCGTGCTGAGCACCGAAGTCGAATCGGCCGACGTCATCGATCCGATCACCCTGGAAGTCAAAAAGACGGGTGCCCCCAAAGTCATCAAATCGTCCGCGACGGTGATCGATGTCGAAGGCGGCGCGCCGCTGGAAATCGTCGATGACGAAACGATCGTCGAACCAGGCATGTTCCTGATGATCGACAGCAACGGTAAGCTGAAAGTCAAGGACGCGACCGAAGAACAACGGTTCTATCGGATCCAAGCGTTCGCCGACGAACGTGGTTTGTAAGGACACGGATTTTCGCAGGATGTATGATTTTTCACGCGGCTCATTCCCGCGAACACGGCCGCGGCGGCAACGCCGCTACGAATGGTCCCGCCGCTTGGTCGCCGAATCCTCGCTCACCCCGAGCGACCTGATCTGGCCCATCTTTGTCCACAGCGACAGCGGTTCCCAGCCGATCCAGTCGCTGCCGGGCGTGGATCGATTGGGAACTGACAAAATCGTCGATGCCGCCAAACGCGCCCGCGACCTCGGGATTCCGGCGATCGCGGTGTTTCCGGCTACACCGGCGGAATTGAAAACCCCCGATGCGGCCGAGGCGACCAATCCGGACAATTTGGTCTGCCGAACGGTGCGACAGATTAAGGCCGCCGTCGGTGATTCGCTGGGCATCATTTGCGACGTCGCCCTGGATCCCTACAGCAGCCACGGGCATGACGGAATCGTCCGCGACGGCGACGTCGTCAATGACGAAACCGTCGACATCCTGGCCAAGCAGGCCGTGGTCCAGGCCGATGCCGGATGCGACATCATCGCGCCGAGCGACATGATGGACGGTCGGGTCGGCGCGATCCGCGACGCGTTGGAATCGGCCGGGCACATCAATGTGCAAATCATGTCCTATGCGGCCAAGTACGCCAGCGCGTTTTACGGACCGTTTCGAGAGGCCGTCGGGTCCAAAGGTAATTTGGCCGGGGCGAGCAAGAAGACTTATCAGCAATCTCCCGAACAAGCCGACGAAGCGTTGCACGAAGTGGCCCTCGATCTGGCCGAAGGCGCCGATTCGGTGATGGTCAAACCCGGCATGCCCTACTTGGACATCGTCAGCAACGTCAAACAAACCTTCGGCGTGCCGACGTTCGTCTACCAGGTCAGCGGCGAATACGCGATGCTGTCGGCCGCCGGACAACTCGGCTGGCTCAATCGTCGCGACGTCGCCATGGAAAGTCTGTTGGGATTCAAACGTGCCGGCGCCGACGGAATCCTCACCTACTTCGCCCCCGAAGCCGCCCAGTGGCTCAGCGAGTAAGTGGGCCAGCCCCCGACCGTCGTGGAAGCCGCCAATCGCTTGTCAATTGATCCACGGTACACTTCTCATGCCAGGGCGACGCTTCTCTCGCGGTACGATGGCCCTTCCGGGCCGTCGCCCGTGGGGCTCAGCGCGACGACCTAGAAAGGACGTCGTACACCCTTCCTCCAAACCTCTCTTCCGCAACCGGCCAGATCATTTGGAATTGTTGCGTTTCGCCTCATTCCCAAGCTGGATGGTCCCTTTAATCGACACACCGCCGCCTGCTTTCGCTGATTTAGCCGACGTGTCTGATCCAGCGTATGACAGGCGTGGTCCCTTGCTCACGCGTCGCTCTGGCATCCACCGGCCAGCTTCTCGATCGCGTCGGTCCCCAAACGCGTGATTCGCCAGTCCGGCAGCACGTCGCCGCCGATGGCCTGGTAGACGTCGATGGCGTTTTGGTTCCAGTCCAGAACCGCCCACTCCATCCGGCCGCACTTTCGCTCCACCGCGATCCCGGCCAGCGTTTGCAACACCTTCTTTCCGATACCTCGGTTGCGAAAAGCCGGTCGGACGTAAATGTCCTCCAGATAGATCCCCGGTTTGCACAGAAACGTCGAGAAGTTTTCAAAGTAGATCGCGTAGCCGACCAGCTGCGGTTCTGACGGATCATCTGCGGCAACCTCTGCCACCAAGGCTTCGGCATGCCGACCGACGAACAGCGCCTGATGCATGTCGTCTTCGCTGGCGGTCAATTGATGCTCCAACTTTTCAAAGATGGCCAACTCGCGAAGCATCGCAAAAATTTCCGGCACGTCCTTGGGACGGGCTTGGCGGACGTGGCAGGGTGCATCGGACATTGCGGATCCAGGGCTCAAACTCGAGTGGGCATTGTGGAATTACCAGAAACGGCGTTCGGACCGCTCGTGGCGGCCTACGTTTACGTATGTCTCCGGAGGATGCAACCGCGGTCCCCCAAACGTCCCTCACAATCCCAACGATCGATTCACACAACTCGATCGACTGTCCAGAACCGACTTGTAGCTGTCCAGAACCGACATGGAAACGATCAACGGCCGCTTCTTGCCCGACGATTCAAATCAGCCCCGAAAACACCAAGACGCCCCGCCGCTTCCGGTCGAACATCCGCCCGCCCCCGCCTCCGAGGACCCACTGGCAACCGTTTGGGGAGCCGGCAAACCAGAACGAGTCGTTGGAACCGCTGACGCAATTCCGGCGGGCGCATTTCCATCGTCGCATCGGGTCCGCGACGCGGACCTGCCGGACGCCGAATGCACACTCGGATCGGAGGCCTCCAGGCGTGCCCCAACGTCCACCCCCGCCGAGGATGCTGTTGTCGCAGACGCACAACACGCGATCAAATCCGATCGCTCTTCGTGCGATTCCGATCGATATGTCGAACTGGGTGAACTGGGACGCGGCGGCTGGGGCATCGTCCAACGCGCGCTTGACCGACAATTACAACGCGAGGTCGCCGTCAAACGCATCAGCAACCCGGGCAAAATCCAGCCGGCCCAACGCGAGCAGTTTCTACACGAAGCGCGGATCACCAGCGGACTTCAGCACCCCGGCGTCGTTCCGGTTCACGAACTGGTCGCCGACGAAACGGGTGAAACCTATTACGTGATGAAGCTGTTGGAAGGCGACACGTTGCGACATCACATCCGCGCCGCACATGCCAAGCGTCCCGACGGACGTTGGGTCAGGCACGAGTTGATCGAAGCGATCACACCACTGTTGCTTCGATTCATTGATGTTTGCAATGCGATGGCCTATGCCCATCGACGCGGCATCATCCACCGCGACCTGAAACCCACCAACGTGATGGCCGGCGCGTTTGGCGAAACGATCGTCGTCGACTGGGGATTGGCCCGCTATGTCGACGACGCGACCGATGAATCGACGGTCCTGGGGGCGGGACCACAGGAGGACCGATCGGGCAGCTATCGTTCCTCCGGACCGCTGGAATCCGAAGGCAGTGTGATCGGGACGCCGACCTACATGGCCCCCGAACAGGCTCGGGGAGAGCTGGCGTCGATGGGCAGCCACAGCGACATCTATTCGCTCGGCGTGATCCTGTACGAAATCATCGCGGGCAGCCACCCGCACAAGGGCATGGACATTAAAACCGTGCTCCGCAGGGCGAGCCGAGGTCAATTCACGCCGCTGCGTCAGATGCAACCCTGTGTGCCCAAACCGCTGGAAGAAATCGTCCACACCGCGATGGCGCCAAACGCCCAGCGACGCTACCGGGATGTCGAATCCTTGGCCGACGACGTGCAACGCTTCATGACGGGCGTTCGAGTGTCTGTTCACGACGAAACGCTGGTCGAACGGACCGTCCGTTGGTGTAGCCGGCATCGCGGGATCGCGTCAACGATCGCCGTTGCCGTGGTGTTGCTGATGATCGTCTCGGTGATCAGCACCCTGGTGATCCGCTCGGCCCACCAGGCCGAACGGCAAGCGAGAATCGAAGCTCGCCAGGCGCACCATGAGTCGCTTGAACGGCTGGTCGACGCACGCGACACCGCCGATACCTGGCTGGTCGATCTGAGTGGTTCCTTGCAATTCCATCCGGCGATGACGCCGCTGCGAAACGAATTGATCGGCCAAGCACTGAATCAGTACCAGCGTTTGATCGAACAGCCGATCGATCCGATCGTCGACCGGCTCAGTGACGACGTCGATGAGGACACGTTCCATACCAACACCCTGGTCTGGCTGGAACGCGTCAAGTGTCACCTGCGTCTGGGAGACCTGTATCGGATGCGTGGACAAGCCGACCAATCTCACCAGCACTTTTCCGTTGCGGAGTCCATCCTCGACGACTTGGGACACGCCATCCATCAGATCTCCCACGTCTCACTGCCTCACTCGGCTGCCTCAACCGAACCTGCCGACGGTTGGTATCGGCACAAACCGACGCTGCACGAACTCATCCATCTGGAACGGATCAACACCACCATCGGTCGTGCGCTCGCGACCGAGCGGCCACCTTCGTTGGCCGACGCGATCGCATCCCGCGAAGAACTGCAACATTGGTTGCCCTGGGAACCGCCCACAGAAACCGATTTGAAACCGTCGACGTTTATCGCCCGAGCAATCTCCGCACGGGTGCGATTGGAACTGGTGATCCAGCGAACCGAGTCCGCCGCATCATCCGCTGGCCCAACGGTAACGCAACGACGCGTGTTCTCGCCCGAACGATACGACAACGCCGCCGACTGGGCTCGCTGGCTGGCCGATCATCGCGGCAACCCCAGCGACATCCAACTGTACGAAACGATCGCGACCGAGCACGCCGACCGCTACAGCCGACTGGGTAGTTATCCCGCGTCGTTTCAAGCCTGGACCCACCTGATCGATCATCTCGACAAACGATTAAAATCCTGCGGCCAGCGATCCGATTGGATGCAATCGCTCGCCCACGCCAAACTTCGTCGCGCCGAAGTGGCCGTCAAGCTTGGCCACAAGGACGAAGCAGCCAGCGACTACGCCAGTTCGATCGAGGACCTGGAACGAACCTGGTTACTGGCTGATGCCGACGAGTTCTTTCGCGTGAACCTTGCAACGGCAGAAAACAATCTGGGTCGTTTGTGGGCCGATGGAAACGAACAGCAACGTCAACAGGCCAAACAACTGTTCGCCCGCTCGATCGCCACCTATCAACAACTGCTCAGTGAATCGGCAACGCCCGACATCCTGCGGCGCCTGGCCCAAACACACACGGCGATGGCCGAAACCATCAGCGCATCGCCCCACCCCGGCGATGGCGATCTGATCGCCGAACAATTGGAACATCTGCAACATGCCGCGCTGGCGTACGAAATCTTGCGTGACCAGGAACTGCTAAACGACATCGACCGACTCCATTGGGCGACAACGCTGGTTGACCGTCGGAACCTCGATCCCGACGCGGTCGATGCGGCGATGATCCGGAGTCTGCTCAGCGAGATCAACGCCGAAGCGTTGAACGAACCCCAACGTGCAAAACTCCGCTCGTTGCGTGCCGGCTACGACTGACCAATGCCCCACACGTCGACAAGACCACCGAATTGCCGTTAGTGTTTTCCGTCAAATCCTGGTTCCGCACCGGCCCCCTCGCCCGAATCGAGACGATTCCCCGCTAACGTCCCTCGCCAATTCAACACCGCGCCATCATTCCGATCGCGAGGGACGACACGATCTGCAACGGGAAAGGATACCCATGGGCTTGGACACCACAACCAGAATTGCTGCCTGCTGGGCCATGTTTTTCGCTTTGGCGGCACCGGCCGGCGCACAACAGCCGACGCCGGCCCCTTCGTCCGATGTCACGCTACAAGCCGCCCGATCACGCGACGCGACGGAAAACCCTCAACCGTCACTGAAACCGGACGAACGATTGGCGAAACTGTTCGGCGATGTCAATCAAGTCAATGACCTGCCAGAAACCCGTCGCAATCGAGCCCACAGTCCGGCCGCCGATGCGGTGTTCTCGGCCGAAGCCACCGGTCGGCGCACCAGCGACATCGGACATTTGGTCGAACGATCCAAAGCCGCCCACGGTGTCGCGATCCAGCACCGCACGCCGATCGTCAGCGACACGCGGGTTCGCGGACAACGCGTCGGCCAGGTCCTGGCGTCGGGATCGTACTGGGCACCGGCTCGGATGGACCTGGACACGATGATGAGCAAGATCGACTCGCGGCTGATCGACAACCTGATCTTGATCAAAGGCCCGTATGCGGCCAAGTACGGGCCCGGATTTCGGTTCGTCGATCTGGATTTTGTCAAAGCCCCTCGCTATCAGGGCGGTTTTCAAACGCATGGCAGCACCAGCGCGACGTACAACAGCAACGGCCAGCAGTGGTATGGCCGCCAGTCGTTCAACGGCGGCAGCGACCGCTACGGATTCTTCGTCAGCTACGGGCATGCGACCGGCAACGACTATGAAACCGGCGAATCGGATTTCTTCATGCCCTCCAGTTACAAATCTCGCGACATCTTCCTGGCCTTTGGCGTGGACCTGTCCCCGACACAGTCGTTGGAATTCAATGTGTTGCGGTTGGACCAGACCGACGTGGAGTTTCCCGGGCTGGTCTATGACTTGAATTTCCTGGTCACCGACGGTTACGAAGTGACGTACACCAACACGGCCCCCGGGTTTGCCGACCGGTTCCGAGCCGAGGTTTGGTACAACCGCACGCGGTTCGAAGGCGACACGTTGCGGCCCGGAAAGGACCGTCAGATCCCCGAGTTGCGTTTCAGCTTGGAATCGACCAGCGGCTTTGACGGCTTTGCGGTGACCGACGGAGACGGATTGTCGGGCGGCTATCGGCTGGAAAGCACCTACTTGACCGGAAGCGGTGAAGTCGCCGTCGGCACCGATTTGATCATCCTGAACCAGCAGCTCAACGACATCGAACCGGTGGCACCGCCGTCGGACAATAACTTTCCCATCCCCCGCAGCCATTCGATCGACGTCGGTTTTTACGTCGAAGACGTCGAGCAAATCAACGGCTGCTGGACGATGACCGCCGGTGCCCGTGTCGATGGCGTGTTCGCCGATTCTGATGACATCGTCGATGGCGTTCCGGTCCCGATCTCGCTGCTCAAGGACGCAGAGCTGGACCAAGATTTTTTGCTCGGCTCGGCGTACCTGACGTCCAATTACCGCTTCTCGCCGGGATGGTCGTTGAACACCGGGATCGGCACCGCACACCGGAACCCGACCTTGACCGAAATGTATGTCGAATCGTCATTCATCGGATCGTTGCAACGGGGGCTGACGTTTCTGCAGGGCGATCCGGAACTGGAAAGCGAAAAGATCCTGCAAGTCGACGCTGGATTGCAGTACGAAGATGCGACGACTCAATTGGGCGTTCAAACCTACTACAGTTGGATTCACGATTACATCACGTACGACCTGATCGATCCGGCGGGAACGATCGACGGTTTCCAACAAGGCGCCTACTTCGTCAATACCGATCTGGCGTCGATCGCCGGGGCGGAGTTCTATGCCCAGCATGCCGCTCGAAATTGGTTGACCGTGTTCGGGATCACCAGCTACACCGAAGGTCGCGATTTGTCACGCAATGCCCCGGCGCGACTATCATTTTTGCCCGACCGTAGCGATCTGGAGGGTGTCGATCACGAACCGCTGCCGGGCATCCATCCGCTCGAAGCCCGCCTCGGCTTCTTGCTGCATGATCCCTGTCCCGGCGAGCGCTGGGGGATCGAGTTTTCCGCCCGCGTGGTCGACAACCAGGATCGTGTCGCTGAATCGCTGGATGAAGAACCGACGCCGGGATTCACCACCTATGACGTTCGCGGTTATCGCTGGATCGGCCCCGTCTTGCTGACCGGCGGCGTGGAAAACCTGACCAACAAGTTCTACCAGGAACACATCGATTATCGCAGCGGACTGGGCGTCTTTCGGCCTGGCATCAGCGGCTATTTCGGTTCCGAGTGGCGATATTGATTGATACAATCCAGATCGGCGGAATAACCGCTTTGTGGGCCCGCATTCGCCGACCAAGCCGCCACGGGCGACACAATCGGATCAGGCGGGTTGTGAATTGTGACCCATCTTTGTGAGCCCGATTGACAGACGCCAAAGCGTCCCGACCGACCTCGATGAACTGACACGATGCCAGCTGCAACGACCCCCGACCCTCTCAAAGGCGACACCAACCCGGATGGACTGCTCGGTTCGACCAAGGATAGCGCAGCCGGTTCGGCCAATGAAGCGCCCATTGACACGCCGGTGCATCTGGAACCGGAAGCCACGCTGCAACGTTCGCCCGATCCTTCGCTCAGTCATCGCAATGACCAATCCTGTTTGGTCCAAATCTACCCTCCCGATGTCGTCGACGGGATGTTGTTGATCGAAAAAGACGAATTGATGATCGGCCGCGAATCCGGTTCCGACCTGTTGCTCCGAGATACCAGTGTGTCGCGACAACACGCCGTGATCCGGCGCACCGAGTCAGGTTTTGAACTCGAAGATTTAGACAGCACCAACGGCACGTTCGTCGGCGGACACCAAGTCAAACGCGCGTGCTTGAATTCCGGCGACACGATTCGTTTCGGCAGTTTTCTGTTCAAGTTTCTCTCCGCCGGCAGCGTGGAATCACAGTACCACGAAACGGTCTATTCGGCACTGACGCGTGATGCGTTGACCGGGACGATGAACAAACGCTACCTGCTAGAAACCCTCAATCGCTCGATCGCCGCCGCGATCCGCCAGCAGCAACCGCTGACCGTCGTGATGCTGGATATCGATCATTTCAAAAGCGTCAACGATAACTATGGACACTTGGTCGGCGACGAGGTGTTGCGTGAATTCGGAAAACGCGTCTCCACGGCATGCCGCGAAGACGATTTATTGGCCCGCTATGGCGGCGAGGAGTTCTGCATGCTGCTCTCGGCCACCGCGGCCGAAGAAGCATCCGAGGTCGCCGAACGGTGCCGCATGGCGGTCTGTGAACATCCCTTTCAGACCGCCGCCGGACCGCTCGACATCACCGCCAGCTTCGGGTTTGCGGTCCTGAACCACCGACACAACGAACATCAACACAGCGACACCGGGTTGGAATTGATCCGACGCGCCGACGAGCAGCTCTATCAGGCAAAACGCGAGGGCCGCAATCGCGTTTGCGGCCAGAGTGCCAGCTAGTTTGTGCAGGCTTTCCCGGGTCGAGCTGGACAGCGCCGCTTTGCGCAAGTAACACCGTCAATCGCCGGCCGAAGGTAGCTACCTTCGCCAGAAGGTGGACCCCCAGGGTTTTCCACGCTCTGGCGAGCGTAGCTACGCCAAAGTCACCCTGAGGCTCCGACTCGCGGATCACTCAGGTCGCGTGGCGGAGCCACACCTGCCTCGCGTTCCAAGGCGGGAGCCTTGGAACGAGGGCATCCCCGACCACGACGTCCATCAATCGCCGACGCCCAGATCGTCGTCAACACTTTCCAGAATCAACTTCAACTCGGACTCTTCGTGGTTTTCAAAGCTCTTTTTAAACGCTTTGAAACGACGCATCAGCTTGGTCACGTGTTCGGCCGCCTCGCTGTTCAATTCCAAGATCCCATCGGCCAGATCGCGGATCTGTGAATAAAGCGACGAGTGTTGCGATCGCAGCGATTCGGCCGTCAAACTCAGATGCGGTGCGATATCTACGGCATCATCAAAGTAACCGTAAGCCTCTTCAAGCGAAAAATGGATCGCCAACTGGTCTCTCAGTTCCGCCAGCGAGGCGATCAGTTCTGGCCAATGATTTTTGACGGTCTCGGGATGCGAAAACATCGGAACCAGGCGATCCCAGAGCGATTTCAACTGACGGTTGTCGTCTTTAATCTCCCTCAGAAAAGCCGCATTGACGGTCAAACGACCGGCCGGTTTGCTGGCTAAGCCTTCTCCTGATGATTTCCCAGCGGCCCGCTGGTTACTTGGCGCAAGCGCGTCAGACATCGGTGTGATCCTTTGGTTTTGAGGCTGCCACTATTGTAACCACCATTTCCAGTCGGCGTAGCTTTTCAAGGCCGTTTTGGTCGATCTTGGCTCTCCGGATGGCCCGCCACAGACGGGTAGGCGCGATTGCCCAAACTAGTCATGCACGGGAGATCGTGAACGGCATCACCTCCTCAATACTCTCGGCACCGACCTTCAACATCAACAACCGATCGATCCCCAGCGCCACCCCGCTACATGGCGGCAAACCCGCGCGCATCGCGGCGACCAACGTCGTCTCGATCTCCAGACGCTCGCGCCCCGATGCCACCCGTTTATGATTGTTTTCCCGATAACGCTCCAGCAGGGTCTCGGCGTCCAGCAATTCATCGTAGCCGTTGGCCACTTCGATCCCGCGAACATACAGTTCGAACCGGGCGGCACACTGACGGTCCTGCGCCGATGGTTTTGCCAGTGCTGCTTGCGAGAGAGGGTAATCGGTCAACAGCACCGGACGTTGCTGGCCCAGGGTCGGCGCGATCCGCGCGGACAAGAGACCGTCCAACAATTGATCTCGGTCATCGCCAACCGTCGCGGCCATCGACGCATCGATCCGACCAACCAAATCGCGCAGATCATCGATCGCAACCTCGATCGGATCGATCCCGAGTTGCTGGCGAAAGACGTCGCGGTAGGGGATCGAATCGTAGCCGTCGGCATCAAGGATCGTGGCGGCGAACTGACCGGTCAGTCGCATCGCGGATTCGATGTCCCCCCCCACTTCATACCATTCCAACATCGTGAATTCGATGTTGTGCCATTGCCCGGCTTCGCCGCCACGAAACACCGGACCGACGCTATAGATCGACGGTGCACCGCTGGCCAACATCCGCTTCATCGCGGACTCGGGAGACGTTTGCAAATAAAACCGTTCGGGCAGCCGCGGATCCGAAACGCCCAGCGCACTCGAATCAAGGGTCAACGGATCAAGGTAGGCGTCGACCACACAGTCGCGCGACAGGCACGGCGGTTGTGTTTCCAAAAATCCATGGTGATCAAAAAAACGACGCGTCTGGCGAAGCAACTCGGCACGCGCGGCGAGATGGTTTACATTGGCCATGACGGCTCCCTGATTCGTCTCAACTTCACGTTCGCCCTTTCCAATCACTCGTTTCGTGAATCCATCGTCTTCAGATCGCTACGCACGCCAACGCCAGTTCGCCCCGATCGGCGCCCAAGGTCAACAACGGATCGAACAAGCCGAGGTGGCCGTCTTGGGTTGCGGCGCGCTGGGAACGGTCGCCGCAGAACTGCTCTGTCGCGCCGGCGTCGGTCAAATTCGAATCGTTGACCGCGATGTTGTCGAGTGGACGAATTTGCAACGCCAATCGCTGTTCGACAGCGAGGACGCCCGCCAGGGGGCCAGCAAGGCCGAAGCCGCCTGTCGTCGATTGCGACAGATCAACGACCAAGTAAAACTCACGCCGATCGTGACCGACGTCCATGCGGGCAACATCGAATCCGTGTTGGACGGCGCTCAACTGGTGATCGATGCCACCGACAATTTCGGGATTCGATTTCTGTTGAATGATTGGGCGCTCGCCACGGGCACCGCGTGGGTGCACGGCGGATGTGTCGGGGCGGCCGGACAGGTGCGGCTGTTCGATGGCAACGATCGTCCTTGTTTCCGTTGTTTGATCCCCCAACTGCCACCAGCCGGCGCGGTCGACACCTGTGACACCGCCGGAGTCATCGGTCCGGCGACTCACCTGATCGCCAGCCTGCAATCGGCCGAAGCGATCAAGTGGATCTCGGGTAATCGCGATGCCGTTTCAAAATCAGTGTTTTCAATCGACTTGTGGAACAATCGCGTCCGCCACGTCACGCTCGATCCGGCCATCGCCCCCGACTGCATCGCCTGTGTCGGCCGCGAGTTCGACTTTTTGCGCGGCGATGCACTTCAAAGCAGCGAGGGTGCGTTGTGTGGTCGCGACGCCGTGCAACTGAATCCGCAAAACGACAGCGTACGAATCGATCTGACGGAAATGGCGCGGCGTTGGGAATCGATCGGCGCCGTCCAGTCGACGCGTTTCTTCACCCGATTGCAGATCGACGACACCACACAGTTGACCTTGTTTCGTGACGGACGCGTCGTCGTCGACGGGACCGATGACGTGGCCCGGGCACGATCGCTGTTCGATCGTTTCGTCGGCAATTAGTATTCCGCCGCAGCGCAGTTTTCGATTTGGCTGGAAAGTCGCCGTCCTCTCCGAGGTCGGCGCGGAGCAAAGCTCCGCTTTTTCGCGCGCCGAGTTCGGAGAACACGGCGACTGTCCGAACGCATCAGCTACCCGACGATCAAGCTGGGGCGGAATTCTAGCAAGGGGCGAGGCGAATCCACTCGCTAGCGTTTCGCGCCTCGTATTGTCCTGTTCTTTCATAGAAGACGATTAAATCAACAGGCTGCTCGCGCTGACGCCAGCCGGCCGGCCGATGTCAAACGATTATCAGCCGTTTGGCGCGAGCCCGATGCCGCCAACACGTCGGCACACCGGCGGCGGCCCCAACCGCTATAAAGACATTCTCGTCGCCTTGGACGACTTCTTCCTTCACCCTCATCAATCAGATTCAACCATGCACGGAAAAGACGCGATTCGCCAAACGTATGACTTCAGCCGTTTGGTCCTCTCTTCGTACGTCAGCGACCTCAGCGACGAAGAACTTTTGACACGGCCGGCCAAGGGGTGCAACCACGTCGCTTGGCAGCTGGGCCATTTGATCGCCTCCGAGTGCGGCCTGCTCAATTCAGTCGCCCCGGGATTTGCAGTCGAGTTGCCCGAGGGCTTTGCGGAGAAACACTCCAAAGAAAACAAGTCGAGCGACGATCCAGCAGACTTTACGAGCAAAGACGAGTACTTGGGTTACTTCGCGAAGCTGAAGGAGGCGGCGTTCAAAGCGTTGGATGCCCAATCGGACGAAGACTTGGCCAAACCCGCCCCCGAGCATCTGCGCCAGATCTGTCCCAACGTCGGCGGTGTTTTCATCCTGATCGCCACGCACCCGATGATGCACGCCGGCCAATTCGTACCCGTCCGAAGAAACCTGAAAAAACCCGTGCTGATTTGATCGGGGGCGTTGTACCGAATCCCACGGACGACAGCCAGGAAGGGCCATCGTGTTCCAGTGGCTCCGCCTGGGCTGCGCGAAATCTGGATTCTGAGGTGATTCAGAATTCAAGCGAAATCACTCTGCGGTGGATGGTCGACTCACCGCAGCCATCGGGCGTCGATACACGAGTGACATCAGCCGATTCGCGGAAGCGTTCGGGCCCCAGCGTCTAAGCCAGCGTCGATTGAGGCCGTAGGCTGGCGCCAAACGGCTAATCCCAACAGGGCTTCGCCTTGTTCCCGGGCTCCGCCTGTGGATACACGCGGTGCATGTGGCGGGAGCCACACCTGCATTGCGTTCCAAGGCGGAGCCTTGGAACGAGACGGCACAGAGTCTCACGGGTTGCCGGGGGTGTCCGACACGTTGCGTCTACAGTCGCACCGGGATGCCGGCGTCGCGCATGACTTGCTTGGTTTCCGCGATCGTGTATTGGCCGAAGTGAAAGATGCTGGCCGCCAGCGCGGCACTGGCTTTGCCACGCAAAATGGCATCGGCCAAGTGGGACGGATTTCCGGCCCCGCCGCTGGCGACCACGGGGATCGACACGGCTTGGCTGACCGCGGCGGTGACGGGCAAATCGTATCCGTCACAGGTTCCGTCGGCGTCCATACTGGTCAACACGATCTCGCCGGCGCCCAGGTCCTGGACGGTTTTCGCCCAGGCGACGGCTTCCAAACCCGTCGGTTTCCGGCCGCCGTTGATGTGGACTTCCCAAAACTCCTGACCGTCTTTGATCACCCGCTTGGGGTCGATGTTGACGACGATGCATTGGCTGCCGAATCGATCGGCCGCCTTGCGAACAAACTCGGGGTCTTTGCAGGCGGCGGAGTTGATGGACACCTTGTCGCAGCCCGCGTTCAGCAGGTCTCGGACGTCTTCGATCGTCCGCACGCCGCCACCGACGGTCAGCGGCATGAAAACGCAGTCGGCGGTGCGGCGAACCACATCCAGGATGATGTCGCGTTCTTCGTGGCTGGCGGTGATGTCCAAAAAAACCAGCTCGTCGGCCCCTTCGGCCTCATAACGGCTGGCGACCTGTACCGGATCCCCCGCGTCACGCAGATTGACGAAATTCGTTCCTTTGACGACGCGTCCACCATGCACGTCCAGGCAGGGGATCACTCGGGCAGCTAACATCGATCGGACTGGGATTAAATGGGGCAAGAGCAGGAAGACACGGGCCAGATCGACGTGTTATAGGACAATCTGCGGTCCGCTCGAAGGGCGGCGCGAAAATCCAATAGGCACAAAGCTTTAGGCGTCCGGTTGACCTTCGCTGCCGCCGAATTTAATTTGCCACATCGGTTTTGAGGTTCGCGTCAAAACCACGTGTTCACCCGTCGCACCTCCCCCCATTAGGCCTGCCCCCCGTGTCAAAAGTCACCCCAGTTCGAAACGCGCTCATCAGTGTCAGCGACAAGCTGGGTCTGGCCGATCTGGCGGCGGGCTTGCAGCGCGACGGTGTCACGATCTACAGCACCGGCGGCACGCGGCGGCACCTGGAACAATCGGGCATCGAGGTGCTGGATGTCGCCGATTACACCGGTTTTCCCGAAATGTTGGACGGTCGCGTCAAAACGCTGCACCCCAAGATCTTCGGCGGGATTCTGGCCATCCGCGATCGCGACGACCACATGGACGCGATCGACGACCACGACATCGTTCCGTTCGATTTAGTCGTCGTCAACTTGTACCCCTTCGCCGCGACCGCCTCCCGGGCTGGCGCCACATTCGATGAATGCGTCGAACAAATCGACATCGGGGGGCCCAGTCTGGTCCGTGCGGCTGCCAAGAACCATCGCGACGTCGCCGTCGCGACCAGCCCCGAACAGTACGGCGAACTGCTGGAACAGCTCGACGCCGGCGGCACGACGCTGGAATTGAGAAAGCAATTGGCCGCCGACGCATTCGACCACACCGCGGCCTACGATCGCGCGATCGCCGACTACATGCGTGGTGACAGCATCGCCGGTGAATTCCCTTCGTCGATGCACTTGGCGTTGCGTCGCAAAACCCAATTGCGATACGGCGAAAACCCGCACCAGCGAGCGGCGTTGTATTCCGACCCGACCGTCCGCAGTGCCAATCTGGTTTCGGCGCGACAGATCAGCGGCAAAGAACTCTCCTACAACAACCTGCTGGACCTGGACTCGGCACTGGATATCGTCCGCGGTCTGTCCAACCCGGCCGTGTCGGTGATCAAGCACAACAACCCCTGCGGTGCCGCCAGCGACGCCAAACTCGCCAACGCCTGTCGCAAAGCCCTCGCCGGCGATCCGTTGAGCGCATTCGGATCGGTGCTGGGATTCAACAAGACGGTCGACATGGCGACGGCCGAATTGCTGTGCGAACCGGGGTTGTTCATCGAGGCCATCGTTGCACCGGATTTCGAAGCCGGCGCGGTCGGATTGCTGACCACGCGTCCCCGCTGGCGCGAGAACGTCCGGCTGATGCAAGTCGGCATCCTGGACGATCCGCCGCCGTCGATTCAACGTCGGTTCATCAGCGGCGGGATGTTGGTGCAGGACGCGGACCGATTGACCAGCCCGCGCGTGCAGTGGGAAACCCCGACGCAAACCAAGGTCGACGACGACCTTTGGGATGACCTGGTGTTCGGCTGGGAAATGGTCCGTCACGTCAAAAGCAACGCCATCGTGTTGGCCAAAGACACCTCGTTGGTCGGCGTCGGGGCGGGGCAGATGAGCCGTGTCGACAGCGTCGAGATCTCGATCGAAAAAGCAGGCGATCGGGCCAAGGGAGCGATCCTGGCCTCCGACGCATTCTTCCCCTTCCCCGATTCGATCGAAGCGGCCGCCGAAGCGGGAATCGTCGCGATCATTCAACCCGGTGGCTCGCGACGCGACAACGAAGTCATCGAAGCCTGCGACCAACATGATTTGCCGATGGTGTTGACCGGGCGACGGCACTTCAAACATTAATCGCAATCACGGGGCCGTGCCGCGAGCGCACGGACTAAGCTGTTGGCGTACGACGTCCTTTCGAGGTCGTCGTGGGGAGCCCGACGGACGACGCCCCGGACGGGCCATCGTGCTTGATCCTGGACACCAACGACGACTGGGCAGACACACTGGTTTTTCGCAATGACGATCCTAGACGACATACTGGTCAAAACTCGCGAAACGATCGCGCGCGACAAGGCCGTCGTCCCGGCGTCCGAACTGGAAGCCCAGCTTTCCGCCCTGCCGCCCTGCCGTGACTTTCACGCCGCGCTCGCCGCCGGTGAACGCGTCAACTTGATCGCCGAAGTCAAACGCGCCAGCCCCTCGGCGGGTCTGATCCGCGCGGACTTTGACCCGGTCAACATCGCCAAGTGCTATGTCGACGGCGGAGCCGCCTGCATCAGCGTGTTGACCGACCAGCCGTTCTTTCAAGGATCACTGGACTACTTGCGCGATATCCGCGCCGCGGTCGACATCCCGATCTTGCGCAAGGACTTTATCGTCGATCGGTACCAGTTGCTTCAGGCGCGTCATGCGGGGGCGGATTGCGTGTTGCTGATCGCCGAATGTTTGCCCCCGGATGAACTGAAACAGCTGCACGATTTCGCGGTTGAATTGGGGATGCAGACGTTGATCGAGCTGTTCGACCCCGAGAACCTGGAAGCCGTCTTGGCCACCGGAACCAAACTGGTCGGAGTCAACAATCGTGACCTGCGGACGTTTAAAACAACGCTCCAGCACACCTTGAATCTTTGCCCGTCGATTCCTCCGGACCGCTTGATCGTCGGTGAAAGCGGCATTCGTGAACACGCGGACCTGGTGCGATTGGCCGGCGGCGGAGTCAAAGCCGTGCTGGTCGGCGAATCGTTGATGAGAAAAGACGACATCACCGCGGCGGTAAGAGAGTTGTTGGGATGACCGACCACGGCAAACGCCTTGCGATCACTGTCATCGTCTGTTTGCTGTTTTGTCTCGGCGTCGCCCTGACCGCGATCCGTACCGTCTCGCGCTATCAAACTCCCGGGTCACGCGATCTTTCCACCCAGGGGATGTGCGACTTTCACAACGGGCTGTACTTCCCCGCCACAGCGTTGTTGGCCGGCAAAAGCCCGTACGGTCAACAGTACGCCGACGAGTACCCGGTCTCACGTCAGATCCCATTCTTTTCGCCGATCATTCTGGTCCTGCACGCGCCCCTGACGTTCCTGCCGCTGCCGGTCGCGGATGTTGTGTTCTTTTCGATTTCGGTGACGCTTGTGGTGGTGCTGGCGATGTTGTCCGCCCACGCCGCCGGAGTCGGCCGCAGCGTGGGTTGGATCGCCGGGATTGCCGCCGCGATCGTGTTCTCGCGCAGCGGACACATCTCGCTGTACAACGGCTACTTCACGATCGAGCTGGCGCTGGCGACGATAGCCGCGGTCCACTTTGCCCGACGCCGTCCGCTGGTCGCTGCGCTGGCGTTGGCGATTGTTTCGGCAAAGCCGACCTTCATCTTGCCGCTCGGTTTCCTGATGTTGGCTCGTGGCAACTTCAAAGCACTGTTGATCGGAGCGGTGATCAGCGTGATCGGGGCGGGGCTGCCGATGTCCTACCTGGCGTACCACGAAGGGATTCGTGAGACCGGTTCGGTCGACATGGCGGCGGGATTCGAAAAGATTGTCGACGACATCGCGACCGCCCAAGAAATCCACATGAACACTCACGGCGAATCGCCCCTGGAATCCTGGACCCGATTGGATGCCCTGGCGACGATTTGTAAATGGACGGGCGGCGATCCCGGGTCGGCCGTTCAATTGGCGGCCATGATGTTGATTCTCGCCTGGCCGATGTGGATTCTGTTTCAACGACGACGAAGCGGTTTGGACGATGGCGTCGCCGGCGGAACGGGTTGCCTGATCGTGGTCGCGACACTGACCAGTTTGTACCACCAGTCTTACGATGCGTTGGTTGTCGTCGCGCCGATCCTGGGTCTGCTTTTGGCATGCACCGACTTTTGGAAATCGGTTTCACCGTCAACGCGAGGTGTGCTGGGCGCCCTGATGGTCTTTCCGGCGTTCAACTACCTTTCGACCCGAAGTTTCCTGTCGCGTCTGGATCTGGGCGACCTGGGTTGCAGCGTGATCACCAGCCTGAGTGGTGTGGCGTTGATGGTCGCCTTGGTGATGACCTGTGTGTTGCTCACCAAGAAAACGGATCAGGTATGAAAGGCACGGGCAGAAGCGTTGGTGTCTAGCCTTTAGGCGACTCCCCCGCCGCTGCTACGCAGCGTGAACGGGCGGCTAAAGCCTGAACACCAGCGATTGCTGCGTTCCTTTTGAGTGAAGCCCGTGCCGTTCGTCCCTGAGCCTCTCTTTACCTGCGACATCCGGTGATCGATCGCTTTGCAGTGATAATCCGAACCATCGGATTGATTTACCTGACCAAATCAATGCAAACCGCTTGCCACCCCCCCGAACGCATTTAAACTGCGTCCATTCTCCATGACTTCCCCACGCAGGCCTTTTGCAGCAGTCATTCTCCCAATGGACCCAACTCCTCACGGTGACGTCAAACCGCAGGTTCCCCCATCGGCCGCTCCGCTGGAAACGACCGCTCACGACGCACGCGGCCCGCGATTCCGACCGGCAAAGGTTTTCCTGGCCCTTCCCGCGTACAACGAGCAGGAAGCCCTGCCGGAGTTGTTGGAGCGGATCGGCGAGGCGTTTGCCGACAATCTGCTGCCTTACGAAGTCGTCGTGGTCGATGACGGCAGCACCGATGACACCGCACAAATCGCGTCCCAACTGTCCTTCCAAATGCCCTTGCATCTGGTTCAGCATGCTCAAAATCAAGGGCTGGGAATCACCATTCGCGATGCCCTGCGTGAAGCCGTCGATCGTGCCGGTGAACGCGACATCATCGTCACCATGGATGCCGACAACACGCACCCGCCGGGGCTGATCGACCGAATGGTCCAGATGATCCACGAAGGCTGCGACGTCGTGATCGCTTCCCGATTCGAATCGGGCGGTTGCGCGGTCGGGGTTCCGATCGAACGCCACTTCCTGTCGGTCGGCGCGCGGCTGCTGTTTACCCTCCTGTTTCCCACCCGCGGCGTCCGCGATTACACCTCCGGCTTTCGCGCCTATCGGGCGTCGGTCATTCGCCAAGGCTTTGCCGATCACGGCGATGCGTTCGTCGGCGAAACGGGTTTCTCCTGCATGGCTGACATCTTGCTGAAACTGCGAAAACAAGGCGCGCTGTTCGGCGAAGCCCCGCTGCGTTTGCGATACGACCGCAAAGGCGGGGCGAGCAAGATGCAAGTCTTCAAAACGATTTGGTTGACGCTGAAACTGCTCTCGCGTCACCGACTGGGAGGCAAATAAATCGTGCCGGATGATCGCGAGCACGCACAAGGCAAACCGCGATGGCTGGTCATCGGCGGTGGGGTCATGGGCCTGAAGATCGCCGACGAATTGGCCGCCAAGGGCCAGGACGTGACGATCGCCGAAGCGGCCCCCACGTTCGGCGGCTTGACCAGCGCCTGGAAACTCGGTGACGTCACCTGGGATCGCTTCTACCATGTCACCTTGCTCAGCGATTCGGTGCTGCGTCGCCAATTGGAATCATTGGGTCTGGAGCGTGAGCTGCAATGGGTCGAAACCAAGACGGGGTTCTACGCCGGCGGCAAATTGATGTCGATGAGCAACACGTTGGAGTTCCTGCGATTTCCACCACTGTCGATGCTGCAACGCATCCGGCTGGGCGGCACCATCTTTCTGGCGTCCAAGATTCGCGACTTCCGCAAGATGGAACAACAGTCGGTGGAAACCTGGCTGCGGCGTTGGTCCGGAAAAGGAGCGTTTGAAAAAGTTTGGCTGCCGCTGCTAAAGGCGAAACTGGGCGACGCCTATCGCCAAACGTCCGCCGCGTTCATCTGGGCCCACACCCAACGGATGTACAAGGCACGTCGAAGCGGTGCCAAGAAAGAGATGTTCGGCTACGTCCCCGGCGGCTATGCCAGAATCTTGGACGTGTGGACAAAACAGCTGTCCGATCGCGGCGTCCGCTTGCTGTGCGGCCACGGCGTCAACAGTGTTCGCAAGACCGATGATTCCGCGGTCGGCCGTTTGGAAGTCGACTTCGGCGAAGGCCGCGTGGAAACCTTTGACAACGTCGTTTCCACCATCGCATCGCCCTTGATCGCCGATCAATGCGACCAGTTGCGGGAGGATGAAAAATCAAGGCTGCGGGCGATCAAGTACCTGGGTGTTGTCTGCGCATCGATGCTGCTGAAGAATCCGATCAGTCCCTATTACGTCACCAACATCACCGACACCTGGGTGCCGCTGACCGGTGTGATCGAGATGTCGACGATCGTCGATTCAAAATCACAGTTGGGCGGTCATCATCTGGTCTATTTGCCCAAGTACATGGCCGACGACCATCCCGATCTGGCCGAACCGGATGAGGACTACAAGCAACGTTGTTTGGAAACGCTTGAGAAGATGTACGACCACTTCTCGCGAGAGGACGTGTTGGAATTCAAGGTCGCACGGGCAAAGTACGTCGCCGCCCTGTCGACGATCGACTACAGCACTCGATTGCCGCCGGTCGTGACCAGCGTGCCGGGTTTTTATGCCCTGAATTCGGCCCACATTCTCGAAGGCAATCTGAACGTCAACGAAACCCTGCTGTTGGGTGAGCAGAAACTCCGCGACGAGGTCTGGCCCGACTTCCTGTCCCGCGGCGGTCCG
This sequence comes from Stieleria maiorica, assembly GCF_008035925.1. Classification (NCBI taxonomy): domain Bacteria; kingdom Pseudomonadati; phylum Planctomycetota; class Planctomycetia; order Pirellulales; family Pirellulaceae; genus Stieleria; species Stieleria maiorica. The sequence goes on from NZ_CP036264.1 coordinate 5,831,039, forward strand.
GCCCAAACCATGAAGACGGTTGGCGCCCACGGATAGCAGCGCGAACCCACGGATCCCCGACGGTACAACATCCATCGGTGCACACCGCCATCCGCGGCCCCTGCCTCCCCCCACACCTCGTTCGCGTGGTCCGCCTCGTTCCAAGGCGGGAGCCTTGGAACGAGGCGGTACGGCAGGGAGGTGGAACGGAAATCCCCACCCCGGTCCGTTACGTCTGGGACGGATCCTGTTATCATTTCCCCCTCAAAGGGCTTCACCTTGGAGCCCACTTCCGTTTCTTCCCTCGTGATGAACGGCGATTGCTTCCACTTATAGGACACTCCCAATGTATCGTTGCCTGCTGGTGATCACCGCCGTCTCAATGATGACGCTGATGACCAACGCACAAGACCAAACCGCCGCCGATGCTTCCGGTGGCAATCTCGCCAAGGAGAACCCGATCGGCTACTTCCTAGGCATTTCCATGGGCCAACAAATGCGGAATCAAGGCCTGCAGGCCGATGACTTCGACCCGCAGGCGTTTGCAGCCGGCGTAACGGATGCACTGGAGCAAAATGAACTTCAACTCTCCAACGAGGAATTGCTGGGTGTCCAACAGCAGCTGCAAGCCTTGCTGAATCAACGCCATCAAGAAATGGCGGCTGCGATTCAAGAGAAAGCCAAGGCCAATAGAGCGAAGGGCCAACAATGGCTGGAAGCCAATCTGAAAAAGGACGGCGTGAAAGAGCTCACCGGAGGTCTGCAATACAAGGTCATCGAGTCTGGTGAAGGTGGAACCCCCAGCCAAAGTGATACCGTCCGCGTGCACTACACCGGCACACTGATCAACGGCGACGTATTTGACAGCAGCGTCAAGCGTGGTGAGCCGGCTGAATTTGTCGTTGGCGGCGTGATCAAGGGCTGGCAAATGGCACTTCAGAAAATGAAGGTCGGGGACAAGTGGATGCTGTATATCCCGCCGGAACTGGCCTACGGCGACCGTGGCAGCCCGGGTGCGATCGGCCCCAACGAAGTGCTCGTGTTCGAAGTCGAACTGCTGGAAATCCTGTAGCGCGACACCGTTGCCCTGAACAAGGTCGTGCACAGTCACGCCTCGTTCCCGGGCTCCATCGCGTCTCGCCGCGCCTCGTTCCCAGGCTCCGCCTCGGCTGTGCAAATTCGTTCGATTCGTTCGCGTTTTCGTTCGTAGGATTTTGGTGTTTCGATTTCGCTAAACCCTGTTGGGATCAGCCGTTTGGCGCCAGCCTACGGGCCTCTATCGACGCTGAGGCCCGAACGCTTGCGCGTATCAGCTGATGTCACTCGTGTTGCGTCACCCGTTGGCTGCTGTGACAGCCCGTTCCACGGCAGAGCCTCGGCACGAGGCCGTCATCCGCCTTACACACCGCACCCGCTGCAACCGGCACACGCGCCGCCGCTGCTTCCGCAACCGCCCGTGGTCCCACACTCCGGGCCACAGCCCTCGGTCAGCAGCTCCGCCAGATGATTGGTGCGAACGATCGACTCGTATTCTCCGGCAATCTCATCGGCGATCCGCTGGGCGTCGGCGGTCACCTCGCCCAAAAAATGCATCCTCAGCGTGCCGCCGTCCAGCAGCTGATCGACGTCCAACAGGAGCGCGTCACAACCCGACCGGCTCAGACGTTCCCGACAGGTTTCCATCGCCTGCCCCTTGTACCGCTCCAGCCGGGCCACCAGCAGTTCGTCCGAATCCGTCGTCGGCCGCACGATCCGATACCCTGGGGGCTCGCCGGCGTCTGCCCCGTCAGCCCTTCGCCGCTGAGAAATCACCTCCGCGACCTCGATTCCCCGCGGCGATCGCACCACCACGCGGCGTCCACGCGGGACCGGTGCCAACGCCGAAGCGAGCCGAATTTCCCCTAAAACACCGATTCGTACAAAATAGTGGATCAAAGCGATCCCAAGCCAATGTGTGCGATTGAGTCGTCCCGGCTTGCCGACAAGCCGATTCCATAAGAACATAGTGACCGATTGCACCTTTCGAAGCAAACCGATTCCGACCGAATAGAACCGATATGGCGACCGACCTGACCACCCCCGGCACCAGTGCCCCCGCCGGATCCAGTGCCCCACCGAGCACCTCCGCAGTTCCATTTGATGCCTGGGCGGATCGAATCCTCGACGGAGGAGAATTGACGCGGGATGAAGCCAAACAGATCTTGGAATCGCCCGACGACGACCTGCTCCGCTTACTCTCCGCCGGGTTCCGATTGCGACAGCAGCACTTCGGCAAAACCGTTCAGCTGTACTTTCTGATGAACGCCAAGAGCGGATTGTGCCCCGAGGACTGTCACTATTGCAGCCAGTCGAAAATCTCCGAAGCGCCGGTCCCCAAGTACAACATCCTGAAACGCGACGCACTGATGGACGCCGCGAAGGTGGCGGCCGAGCGAGGTGCCAAAACCTATTGCTTGGTGATTTCCGCACGGGGGCCGAACGAGCGTGAGATGAAGGCGGTCGAAGAGATCGTTCCGGAAATCAAAAAGCAATACGGCCTGGACATCTGCGCCTGCCTGGGATTGCTGTCCAAAGAGCAGGCCGATCGTTTGAAGGCTTGTGGCGTCGACCGTGTGAACCACAACCTGAACACGGGTGAAGAGTACTACGCGGAGATCTGCACGACGCACACATACGCCGATCGTGTTCAAACCTTGCGGCACGTCCGCGACGCCGGCATGGAGATGTGCAGCGGCGGGATCATCGGGATGGGCGAAACCTATGACGACATCATTTCGATGGCGTTCGATCTGAAGGAGTTGGGGGTCCAGTCGATTCCGCTGAACTTCTTGAATTCGATCGATGGCACGCCGTTGGAGGGCAAGAAAGACCTTAGCCCCCAAGACTGCTTGCGGGCGTTGGCCATGTTCCGTTTCGTCAATCCGAGCCGCGAGCTACGGATTTCCGGAGGACGCGAAATCCACCTGCGGACCTTGCAACCGCTGGGGCTGTATGTCGCCAACAGCGTCTTCGTCGGCGACTACTTGACCACCAAGGGCCAGGCCCCCGACGAAGACTATCAAATGATCAAAGACCTCGGATTCGAAGTCACCACCTCGGTGGGTGAGTAGCGCACGTTGGTGTCTAGCCTTCAGGCGATTCATCGGGTAGGCCGATCGTTTGTACGATGGCCCTTCCGGGCCGTCGCCCGCTGGGCTCGGCGCGACGACCTAGAAAGGACGTCGTACCCTCAAGCCGCTGCCCGATTGTACGATGGCCCTTCCGGGCCGTCGCCCGGTCGTCTTCGACGACCGGACTGCGCTGACGAGACTACGTCGAATCGACGGCCCGGAAGGGCCGTCGTACCTGTGTCACGCGACTACTTGGCATCCGCGGTGACACCTTTCCAATCGTCGGTTCGGAACGGCGTCATCGGAAGCCCTTCTTTACTCTGCACGTTGCACACCGGGTTATCCGCCCAGGCATAACGCACCGCGACGGGATCGTTGACGGCGTCGCTGCTGACTTCGATCGTCGTCTTGCCGGTGATCTTGGCGTCCGCGGCGACAAATTTCTTGTCGGCCCCGGCGATGGTGAACCCGAGCGGCGTAGGGACATCGAACGTGTCCAAACCGCCGCCGACATGATCAAACTCCAGCACGATCTTTCCATCCTTTGCACTCATCGACTTGTATGTCGGACTGCGATAGGGGATGTCATAACCGTAGTCATTGGCGAGCGCCCAACGAGCCAATCGCTTGCCGACGTCTTGTTTGTTCTTGGGATGGATATCCGACGCCTCGCCCAAGTTCAAAATCACTGCTTCGCCGGTGTTGGGCAACTTGTCCATCGTCATCGTTTGGGCTTCGCGAAGCTCAGCCCAATCGCTGTCACTCGGCTGTGAAGCCTCCGTCTTATAATCGGCCAACTGAACCCAGTAGAACGGAAACTCGTCCTGGCCCCACTCCTCGCGCCAGTTTTGAATCATGGTCGGAAACAGGTCGCGATACTGATACGCCCGGCCGGCGTTGCTTTCGCCTTGGTACCAGACGACGCCGCGGATGGTGTATCCGATGATCGGATAGAGCACACCGTTGTAAAGGTTTGCCGGTCGATGCTGTCCGACCAGCGGGTTTCGCGGTGCACCTGGCCGATTGCCCTTGCCCGATTCCTTCCATGCAGCCAATCGTTCGTTGTACTTGGCCAGCGCGGCATCGTGATCATAAGTCGATTCGGTTTCACGCCAGCGAGCCAACAACTCGTCGAACGCTCCCGATTCTTTCAGCACGTCGCGGTTGACCCACGCCTCGGCCGCAGAACCGCCCCAGGCGTTGTCGATCAGTCCGATCGGAATGTCCAGGGTTTGATGAAGTTGGCGGCCGAAGAAGTAGCCGACCGCGGAAAACTGTTTGACCGTCTCCGGGGTACAACTTTGCCACTGGCCGTCAAAACTGGTTTGGGGCTCTTGCGTCCCGACGCGAGGCACGGTGATCAGACGCAGATTGGGGAAGTTGGCGGCCAAGGCTTCCAAGTCGGCGTCGTTGGATTGTTCGACGGCCCACTGCATGTTGGATTGTCCGCTGCACACCCAAACTTCGCCGATCAACACGTCGCCAAACGACAGCGTCTCGCCGTCGCTTTCAATCTTCATCGTGTGCGGTCCGCCGGCTTCCAGCGCCGGCAGCTGCGCATCGAAACGTCCGTCCGAACCACTTTTGACCGTCACGGCATGACCGGCCAGCGAAACCTGAACACTGCGATCCGGTGCGGCCCAACCCCAAACATGAATCGGTTTCTCACGCTGCAATACCATCGAGTCGCCGAACACGGCGCTGGTGCGAATCTCCGCCAAGCAAACGGGGGCTGCGGCAAGCAACATCAAACAGGCGAACAACAACTTTTTCATCAAGGGACTCCGGGGGGGCAAAAGGTGGGAAGCAGAGAGAAGGAGTTTTGGCGTCCTTCAAAACTTGCCCGGCATGATAATCGAAGTCGGCGTGCCGCGGGGTGAGAGCGGGACGCGTTACGGCCTGCTGATCTAAGCAGCCGCACGAAGCTAGCCGCGGTTCTCGCCGCCACCAAACCGGGGCTAACGCCCATCGGCTGATCGAGAGAATACTCGTTTCGACTAAATCGACAGGCCGGTCAGCGCGCTGCGGCACGTAGCCCCTCGCTCACGCGTCGGGCTAGCATAGGCGCCCGCGACACGTACCTAATCCAACCCGTAGTGCTCGACCTCGGGCCAGTAGACGTCTTCGAAGGCGCCGTCGTCATGAAAATCGGGGCTGTTGTCCAGGTCGTGGCACTCCATGCAATGCTCCTTTGCCTTTTCCAGCGGCAACTGCATCGCCAATCGAAGACTCTTCTTGCGTTCTTCGCTGACCCCCGAATTCTCGGCTTCGGCCGCCGCGTGGCTGGCGCCCGGGCCGTGACAGTTTTCACATCCGTTGCCCGTCAAATGCGATGACTGTTCCAGCGACAAGTAGCCCGATTCGTACGGATAGTAGTTTTGTGGGTTCCATCCGGTGACGTGGCAACTGAGACATTCGGGATCGAAATGGCGTGCGACGTCGCCACGACCTTCGGTCGGTTCGACGATGTGGGCGGTCGCTTCTGCGTGTCCCGAACCTTCCCAAATGTCAAACGCCGTCGTGTGGCACTTTCCACACGCTTCGCTACCGATGAACTTTTCGCCCGATGGATGCGGGATCGGTGACAATCCCAATCCGGACAACCCCAGTTGCTCGAGTTGTTGTTGATAGTCCGCCATCAACTTTCTCATTTCCGGCGCGTCTTTGAATTCATCGGTCAAAGGAACGCGAGCATACTTCATCGGCTGGTTTTGATACAAACCGACCAGCCCGACGAACATGCCCTTGTTGCCCGTCACGATCAACTTGGTCTTGCTGTCTTCGATCGATTGTGGCTGGTAGGTCGGTTCGCCATAGCCGCCGGAAACGACAATCAGATCAAACCCGGGGACGTCAGCCATCAACTTTTTGGCGACCTCTTCATCGCCGAAAAACGTTAACACTCGAAAGTTCGCTCCGGCGGAATCCATTTCCTTCAACACCGCTTCGGCCGACGCCTTGATCGGTTTCAACGTCACATCCGAACCCAGTGGTGCCTCCAGTGCATCGGGATCCAGGATCGACGTCAAACCGATGTTCCACTCGCCGCTTCGCACAATCTTGTGACTCGGCAACAGCGACGGATCCAGCAGCACCAGGTTGGCCGAAACGTACATCGCGTTCTCTGGCGAATCGGCGTAGGTGTGCGCGATCAAATCGGTCGGGCTCAGCCGCAGGTCATCGGGACCAAATCCCACCGCCTGGTACTTCATTTGGGTCAGCGCGCTCGACGACTTTTCGAACTTGATCGCCGCTTGCTGTCCGATCCGGCGGATCTGATTGCCGGCATCAACCGGTACCAGCGACCAGCCCATGTCGCGCAATTGGTTCATGAACGTGAACCGGCGCGCGACGCCACCTTTCTGCTTGTCCAACCCCGTGCATCCGCACGGTTCGATGTAGCCGTGTTGGTCCCCGGTGACGAACAACACCGCGTCGGGTGCCGGCCACTTGCGAAAATCTTCCGGCCCCTCCTGGGTCGCGACCAACCCGATCTCGGTCGCCGGATCGATCAACGCAGGTTTTCCGGGCACTTGTTCCTTCGCCGCGACGGCTTCCATCTCTGCCGCCTGGGCGGATTTGGCGTTTTCGATTTCGGCCGCAATCCGGGCCACCGGTGCGGATTTGGAATCATCGCGCCGTTGCATTCCTTCTCGAATCCCTTGCGGCGTGGGAATCAGTTCCGCCTTGACCTCCGGACGCGGCGGTGGCGTCGGAATGACTTCTACGGGACCAAGATCCGAAGCGCTCGGCCCCGCTTGGTTTTCGTCGACCACTTCGTCGTCGTACCCCGCCGGGACGGCGGGCAACGCGGGAGCCTGAACTAGCAAGATCCCGCTCTCGGATTGCTCGGATGTAGCTGCGGGCTGCCGCTGGGGATAGAATCCGCCGAAGGTCCATTCGATCGGTTTGCGCGACCGATTGGCAAAACTCGCCAATCGCGACTGACCCTTGGGGCGACCGGCCGCCTCGCGCCAGTGGATGGGGGCGTCGATCGGTGCGTCGATTCGCATCTCCGGCCGCAGCTCGCCTTGCGTGCGGGCGGCCATCGCGGCTTCGACCTCCGCCTGGATCGGGTAATCGATCGCCGTTAGGGGCTCGCGGTCACCGCATCCGCTGACGGTCAATAAACCGGCCGACAGGATCAATGCCTGGCCCAATGCAAGTCGCTTCAATGAAGTGGCGGCGCGGCGGAAACGGGGGAGCGACAACGGGGTCGGCAGGAAGTGGACTGTTTGTTTCACAACACCATCCGATGAATTGCCGCAGCCGGGCTGCGACGAAGGCTAGGGTCTCGGTTCGATCAAAACTTTTATCGCCACTTTCATGCGGCTTACCTTCGGATTATCGGACTCAATCCACAGCCAACCGAAGTCGTCTTTGTTCTTACCCAGCAAGTCGATCAACTCCTCGCCCGCCTTGAGCTTCAAAACGAGAGGGAAAAGCCTCGTTTGGCCGCGGCCGATCGGCTTGCCAAACTCTGCCTCAATTACGTCGCTTGGGTAAGTCTCCCCAATCGTAAGGTTTGTCGAGTCTTTCTCGCTACCCTTGAGTGCCACAAGACATTTTTTCTCAAGATCGTCATCGGCGTCCAACCGCCCCAACGTCCAGATGTACCCCCCACCGTCGGTGCTCTTCATCGCCGAAGACTCGAGGATGGTCAGCGGCCCCATCACTCGGCCGGCACATTCGGCCAACGCGACAAAGGTGTCTTCGCTCAACTCATCCGTTTGATTATCCGTCGTCGCCTCTTCCGACGCCCCCACCTTTTTGAAACTGACCTGCAAATTGGTCACCAGGGGTCCCTGGCGCAGTCCCGGCTTCACGTTGACTTTGACCAAGAATCCCTGCCTGGCGTTTTGGTGCGATCCATCCGCCTCGCTGACTTCAAATGGCTCAAATTCCACCTCAGATAATTCCGTCAATTCCTCGCTGCCAAACTTCGCCGACTGGGGAACGATGTCGGTGTCGTAATAGTTGTACAACTTGGTCGAAAACTCGAACGGCTCGGCGGCGAGCACTTCGCCAAAGGCGATTTGTTTGGGGTCGAATTCGATGTCACTGATCACCAACCCTTGGACCACCAATCGAATCGCCGGCCGCAGCGGGTCGTTGGTGCGCAGCTCCGCGGACTGCTCGAACGTGGTCTTGTCGCTCGAAACGGTCCATTCGAGTTCCACGGAAGTCGATTCGCCGGGTGCGAGTTGATTGTTGACCAGCGAACCAAGTGTACATTTGCACGTTGACGCACCGAGTTCCAACCGCAAGACGTCGTTGCCGACGTTCTTGACGATAAACTCGTGTGAGCCCTTGCTGCCCGGCGACATCGCCCCGAAATCGTGGACCGGCTTGCCGTCCAATTCCGCGCGGGCCGCCGAATCGCTGTGGTACTCCTTCAGCTTTGCCATCACGTTGTCGGCCGTCACGCTGCCGTCCATCGTGATCTCACCGAAATAAGCTTCCCGGTGTCCGTATTCCATGTAGTTCATCGTCCAGGCACAGGTGGTTCCGATGACAAACGACAGACCGAGCAGGAGCCAAAATTTATTCACGATCAAACCTATTCGACGAGATTCTCTATTCGGAGGTGTCGTTGCTACGGCCGGGGACCGGCTCTGGTTCGCCCGCCAACCCCGGTCGCTCGCGAAATCGATCCTTGATGGAACGGGAAACCGGTTGCCGGCGCGCGGGAGCCCCGATTTTCTCCGCGATTAGGATTTGCTGCAGCCCCAAATCACGGACGATATTGCCGCCCAATCCAGACAATTGTCGCGCCCGGTCGGCCAAAACCCCCGCTTTAGCCGTCTCGGACCGCTCATCGGCGATCACGGCCGCTTGCGCGACCAGCGACAAATCCGTCGGATTTTTCGCCAGAGCCTCGGAAACCAGCCGGTCGGCTGCTTCTAAATCCGCCGTTTGCCCGAAACATTGATACAGGTGCAAGTGCTGCTCGCCCGCGGCCCGCAACAGCATCGGATTCGCCCCTGCCCGGTCCAACGCGATCTGTAGCACCGCCTGCCACTGATTGCGAGCGCGGCGATCATTGCCGAGTTCGATCAATCGCCCTTTGAGAAACTCCGAGCGCCAACGCGGGGCTTCGGATCCCCAAGTATCGGCCTGGACCGCTCGTCGGCTTTCCGACTCGACGCGAGAAAGCATTCCCCGTCGCGCGGCATCTTCGGCACGCCGCAACGCGAGCTGCGATTGCTGAACAGGGATGATCGATTCGAATCGCAGGCACGCCAGCAAGACCACTCCGACGCCCAACGCCACCAGCGACGACTTCCCCCGCCGACTGCGTTCGAATTGGTTCGCGATCCCATCGATGCGTGTCGAATCGTTCGCCGGTCCCTGGCAGGCCCCGACGCAGCCGAGCGAGGCGACGGCCATCCAGATCACGATGGCCACCCCGGGAACCGTCCAGCCCCCCGAGACCAACAAGTGGGTCATCACCGCCAAAAGGATCGCGCCGGCAACCAGACGAATCAGCGGTTGCGTCGCAACCCGCAGGCAACGATGGGTCAGCCACCCGGTCGCGATCCCCGACGGCAACGCGATGACACTGGCCTGAAAATCCGGCCATTGGCCAGACAATAACGAAAACCCCCAGACGCCGCCCAGCGAGACCAGCGCCCCGTAGACCATCCACTGCGGACTGCCGAAGTGCGAGGCGGTGGATTCAAAGTCCGTGCCAGCAGCGACCTCAACCGCCCCACCACGTCGGCACGTCACCACGGCGGCGATCGCCACCAGCCCCAACAACAAGCCGCCGACCAGCCCGCCGGCCGCCAGCGTTTCAAATACAAAGTTGTGCGGATCGGCGATCGACTCGTTGGCCACCGGTAATCGGTACTGCAAGTACATCGCTTGAAACCCGCCCGGACCGGCTCCTAGCCAGGGATGATCCAACAACAGCAACGCGGTCGATTTCCAATATTGCAATCGAAACTCCAGTGACGCCGGCGCCGCGGCCATCCACTCGTCGTCACCCCACAACAGCAATGCGACCAACACCACGCCACCGACGAGCGCGGTGATCGAAACCGCAGTGGCCAGCGTCTTGAAGCGTTTGGCATCGGCCGATCGATTACCGCGGATCCAGATCCAAAGCCCCGCCGTCAAACACGCAACCAACGCACTGCGGCTGCGGGTGGCCAGCAGCGCTGCAACACCGATCAACGCGATCAACACCAATGTCATGCGAATCCAGCCCGTCTGGGCGCGGCCGATCGAGGCTTGCCCATCGACCTGCGTTGAAGACAGACTGTCACGCAACAACGCCAGCGGCACCAGTGCGGCGACCAACATCATCGCGGCCAACGAATTTGCCAAGGCGAACGTCGCCGTCGGGCCTCCGTCCAACAACCGGTTGGCAAACACCATCCGCGCGGCCGACCCCCGCGGCGCAACCACTCCGGCGGCGCGCAACACCGCCTCCGGGTCGGCCAGGTACTCGGCCCTGGTCTGGGGCAAACTGATCCATTCTTGATGCAACGCGTGAACGGCCATTGCCGTGGCGACCGCCGCTAACAACGAAAACAGCACCGCGCACATCGAAAGATCCGCCAACAGGCGTCGGGCTGCGGTCAAAACCGCCGCCGCGGCAATCCACACCCAAGCTTCGTTGGTCGCTTGCCGCAGGTTCCCCGGTGGACACGACGCCAACGCGGCCGCCATCATCCACACCGCCAACCCCCACACCAACACATCCAAAACCAACCCGTTTCCGATCAACGTGGACGCTGAAATCGGGGGTCTTCCCAGGTCAGAGGCCCCCGAATCGGAGCACCGCAACGCACGCACCATCGGCTCGGTCGCCAGCGTCAGCGTCCACACGATCAACGACAACGCGCAAAACCACAACGCGTCGCCGGATTCGACCAAGACGCTGTCACTGGGGTGATACGCGACGTAGACCACCAGCCCACCCAACGTGGCCGCGGCAAGTCGGCGACACCAGACGGCCCAAGCCGGAACAGCATCGCCGGCAACATCCCGTCGCGGCGGCAAGGACGCGTCTTGACCGGCAACCTCCGGTTTTCGCGGCTTCACTCGTTGCTTTGTTTTTGCCATCCGGTCGATTCCAGAATCACGACCAACAACAACATACAGGCCACGATCCCCAGCACCGCGACCGCTTGCAAGACACTGACGTGAACCAACAGCAGCGCCGCCAATCCGCAGGTCGCCGTGACCAGATGAATCGTCATCACGGCTTGCGTTCGGGACAGCCCCAAATCGACCAACCGATGCGAAAAATGGCTGCGATCGCCCACAAACACGCTGCGTCCTTCGCGAATCCGAATCCACAAGACCGTGGCCATGTCGTACATCGGGATCGCCATCACGCACAGCGGTGCGAGCACCGCGTGCGGACGCGGCGGGCTGGCGAACGTCGCCATCAACATCGAAACGGCGATCAGAAACCCGACCAAGTAGCTGCCCCCGTCACCCATAAAAATCTTTGCCGGCGGACGGTTGTGCCACAAAAAACCCAGCAACGATCCGGCGACCGACAACAGCAATCCGGCGACAAACAACTGCGGCTCGGTCGTTCCAGGGCTGGGCGTGGTCAACATCACCGCCGCCATCGCCCCGGCGATGATCGCCGCCACACCACCGCTGAGTGCATCCATGTTGTCCAACATGTTGAACGAATTGATGACCGCAACGATCCAGACGACGGACAAAATCTTGGTCAACCAGGCGGCTCCGATGAACGCCGTGAACCCGAACCCCAAGTAATAAACCACAAACGCCGCGACTGCGAATTCCACGCCCAGCCGCAACAGCACCGGCGCGCCGCGACGATCGTCCCAAATCCCCAACGCAAACAAGACCGTCGCCGAACCGAGCAACCACCACAGCTGAGCCAAACGCGATTGGATGCCTTCGAAATAACCCAAGACCGATTCAGGCAACACGCCCGCGACCATCGGCACACGGTCGGCGATCAAGACCAGGATGGTGCCCAGGGTCATCGGAACGATGATCCCCAACCAGATCCCGATGCCACCTCCCAACGGCGTCGCCTGGGTGTGCGTGCTGTGGCCGACCGGTTGGGCGACCAACCCCAGTCGCACGGCGTTGCGACGCACCGGGTACAGACTGACCAGACTGATCAACATCGGTGGAATCACCGCCAATGCGATCAGCCATCCGATCAGTGCATTTTCCAAGAGATTATTTGCCCGTGAATTCGCGTTCGACGAAGTGGGTGTCGTGCTTGCCCGAAACGAACTCGGGGTGTTGCAGCACCCTTTCGTGAAAACTGGCCGTCGTCGAGATCCCGTCGGTCTGGATCTCCGCCAACGCGCGGCGCATCGTCGCGATCGCATCTTCACGCGTGGGCCGGTGCACGATCAATTTGCCGATCATGGAATCGTAGTGCGGCGGCACGGTGTAACCGCCATACACGTGCGAATCGAATCGCACGCCCAATCCGCCGGGCGAATAGAACTTCGTGATCTTTCCCGGGTTGGGCATGAAGTTTTTGTCGGGGTTCTCGGCGTTGATCCGGCACTCCAACGCATGCCCGATCACTTTCAGTTGATCTTGGGAGAACGAGAGTTTTTCGCCGGCGGCGACGCGAATCTGTTCCTTGATCAAATCCACGCCGGTGATCATCTCGGTCACCGGGTGTTCGACCTGAATCCGTGCGTTGACCTCGATGAAAAAGAAATCGTCGTTCTGGTCGACGATGAATTCGACGGTCCCCGCGTTGCTGTATTCGGCGCCACGGATCATGCGAACGGCCGCTTCGCAAATCGCCTTGCGTTTCTCGTCGGGCAAATTCGGGCTCGGCGCCTCTTCGATCAGCTTCTGGTGACGACGCTGGACGCTGCAATCGCGTTCGAACAGGTGACAGACATTGCCGTGGGTGTCGGCAATGACTTGCACTTCCACGTGCCGCGGGGACCCGATGTAACGTTCCAGGTACACGCCGCCGTTGCCGAACGCGGCTTGCGCTTCGGTGCGGGCTTGGTTGAGCGCCTTTTCCAGCTCTTCGGCACTCTGGGCGACTCGCATTCCCTTGCCGCCGCCGCCGGCGGTGGCCTTGATCAGCACCGGAAATCCGATTCCCTCTGCCGTCGCGATCGCCGCCTTGTCGTCTTCGATCAACCCGTCGCTGCCGGGCACGACGGGGACATCGCTGGCGATCGCCATCGACCGGGCGGTGTTCTTGTCGCCCAGCTTTTCCATCGCGGCCGGACTGGGACCGATGAATTCGAACCCGCTCTCGCGACAGACTTCGTTGAAGTGGGCGTTCTCGGCCAGAAACCCGTAACCGGGGTGAATCGCATCGACGCCCGCGACCTCGGCGGCCGCAATGATCTGGTCGATCTTCAGGTAGCTTTCGGCGCTCTTGGGCCCGCCGACGCAATACGCTTCGTCGGCCAATTGGACATGCATCGAATCGGCATCAGCGGTGCTGTAGACCGCGACGCTTTGGATACCCATCTCACGGCAAGCGCGGATGATTCGAACCGCGATTTCGCCGCGGTTGGCGATCAGTACTTTTTGAAACACAGCTCTCTCTGACGTACCCGGTGGTGATGCGGCGCGCCCGGGATGGCAGCCACATTAAATCTGACGATCGGCTGCTAGCCGATGTGGTGGTGATGGGGCCGACGTTGCGGCCGCCGGGGCTGAAAAGGCGTCTAAGGGTTGGGTTGAATTCGGAACATCGGCTTTCCGAAATCGACCGCCTGCTGATCGGCCACCAAGACCTCCAGGACCTTGCCGCTACATTCGGCAGGGATCTCGTTAAACACCTTCATCGCCTCGACGATGCAGACGATCGTGTCGGGGCTGATCATCTGTCCGACCTGGACGAACGGTTCCGCCTCGGGGTTCGCCTTGGAATAAAACGTTCCGACCATCGGGGCGTTGATCGTGATCGATCCGTCATCGACCGCTGCCGGTGCCGCCGCCGGGGCGGCCGCTGCTGGTGCGGGCAACGGAGCGGCTGCCGCCGGGGCAACGGGCGCCAAACCGCCACGACCGAGTTTGATTCGATCGTCACCCTGCTGCAAATCCACCTCCGTCAACTCGTGCTCTTCCATCAGCTTCACGATGTCACGGATGCGTTCTAAATCGAAGACGTTGTCGCCCGCTTGTTTGCCTTTGCTCATGCCTATCTCGATCGCGAAAAAAAAAGATTGGGCGAGGTTTTACAGGATCAACCCACAATCATCGAGTCCCTTTGGCATTTGACTGAGAACCTCGTGCCCAGTCTCTGTCACCAAAACGTCATCCTCGATGCGGATTCCGAATTCGCCACCAAAATACACCCCCGGCTCGACCGTGATCACCATACCGGGTGCCAGAACGTCCTCACTGACCGCCGAAAGTCGCGGCATTTCATGAATTTCTAGTCCCACACCGTGGCCCAGCCCGTGCACAAAGTATTCATCCAAGCCAGCGCTTTTCAGCACATTTCGAGCCGCCGCGTCCACTATTGACGCATCCACGCCAGGACGAATCGCATCAATCGCTGCGAGCTGAGATTCTAAAACGGCTTCATAAGCCGACAGAAACCGCGCCGGCGGGTTGCCGAAATGAAAACTGCGGGTCATGTCACTCGCATAGCCCCCCAATTTGGTGCCCCAATCGACCAACAGCGTCGGATAATCGCCGACCACCGCCAGACTGCTGCGGTAATGCGGCTTTGCCCCTCCCGGCCCCGCGCCGATGATCGGCTCGAAACTGAACCCGGTCGCCCCCAATCGGCGGATCGTCGCCTCCAATTCATAGGCGATCTCCTGCTCCGTCCAGTCCGGCCCCAATTTCGCCAGGATCGACTGCAGCGCCCGCTCATTGATCCGCACCGCACTCCGCAAGATGTCGATCTCTTCGGCGTCTTTGATCATCCGATGTCCGCTGACAACGCCCGTCGTCTCGACCCACTGGATCTCGGGCAGCCGTTCTTTGAATTGCCGGACCTGCGCGAGCGTCACTTGGTCGGCTTCGATCGCGATGCGGGCCGCGCCGGTCCCACCGACCACCTCGGCGAAAAAATCGATCGGTTTTTCCGCCGGCGATTTAATCGCCACGGCCAACCCCGGACACTCTTCTTCCAACTGCTCGGTGTAGCGCCCGTCGCTCAGCATCGTCTGGCCGGTCGCATGCACCAACAAGGACGAACTGTCGCCGGTAAACCCGGTCAAGTAGGTCACGTTGATCTCGTTGGTCACCAAGAACGCGTCCGCTTCGATCGTCGCAAGCTGGCTACTTAGTTTTCGGATTCTGTCGTTCATGGGTGAGGTTGCTTCACACGATCGGGGTGTTTTTGGTTGACGTGAACGTGCAGATTCGGGTGAGTCTCGAACAACCAATCCCACCCCGACTGCGTCACCGCGCTATCGTCCAAATAGAGCGACTGGAGTTTGGGCAGCGAAGCGATCTGCCGCAATCCCAGGTCGTCGATCGGCACCCCGATCAGATGAACATTTCTCAGGCTTTCGATCGTCGCCACCGCGCCGGCCGTCTCTGCCCCCAGTCGCGTGCCCCCCAGACGTAAGTTTCGCAGTTGGGACAATGCCGCCAACTCACCAACGCCCGCCGCGGTGGCATCGCAGTGCGGCAGGTTCAGAATCTGAATCGACTGGCAACCGGCGATCGCCTTCAGCCCCCGATCGGTCAGCGGCGAGAGCCGCAGCCGCAGATGAACCACACTCGGCAGCCTGGCAATCGCCTCCGCCCCGGCGTCGGTGACCGCCCCCGCATCCAACTGAATCACTTCCAGCCACTCGTCACTGGGCTCCACGGCGCTCAAGTCCGAGTCATCGACCGAGGTTTGCGATAGTTTGATTCGATCCGCTTGCCCCGACCGCCCGCCGGAAAGTTGCTCGGCAAAGCCGATTTCCGACGTCGCCGATTCGTCCACCGATGCCGTCGACGTTTGCTCCGGCGACGGACGACGACACCCGCTCGCTGACAAGAGCAGCAACAGGGGAAAGAATGCTGGCAGGGTCACGATGGCGCGGCGCCATCTGCGGTTGCGAAGGTGCTCAGTCATCACTGGTCCGAGGCGTCCGATTCGTCCAGTTGCACATCGTCATAAACTCCCGCAGCGGCAAACGCAGTGAAAACGGTCACATGGGTCGCGATCGCATTGTGACGGTTCGAACCGCCCGCCGGCGCGTAAACGATCCCGGCGACGTACTCGTGCCGCTGATCGGAAAGCGTCTCTCCGGCCAAGTAGTCTTGGATGGAAATGCGGTCGTGGTTTGTGGCGGGGTTCATCTCGGCGAGTCTACGCTTTGGGGAGTCCGACTGCAAACAACATCGCCGCTGCGATTCGGAGTCAGTGACACGTGCTCCGATCGGCCATGGGATCGCAAAAAAACAGGCTCGAACAGGCCCGCATCACTGGGCGTGATTTTAACGGTGAGCTACAGTTTAGGGACGACGTTTCTCGCTCATTGATCAACCCACCGGCGCTATGGCAACCCTCCGCTTGACCAAACACAACACGGCGATGCTTGCATCGGCGATGACGTTGGTCGATGCGATTTCCGCCGACGCGATCGTGCTGCTGCTGGAAGGGGCGACCGATTGGCAGCGATTGGCCGAATTGGTGGCCAAGCACAAGTTCGAGAAACCGCTGATCGTCGCGGTCGACTCGATCGAAGAATTGGACGGGGCGGCCGAGGCCGGGCTGAAACCGATCGCGCTGAACAAAGAAAAAGCCCCGTTGCTGGAACGGTTGCAGCACGCCTTGCTGGAAGCCGCAGCCGACGAGTTCATCAAACCCAACGACGAAGTCGTCGCGATCTATGGCGGTTTCACTTCCGGCCGACTCGATTCGATCAGCCACCTGAAACTGGACGAACGCATGCGTCGACTGACGACGCGCGACCTGCAGTCGCTCGAAAGCAGCGTTCCGCTGAAAACGATGAAGGTGGTCGTTGATCTGGCCGTCCAGATCGGCGTCGAAGGCCGCGAAGGCAAACCGGTCGGGGCACTGTTCGTCGTCGGCGACACCCGCAACGTCCTCAAGCACGCCAGCGACAGCGGCGTCGACCCGTTCCGCGGGTACAACAAAAAGGCCCGTAACCTGTTCGACGCCAAAGTCCAAGAAGACGCCAAGGAACTCTCTCAGTTGGACGGCGCCTTCCTGATCACCGCCGACGGGACGATCGAACGCAGCCGGCAGATGCTGGAAGTGCTGCACGAAGACCTGAACATGTCCAAGGGCCTGGGTTCCCGCCACTGGGCCGCCGCCGCGATCACTCGACGCACCAAGGCCGTCGCGATCGTCGTCAGCCAGTCCACCGGGACGGTGCGTCTGTATCAAAACGGATTCCTGAAGATGCAGATCGAGCCGATGGACAAGGGCATCAAATGGCAGGAGATCTCCTTCAAGCCCCCGAGTGCCAGTGGCGATGACTAGCGCCACCGGCGATGACTGATGTCTCGCGACAACCTCTATTCCCTGCCGCGTGAGCGAGTCGGCCAATTCCAATTTGACGCCGATGTCGCCAACGTCTTTCCCGACATGATCTCGCGGTCCGTCCCCGGATACGCCTCGATCCTGTCGGTGATCGAGCAATTGGCCGGACGTTTTGTGCTCCCCGGCACCAACGTCTACGACCTCGGCTGCTCACTGGGCGCCGCCACGCTGCTGATCCGCAATCAGGCACCAGCGGACGTCAGCATTCACGCGGTCGACAACTCCGCCGCGATGATCGACCGACTGCGAGACAAACTGGACGCCGATGCGGCCGCCCCGGATGCCTGCGAAGTCCACTTGCAACTGGCCGACATCTGCGACGTCGCGATGAACAACGCTTCAATGATCGTGTTGAATTTCACCCTGCAGTTCGTGCCCGCCGAAAAGCGACGCGGATTGCTGCAGTCCTGCTTCGATGCCCTGCTGCCCGGCGGCGGTTTGGTGATCAGCGAAAAAGTCTGTTTCGACGATCCCGGACAACAATCCCTGCTGACCGAATTGCATCTGGATTTCAAACGCGCCTGCGGCTACAGCGAATTAGAAATCGCCCAGAAACGAACTTCGCTGGAAAACACCTTGATCCCGGAATCGATTGCCGCTCACTCGGATCGGCTGACAGAGATCGGCTTCAGCGTCGTCGCCCCGTGGTTCCAATGTTTCAATTTTGCATCCATCCTGGCCGTGAAATAAACAGCCGCCCAGCCCACGGTGGGGTCAGCGATTCTCCCAAAACTCCCGCGCCGCTCGAATGAACGGCACATAGCCGGCTATCTCCTCCGGCGGCAATCGCGTCAACCGTTGCTCGTACTGGGACAACCAGTCTTGGAAGAACCGCACGCTTTCCTGAGACACGCGGCGGCGGCCGTCAAATTCGATCCACCAGGGGGCCGACACCGCCGCGCGATAATGGTCGTCGTGCAGCGTCATCACACGAAGGATCACCCAACCGCTCTCTTCGGCCATGATGGGCGGGATCTCACCGCCGGCTTTGGCAAATTCATCCAAGCGGGCGCTGTAGTGCACGCGGTTGTTGTGAATCACCTCCAGATAGTCGACCGGATCGCGGACCGCCAGATTCAATTCCGGTTGCAAACGCAACACTTCTCCGCTGTGGCCCTGGAAAACGTGGCCGGGCAATTTGCCGCCGACCAAGGGACGCAACAGCGGTCCGTTGGTCGCCACGCTGTTGCCCGCCCAGACGCCCTCCCACCAGGCCTGCTCGGAGGCCGGTTGGGTCGGCGATGACACATCATCACCAACGCTGGAAGTGTCGGATGTGACGTACAAGCGGTTGTAGCCGATCGGGGTTCGCGCCGAAGCGTCTCCGCCGCCGGCCAGCGGGACCAGCGGAATCCCCGCGTCGAGGACGTGTCGATAAATCCGCTCGGCGTAGCGGCCGACTTGGGTGGGCTCGCCCAGAGAGAACGACGACGGAGCGTGGCCATCGCGGATCGCCAGGACTCGCTTGTCCAGACGCAGCCAATCGCCCATCACAAAGATGCCCTGCACCTTGCCGCTGGCCAGCCAAACCGGCAACTCCCAGGCAAAGGGGTTTTCGATTCCGATTTTGACATCCGTCTCGGTTTCGCTGTTGATGACCGCGACCAGGTGTTTCAGCGAGTTTTCGGTGGATGAGAACGTCTCTGCGGCCTGTTCATCCAGTCCGAAATAGGCCAAGCCCCGATCACAGGTCACGTCGGTGCGGACCCAGAGCGGGTCGTGACCGATCGGGTCGTCGGCATCGCGGTGGGGAATCGGCTTGGCCGGCCGCTTGCCCAGCACGGCGGCGACGTGGAGGTCCTCCGAGGCCATTCGCAGCGGCACGCTTTCCGACGACGGCGTGACGCAACAATCACCCGCCAGCCATCCCTCGGCCGCCATGTCGACCATTCGCGGCAGCGCGACGGTTTTTTCATCCAAGCTGGTTTTTTCCAGCTCGAAGGTACCGTTGATCACCCGGTATTCGGGTCCCCGAATGATTCGAAAGCGATACGGCCCGTCGGGCAATTCCAGCACGACGCTGCGATCGACGACAACGCCGATCCCGGCCGAAACGGTCTGCCGGACCGGCAGCGGTTTTTCCGAACGTCCCGACGGGGCAACGCCGCGATAGAACTCGACCCGTGAAATGACGTTTTGTCCACTCGATTCGTCTTCCAGGTGCAGCGTCAATGAACCGCCCGCGGCCAGACAGGGACTGGCCGCAGAAATCAGAAGCCCTAAAGTAAACGCCCAATGGGCCGACCTTTGCCGTAATTTCATCCGAGACAGGTTCCAGCGTGATTGCGGCGCAAACTTTGCTCCTTTGGGCCCGTTGGCACCGACCGTGCCAACTTTGTTGTCGGCGAAGTATAAACGGTAACCGCGCCGGATCGGCCCCTTTCCCCACCCACCATCTGACTAATCGTTAGAGAAAACCTTTATCGTGGCTGAAGATCTTTACCAAACCCTGGGCGTTGCTCGAACCGCCTCGAAAGACGAAATCAAAAAGGCCCATCGCAAACTGGCACTGAAGTTTCACCCGGACAAAAACCCCGGAAAGGACGCGCAAGAGAAATTCAAGCGGATCCAGGAAGCTTACGATGTCTTGAGCGACGACGAAAAACGGGCTGCCTATGACCGCTACGGCAAGGATTTCGAAAAGATCCGTGGCGGCGGGTACCAAGGGGCCGCACCGGGAGGTTTTGACGGACTGGATCTGGAACAGATCTTCGGCGGCGGCGGTGGAGGTGGAGGCGGCGGCCAAGCCGGCGGATTCAATTTTGAAGGCGGCTTCGGAGACTTTTTCGAACAGATCCTCGGCGGCGGCGGACGCGGACCGCGAGGCGGCGCCGGCCGCGCCGCCGGTGCACGAACCGCCCCGAACCGCGGCCCGCAGAAAGGCGCCAATATCCGCCATGAACTCGAACTGCCACTCTCGCTGGCCGTACGCGGCGGGGCGACGGAGTTCTATGTCGGTGACGAAAAGTTGTCCGTCACGATTCCGCCCGGTGTGGCCGACGGGGCAAAAATGCGACTCCGCCAGCAAGGCGAGCCCTCGCCCAGCGGCGGCCAGCGCGGTGACCTGATCCTGGTGATCAAGACGTCACCCCATCCGCACTATCGCCGTCGCGGCCAAAACCTCGAACTGACCCTGCCGGTCTCCCTGAGCGAAGCGGCCTTGGGGACCACCGTGGATGTGCCCACGCCATCGGGAGTCGTCAGTCTGAACATTCCCGCAGGCAGCAGCGGCGGACGCAAGCTGAGGCTCAAGGGGCAAGGGATTCCTTCCAAATCCGGTGCCAGCGGGGACCTGATCGTCCAACTTCAAATCAAGTTGCCCGAATCGATCGACGACGAGTCGCGGGAGTTGCTGAAGAAGTTCGCGGCCAAGAATCCCCAGTCGCTGCGTGAGGATTTGACCTTCTGACGGCCAGCGATGAAACCCAACGCCTTTCCCAAATCGAAACGCGTCGTCAGCGGCCGCGCGTTCACGCTGGTGCTGCGAAAAGGCGGCTGCGCGGCCGATGATTGCTTGGTGGTTTTCGCGTTCCCCCGCCGCGAAGGCGACGACCGCTCCGACCAACCTCGTCGACTGGGCGTGACCATCCCCAAGAAAACCGGGAACGCCGTCGTCCGAAATCGCTGGAAACGCTGGATCCGCGAGTCGTTTCGTACCCAGCAGGCGGACTTCCCAACCGGGTATGACTTCGTCGTTCGCCCCAAAAAAGGGGCAACCGGAAACTGGACCTCCATCCGCCGTTCGCTGCCAAAACTGGCCCGAAAAGCAGCTCGGCGGCTCGAATCGAAACGGGGTTAGCAGGCGCTGGTAGAAGGGACGAATGCTAGCGGGAAGCGTAACGGGCTGTCGATTTAGTGAGCCGACGGCGCTAGCCGCGGGCCTAGCGGTGCCAGCATCGCCCCTTCGAGGCCCGTGGCTAGCGCCATCGGCTCACTCTTGTTTCGGTTGCGATTAAATCGACAGCCCCGTAAGCGAGCGGCGAGTGAAAGGATGGTGACGGTACAGAAGAGGCAGAAAGATACGGGGCAAAACGATGGGGGCAAAACGATGACTCTTGGGAAAAGAAGGAAGGAGGCGGAGGCAGAATGATTCGGGGCAGAATGATGCAGTAGCCGGACGACGAAGGCTCGCTCAATCATTCTGCGTCCCCATCATTCCGCCCCCACATCATTCCGCCCCCACATCATTCTGCCCCCACATCATTCTGCCCCCACATCATTCTGACCCCACATCATTCTGCCGTCTTATCGCCTTGCCCCCATCGCCTTGCCCCCATCGTTTTGCCCCCATCGTTTTGCCCCCATCGTTTTGCCCCCATCGTTTTGCCCCCATCGTTTTGCCCCGATTCCCGCAGCCCGCCACCTGCAACGCCCCCAAGCGGCGACTCGAATCGATCCTGCAAATTAAATCGCTTGCACTGACAATCGGGCTCCTTTTGCCGCGTGATCCTGAAGCGAGCTGGACTTTCACGACTGCTCCCGACCTGCGGTGTTCATTTCACCTATTCTCCTAACGGGTGGAAAGTCGAAGAACACCTAGAACAATCCAGCTGCAAACACGATCCAAGCCCGTTGAAGATCGATGGTGAAATGCCCCCGCTGTAAGAACCGGCCCAACGAATGTTACCCGTCCCGCTGGTACAAGCAGGTGCCGTTTTTGCTGACGCTCCGCATCCGCTGGCGATGCATGCGTTGTGGCGCCACCTTTGCCGACTGGATCTGGAGCGAAGATCCGCCGAACACGCCCTACCAACGCCAGGGTTCGTCGCCATCGGACACGTCGGCCGATCAAGGTGACGAGGGCTCGACGGACGTCGAGCGAATTGCCGGGTCGGCCACGCTGCAATAGTCCGGTCGCGATGCGGCGGTTTGGTGGCGAAACGCCCGCACGATTTGATTGTCGCGAACCAGGAACG
Organism: Stieleria maiorica; assembly: GCF_008035925.1. Taxonomy (NCBI): domain Bacteria; kingdom Pseudomonadati; phylum Planctomycetota; class Planctomycetia; order Pirellulales; family Pirellulaceae; genus Stieleria; species Stieleria maiorica. The sequence continues at coordinate 5,853,502 of NZ_CP036264.1, forward strand.
CGCCGGGCATCTGAAATCCGTCGCCACCCAGTTTGCCGACACCGTGGCGGTTCAGAATCGCGCACTTGAAGCCCCGCCAAAACACCGACAGCCCGAACAATTGGCCCACCCTGCCGCGTCCCAATTCATAACCCCGGTACAGGCGACAATCGGGATCGCTGATCCGGTGGACATCACCCAGACCATAGGCCTCAAAGAAAGCCCGGCTCGATTCGTTGTCGCCCATGTGCACCAGCACGATCGCCGTCCCCATCGCTTCGATGCGCTCGCGTTGCTCGCGAAGGTCTTGCAACGCTTCACGACAGAACGTGCAACCGCTGTGGCGCAGAAACACGACCAGCACCGACTGATTCCGCGACAACTCCGCGATCGTCGCACCCTGCTGGGACCGAAATTGCTCGTTCAATCGGCTGACGGATTCCGCTTCGCCAACCGCTGCCGGGGCGCTGAACGATTTGAACGCCTGGAACAGAATCATGCCAAAGGGGACCCACCAAATCAAATCGTTGGTCAGGTTCACGATTGCCCACTCCATCGGCAACCGGCCGGGTGCCCCAGGGGGCAGCACCAACCACTGGTATGCCATGCCGAGCGGACCGAACGTCTTGCCCAGGAATCCCACCAGCACGATCGGCCAGTGCCGATAAGGATCGCGGGCGGCGATCGCGTAGCCGACGCCGTAGACCCCGACAATCATCCCGACGCACTGCCAGATTCCCGGATAGATCGGCCGATCGATGCCCGTGATGTCGAACAAGTCCATCGGGCGCAACACCACCCAGCCGCCCCACACGAGGTTGTAGATCGCCGCGGCAATCAAGACATGTGTCATCCAACGCGGATGCGACGTGGCGGCGGTGGTGGCGGTGAAACGATTCATCGGCTCGGTTATCAATCCAAGGTCGGTCCGCAATAATGTGCACTGCCTTTAGAGTGCACTGTCGTCAAGTCAGACGGCGGATTGCCTACCCTACCTACGATAGCCGATTTGGACCGCGGTCGACCGATGCGAGAAAACACGATCCAACACCGCGTTCGTTACGACGAGTGCGACCCGATGGGCTTTGTCCATCACAGCGTCTACCTGCAGTACTTCGAAATGGGGCGCACCGAGTTGCTGCGTGCCAGCGGCGGGCGGTACCGCGACATGGAAGACGAGGGCTTGCTGGTCGTGGTGGTTCGAGTGGACTGTCGTTACAAATCACCGGCCCGTTACGACGATTTGATCGACATCCACACGCGGATCGCCAAGGTCACGATCGGCAAGATCGTCCACGAGTACACGATCTCGATCGACTCAAAAATCCTGGTCACCGCCACGGTCACCCTGGCCGTGATCAACCGCGACGGCCAAGTCCAACGCGTCCCACAGAGCTTGTTGGATCAATATGGGGAGTGATGTCACTCCGCCAACCGCTCGGACAAGCTTTGATTCTTGCCGGCGCCGAGTTCGGAGAACACGGCGACGCTCTAGAAATCCGCTAGTCGGCGCCGACCGGCGGCTCGGTGTCAACGACTTCGGCCGCCAGGACGGCTCGTTTTGCCACGATGCGTTTGACGACGACGTCGACGATCGCTCCGGCCAGGATCACCATGCCGATGATCGCGAATTCCAACTTGGTGCTGATGCCCAGGATGTTGATCGCGTTGTACAGCACGCGCATCACCGCGGCGCCGATCACCACGCCCAAGATGTTTCCCTCGCCGCCGCGAAGGCTGCAGCCGCCCAACACAGCCGCCGCGATCGCGTACAGTTCGTAGAAATTGCCAAAGCCCGACGGCTGCACCGAGTTGACGTCCAACGCGAACAGGATGCCGCCCAGCCCCGCGGCCAGTGAGCACAGCACGTAGGCCACCACGATCATCCGTTTGGTGTTGATCCCGCTGTATCGGGCCGCTTCTTCGTTGCGCCCCAGTGCCAGCAAGTAGCGGCCATACACGGTTCGGTTCAGAAAGATCGCCGCGACCACCGCCAGCGCGATCATGATTAACATCGGCATCGGGACCATCGTGGCGGCAAGCTGGGTTTGCCCCAGCAACGCCATGACACCGGTGGCAATCAACGCGGGCGTCAGCGCTTTGGACTTTTTCGATGCCGTGCCCGCCGCCGAGATCAGCCAGCCGACCGAACCGATCACGCCGCCGACGACGAAAAAGACGATCATCATCAACGTGTTTTTCAACATTTCGCCTGACACGATGATCGCCCCGACCTGCCAGCGGTCGTCGCCTCCCGCGCTGCGGTACAGCGGCACCAGCTGCCAAACACACAGAGCCAACAAAACCAACGAGACCAGGACCAACGCCAACGGTTTCTTGACACGCCGGGCATCCGATTGCCAGGCCCAGCGGAGAAACAGGACCAACGTGGGGACGAATAAAAACGTGCCGGCGTACTTCATCACCGTCGACGGCATCATCGCGGCAGCGTCCGACACCTCGATCCCCAGACTGCGGATGCGATAGCCGGCGACCTCGATCAGCGTCGTTCCCGGCCCCGAATCCCAACCCAGACAAAAACGCGACGCTCCCGCGACCGCCAGCAGCACCCCGATCGCCGGGATCGACCACGCGGAAATCTTGTTCGCGTCGCTTTGGCCATCGCCCGAGTCGATCTCGGATCGCAGCCGACGAAGTTTCCACAGCCCGTACAGAAACAAACACACCCCGCCGCCCAGCAGCATCGTTGCCCAACTGCAGGGTTTGCCGATCGCCAACAACCGAAGCCCATCGTGGTCTTGGCCGAACCCGAGCGTATCGTCGTCGGTCAACCAGCGCGCAAAGCCGCGATAGAACAGCAATCCGCACAGCGTGACCACAAACGGTTGCAAATCCAATCGAGTGATCAACAACCCGTGCAGCAATCCGATCGCGGCGGCGGTAAGCATCACGATGATCACCGCGGCCGTCGGTGAATACCCTTGGCCGACGACCAACATGGGCAACAGACAAGCGACCAAGCCCACGACCGATCCGATCGACAGGTCGATCCCGCCGGTGATGATCACGAACGCGACACCGATCGACAGGATGCCGAACAGGGCGCTCCAGCGCGTCGTGTTGTATAGGTTGTATTGTCCGACAAAGCTGTCATTCAAAACCGTCGTGAACAGACAGACGAAAATCAGCAAGCCAAAGATGCCTAGGATCTTGTTCATCGACTGGTCACACCCGTTGCCAAGTTCATGATTTGTTCTTCACCGATTTCGTCACCGACCAACTGGCCGGTGATCTCGCCCTCGTGCATCACCAGCGTGCGGTCACTCATCGCGATCACTTCTTCCATTTCGCTGGAGACGAACAGGATGGCCAGCCCCTCGGCCGCCAGCGTCTCCATCAACCGATAGATTTCCTCTTTCGCGCCGATGTCGATCCCGCGTGTCGGTTCGTCCAGCAATAGAATCTTGGGGTTCATGGCCAGCCATTTTCCCAGCACGACTTTCTGCTGATTGCCGCCCGACAAATAACGCACCACCTGGTCGGCCGTCGGCGTCTTGATCCGCAGCCGATCGATGCTGTGGATCGTGTCGTCGGATTCGGCGGCGAAGTTGATCCAACAGCCGCCGCGCGCCTTGTCCGACAAACTCGCCAAGGAAACGTTGGTTCGTACCGAAAAGTCGATCACCAGCCCCTGCTCCTTGCGGTCTTCGGGGACCAACCCCATGCCGCTGGCGATCGCGTCTTTGGGGCTCCGCAATTGCACACGTCGGCCGTTGATTCGCAAGGTGCCGCCCAGAGGCTGTGTGACGCCGAACAGACAGCGCAACATCTCGGTCCGCCCGGCGCCGACCAGCCCCGCAACGCCGACGATTTCACCCGGCATGACATGAAACGAGACCTTGTGCGTGGGGTGATCGGGGACGACCAGATCGATCACTTCCAAGGCGGGCTTGGCGCTTGCCGCCTGCTCAGTGCCTTCTGCCGATTGGCCAGTGCTCTCTGCCGATTGCCCAGTGCTCTCTGCCGATTGCCCAGTGCTTTCCGCCGCCAGCCCAGTGCGGATCGTCCGTTCGTAAAACCGCGACACGTCTCGGCCCACCATTCGGCTGACCATCGCGTCGTGATTGATTTGGTCACCAACCAGCTCGCCGGCGTTCTCGCCGTCTCGCATCACGGCAACGCGATCAGCCAGTGCTTCGACTTCGGCCAAGCGGTGCGAAATGTAGATGACGCTGACGCCGTGCTCGCGCAAGCCGCGAACGACGTCGAACAAGGCCTCGGCCTCGCGCTGCGAAAGGCTGCTGGTCGGCTCATCCATGATCAACACCCGCGCGTCGATCGACAGCGCTTTGGCGATTTCGACCATCTGTTGACGTCCGATGGTCAGCTCGCGGACCAGGGTCAGCGGATCGACCTGCAGTCCGACCGACGCCAAGTGGCGGCGGGATTCGTGGACGATCTTTTCGCGATCGATCAGCCCGAAACGCGTCGGTTCGCGTCCCAAAAAGATGTTCGCACCGACCGACAGATTGTCCGCCAGGTTCAATTCTTGGTGAATCAACGTGATGCCCAGCCGCATTGCGTCGGCGACGCTGCCGATGGCCACGGGCGTCTGGTCGACTAAGATTTGACCTTCGTCGGGTGGCTGGACGCCGGCCAAGATTTTCATCAGCGTGCTTTTGCCGGCGCCGTTTTCACCGACCAACGCCAGGACCTCGCCGGGCATCAACGTCAAGTTGATGTTGTGCAGCGCGCGGACACCGGGAAAGCGTTTTCCCAGCGATCGTACTTCCAGCAACGGACGCGGATTCTTTCCCTGCGCCACGCTCACTGGGCCGTCGCGTCCGTTTCTTCTTCCCCGGTCAGCTTCTTCAGTTCCGCCCAGAACTCGTCGACGTTGTCCTTCCGGATCGAGCGGGCCGGAATATTCAAAAAGCCGCCGTCGGGGAGCGCCGATTCGTCACCGCGAGCCAGCTTGGTCAGCAATTCGACCGATTTGTAACCGTACTGGTACGGGTTTTGAACGATCGTTCCGTAACACGAACCGTCTTGGATCGCTTTCAACGTGTCGGGGTCTTCGTCGAAGCCGACGACTTGGATCTTGCCAACCTTGTCGGCGCCTCGAACCGCTTCCAGGATGTTGGGCGGGTTGTAGGCGAACAGACCGATCATGCAGCCGATGCTGGGGTGTTTGACGATCGCATCCTCGGCGCGGCTCTTGGCGATCGCAAAATCAAAGTTGTCGGTCCGCGTGTCCAGGATCGTGTACTTGTCGCCTTTGAGCACACCGTCGGCGGGGTCGAAGGACCGGTCGGGGTCGTTGGACCGGTCGAGCAATTCGTCGATGATGCCTTGGCGTCGTTGATCCGCGTTCAGCTGGCCCAGGCGACCGACAAAAAGCATCACTTCGCCCCCGTCGGGCATCGCTTCTTTGACCAGTTTGCCGCACATCCGCCCGGCGTCGTAATTGTTCATGCCGATGTAGGCCAGGCGGTTCGATTCCGGGGCGTCGGAGTCTTGGGTGATCAGATTGGTCGCCGCAGCCACATCGTTCAGGATGCCGGTTTGATTGGCCGGGTCGATCGGGCTGACGGCGACGCCATCGACTTGGTCGGAAATCAACTCTTCCAACATGCGTTTTTGATCCGCGGTTCCGTCGGGAGGCATGCGGACCAGGCATTCGACATCAAAGTCCTTGGCCGCCGCCTTGCAACCTTCTTCGGCGATGTCCCAAAACGATGCGATCCCGTTGGTCACGTAGGCGATCCGCAGCTTTCCATCCGAGGACGTTTTTACCCCCGACGCACCGGGGACGTTTTCGGAGGCTCGATCGCCCGACGCGGCGGTGTCGTCGATTTTTTCGATCTTGCATCCGGTCAGTGCGAGACCGACGGCGATCAGGGCCGCGGCAACGAGCGGCGTGAACTTCACGTGAATAGGCAGACGCATGGGAGGCGGTGGGAAAGGAGGAGTAGCGGGGCCGCAGGGGACGTCGATCGTGCGATCGGTAAAGCGAGAGTTTAAGTTCGCCGCGATGGGGTCGCAAGCTTTTCGGCCTCACGATCGGCACATCTGGCAAGGTCTGACGGAGAGAGCCAGTTTCCGGCGGTCGATCCTGGCAGGGACGTGTAGCCGCAATCTCAACCTAGCCGATATGCACATCCTAACAGGTCACGTCGAGGGCCTTCCCGGTGCGATCCCCTCCCGCGCGTCATCGGCGTTACCTGTCCCCCCTTTCGTTTCTTGGAGAATCCACACCATGACGTCAACGTTTCCAATGTCTGCCGGCACCGCCATGCGGGACAGTCGCGCGGTCGATGATCGTGGTGCTCCGCACGAGGTCGCGACGGCGGCGAGGCGGTTGCCCGGGCAAACTGTCGGCCACCGCGACGGTACGATCGTGCCCCGCCGTTCGGCCGCCTCCGACGCGACCGACTATGAAACGGTCTCACGATTGATCAGCGAAACCGCTCACGACCTGCGCGCCCCGTTGTCAACGATCCGCGAAGCCATCCGCCTGGTACGTGATGGCGAACTCGGCGCGGTGTCGTCGGCGCAGGGCGAGTGCTTGTCGGCCGCGATCGATCAATGCAACTGTGCCGTGCAGTTGGTCGACGAGATGGTCCAATCACGTCGGTTCGATTCCGGTTTTCCCAACGTCACCCGTCAATGGATTTCGATCGACGAGTTGAAAGCCGGGGTCGAAGCAACGTTGCAACCGTGGATCTTGCCGCGCGGAATCCACCTGCTTTGGGACGGACCGTTCGAAGAAGGCCTGAAGGTCTATGCCGACGTCACACTATTGCGTCGCCTGATCGTCAACTTGGCCGGCAACGCGATCCGGGTCACGCGGGAGGGCGGCCCCGTATTGATTCGCACCCATGTCAATCGTGACCGGGGAGTGATGAATTGGTCCATCGTCGACCAGGGCGCCGGGATCTCACCGGCGGATCTGGAGTTGATCAGCGCCGGCAAGGCTCCGGCAAAAAGCATGGGTGGGCTGGGGCTGATTATCAGCCGGCAACTCGCCGCCGCACACTTTTCGACACTGCGGATTGAATCGCGTGTCGGTACCGGAACCGCCGTCAGCTTTCAAACGATCGTCGGTGGCCCCGCCGCGGTGGCCGCTCGTTGGGTCAAGTGGCGGTCGGACCTGATCACGATCCAGCAACGGAAAGTCCTGAACGAAGACCATCGCGTCCACGAGGTCCGCCCGTCACGCACGGCGAATCCGTCGGTTGCATTGGCTCCGCCACGTCGTGTGCGAATCGATGTCCCGTCGCGAATGATCGAAATGGGTGCCGGTGAGGTTCAACCTGCCTTTCCCGATCACGTTTGTCTGACAACCGTCTCGTTGGGAGCCGCGATTCCTGCAGCAAGCTCCGATGCTTTTGACGCCTTGTTGCAACGGTCGATGCGGTTCACCGAATTGGCCTACCGCACCGGGCAGCGAAGCTGGGTCATCGCGTGGGACGCCGATCTGCAGACCGGGATCGCCAAACGGACGGAACTGGAGCGTCAAGTGCACAACGAAATGGAAGCGATGCGAATGACGTGGGGGGCGGCCAATGTCGTCCCGGCCACGCCGCATCCGGTCTATGGAACCCCACTCTCAAGTCGATTGAGTGATCTCATCGTGCGTCAAACGTTGGCCGCCGCACAACAGGCAGTCGACGATGACGACCAGACGCAAGCGACCTCAGATTCCATGCTGGCCTCGTCGGCCGCGGCCACACGCCTGGACTTCGACGTCCAGTGGTTGCGGGCCAACCGATAGGTTACCGCGCCGCGTAACGGGAGCTGCCAAGAGGTTCCCGGTTCGATCAAGAAAAGCAGGGTGGATGACCGGGTTCGAACCGGCGACATCTGGAACCACAATCCAGTGCTCTAACCAACTGAGCTACACCCACCGCGAGGTTGTCGTGGCAAATTCGGCGGCCGCTTTCGCGGTGAAATTGCCAACGAGATTTAAGACTTTATCCGCCGCCGAAAGTTCGGTCAACGGTCCGAATAATTTCTCTTCGGGTCTCGCCCGGGCGGCTGCGGAAAAACCGCTCCAACCGGCTGAGTCGACCACCGGCGTTGGATTCCCGATCGGGGAACGCCAGAGAATCGGGACCTCGTTCAGCTGGACCGACGCCTACCTGCCACGTTTTGTCGCCTCTCGCCGTGCCCCTGCTGCATTGCAAAATCGATGGTGCGTCGCACGGTCCGTTTTCGGATCCTTCGGCAGCGGGTAATCTATCGCCTTGCCACCCCGATCCCCGCATTGCGTTCTCGCTTCATCCTAACCTATGGCCCGCCGCAAGCTCTCCAGAAAGACCCCACGCGGTCCCTCCCCCCAACAGCCCGACGGCTCCATCGATCCTGCCGGAACCGAGGCCGCGGAAACGCCCCAGCAAGCGGAAACGCCTCTGCCAGCGGAATCGACGGCCGTCGCGACGCCCCGCCCCCCCAGTCCGTTTTGGGTCGGCTTGATTAGCGCGGCGATCGTGGTGCACCTGTTGGCGCTGTTTGTTTCCTATTCGGCCCTCATCGAACCCTCGTCCACCCATTCGAGCCTGCTGGATCTGGCCTCGCCGTACCTGCGTTCGACGCATTTTTCGGCCGACGGCCGGCGGTTTTATTTGGCACACGCGACGCCTGACGAGCAACCCCATCGCCTGCAATTCGCCTCGGCCGGCAAAGACGGTGATTTGGTGATCGACAGGCAGACCGAATGGACGACGGTTCAGCCCGGTGGGATTGCCGGGTTGGCCGCTTCGGATCGCTATGGCCGCTGGATGGCGTTGGCGGCGACGCTGGCTCAATCGGACCGTCCCAGTTTGGCGGCCGCCTTGTTGATGCCGCTGATTTCGGCCGACCCTTCGATCGATGCGGTTCGTGTGGTGCGTTTGCCCACCCAATTGACCACCGTCGCCGACGACTCCGCGCCGCCTGTCTATTTGGCCCGTGTCGTCCGCAGCGGCGATCAGGTGAGGTTGGTTTCCATCGGGGCAAAGCGATTGTCGACGTATGCTCGTGACCCGGAAACCGGTGCCGAGACCGAAGCGGATGCGGCAGCAAACGCGCCGGTCGGGGAGGCGGCGAAGCCATGACTGGACAGTTCTTCGTTCGCTGGACCGAATTTTGGTTCACGCCGTCCCCGATCTCGTCGCTGCGAAACGTTCGCCGCGGGCTGTGCCTGGTGGCCGCCGTGTATTTCGCTTCCGCACTCGCAGATGTGGACACCTGGTTGACCCGCGGTGCCCCGGCGTCGAGCTCCAATCTGGCGACGTTTTTTCGCACCGCCGAGCTGACCGGCGACGCCCGCTGGATGGTCTCACCACTGTTCATTTGGGATGCCGTCTGCGGGGAATCCCCCCTCGGTGAATCGGCATTGGTTTATCGGCTTTACCTGTTGGTCGGGATCGCGTTGGCGATTTTCGCCGCGGCCGGTGACCGGCTGGCCGGCTGGAACGCGCCGAAAAAACTGGCTGCCTTCGGCACCGGCAGCGGACCGACCGTGTTGCTTTGGATCTGGTTCGTCGGCTGGGCCAACCGTGTCGTTTTGCTCGCCGGAACCGTGGAACCCGTGCTAAGCCTTTCCCTGGCCGCGGTCGCGATCGCCCCGGCTGGACGTGTCACTGCGGGCCGCGTCACCGCAGCTGCCGACGCCGCGGGGGGATCGGGTGCCGGTCCGATCAGCTGGCGGGCGACGCTGGCCAGTCGGCTGTTGTCGGTTCAAGCAACCTTTATCGCGTTGATCACCACGGCAACGTTGTTGGCCAGCCCTGTCTGGTGGAACGGCACCGGTGCGTATGCGTTGGTGGCCCCCGCCGAAGATCGCTTCCTCAACGTGATCGGGACGTTTTTTGAAACGCCCCTGGTCTATGAGTTGCTAACGGCGTTGATCGTGTGCATGTTGCCGATCGGAGTGTTTTTGGCTTGGCAACCGGCCACGCGCAAGATCGGCGTCTGGATCATGATTGTCTGGAGCGGCTTCGTCGGGCTGCTTTCGGCCAACCTACTCTACGCCGTGACGCTGGGGATCATCGCCACCACCATCGGGGCTTTAGAAAGTCACCGCACTCCCGCCGGAGTGATCGGGGCAAAATCGCTCGACGACGGAAGCACAGCAACGAAGGTCTAGACGCTTTATCAGAGCAGAAGTGCTCAGCGGTCTGGCGGGTATTTACAATTTGTTACCATCGCACTCCCAGCGTGCCCCCGCGCCGCTCGGGTTTGTTCAATTCACTTTATCTTTAATAGGATTTGATTCGTGAGCAGTTTGAAAGGAAAGATCGTCGCGATCACCGGCGGTGGCACCGGAATCGGAGCCGGGATCGCCACGGCCCTCGCCGAATCGGGATGCCGCGTCGTGATCGGCGGCCGACGGCTGGAGAAACTTCAGGCGGTCGCAGACGCGGTCAAATCGGAAACCCCGATCCACTGCCACACCTTGGACGTCGCCGATCCGGCCAGCATTGACGCGTTCTTCGCCGACGTGAAGTCACATTTCGGCGACCCCGATATTCTGGTCAACAGCGCGGGTATCAATATCCAGAAACGGACGATGGCTGAAATGGTCCCCGAAGACTGGGACCGAGTGATGCAGATCAACGCCACCGGTGCCTACCGCTGCATCCATGCGGTGTTGCCGGCGATGCGTGCGCGGCGCGACGGTCTGGTCGTCAATATTTCCTCGGTCGCAGGCAAACGAGCGATTTCGCTGGGCGGGGTCGTTTATTGCGCCAGCAAATTCGCGATGACCGCACTGGGAACCGCGATCAGCAACGAAGTCCGCGATGAAGGCGTACGCATCACCAACGTGTATCCGGGTGAAGTCAACACGCCAATCTTGGAAAACCGCCCCACCCCGGTTTCGCAGGAACACAAGGATTCGATCCTGCAGCCGGAAGACATCGCGTCGGTCGTCGCCACGATCTGTGCGCTGCCGCCACGTGCCAACGTGCCCGAGGTGGTGATCAAGCCGACCAAACAGGAATGGGTCTAACGAAGCCACGCACGACGTGACCGGTATTCGAGTATGCTGGGGCGTTCGGACTAGGGGTAAGAGAATTCGGGAAGGTGAGAAGTGAGGGCAGGCCGCTGTCCTTCTCTTCTTGCTCGAAATCTTCTTACCTCCAAAATCTTCTTACCCGAAAACGACACGACGATTCCCCGAAGTCTTCCCATGACGCGATGCCTTTTTCTGTGTGTGTGCCTGATTTCGTCCGCCTTTTGCGTCGGGACGCCGGTATTCGGGCAAGACAGCGTGGAAGCCGTCCAGCGGCGGTTCTCCATCCCGGCCGACGAGGCGATGCCCGGCGCCGGGCCGGTCCGCCGCTATGATTGGTTCAAGAATCTATGGAATCAGCGCCGGACCACGTTCGAAGCCAACGGCGCGGCCAGCCAGGGGGCGGTCGTCTTTTTGGGTGACTCGATCACCCAGGGCTGGCGCGATGACTTTTCAGGCGCGCTTGCCGGAATGCCAAAAGCCAATCGCGGGATCAGCGGGGATACCACCCGTGGCATGCTGTACCGACTGGAAGAGGATGTGATCGGCTTGAATCCGGCTGCGGTCGTGATGCTGATGGGTACCAATGACCTGGAGGAAAAAGCGTCGCCAGAACAGATTGCCGGCAACGTCAAATTGATCCTCACTGAGCTGAAACAACACAACCCCCACATGCCGATCGTGTTGTGCGAAGTGTTTCCCAGCAGTGCCACAAAGTCTCGCCCCGCCGAAAAGATCCAGGAGATTAACCGGCTTTATCGCGAGCTTGCCAAAGGCGATCCGCAGATCACCGTGATCGACACGTGGACCTTGTTCGCCGATGAAAACGGTGACGCGAAGCCGAGTGAGTTTCCCGATTTGCTGCACCCCAATGCCGCCGGCTATACCAAATGGGAAGCCGCGTTACGTCCGATTTTCGCAACGTTGGGGTTGATCGAAACCGAGACGGATTCATTTAAGATCGAACCCGACGCCGTCCGCCTATTTAACGGCACGGATTTGACGGGGTGGGGCTATCGTCGGACGACCGACCAAATGCGAAAATCACGCGACCGTTGGATCCCCAACACCAACGGCGCGGTGGTGTGGCCGCTCGTCGAACAAGACGTGACCTTTGATGGAAAAACAGAGACGCCGGAGGGGCGTTACCGTGCCATAGCGGGCCGATTGGTTGTCACCACGCCTCCCGAAGGCCGCAAGATTCAGCAATTATGGACCACCCAGGAGTTCAACGAGGACTTCCAGTTGATCCTAGAATTTCGCGCCACGCCGATGGCCGACAGCGGAGTCTTTATCCGTGGGAATCAATTACAGTGCCGCGATTATGCCTTAGCCGGCCCCTACAAGACGTTGGACCAATATCGACCGGGCGACTGGAATGAATTGGTCGTGACCGTCAAAGGGACGTCGGCGCACTGCACCTGTAACGGGGAAGTGATCGAAGACGCGTTCCAGGTGCCCGCGTCCGGTCCGATCGGATTGGAAGGTGATCGTGGCCAAGTCGAATACCGACGCATTCGTCTCCGCAAGCTTGGGAGCTAACCCGATGAAGAAGGCCGATGTCATCAAGTTGTTGAAGGAACACTCCAACGAGCGCGGCATCGAGCACTGGAAGAAATCCGGCGTCAAAGACAGCAAGCTGAAAAGTTTTGGCATCGGTTTGACCCAGCTGCGAAAAATCGCCAAACAGGTCGGCCGCGATCATTCACTGGCGTTGCAATTGTGGAAATCCGATGTCTATGACGCCAAAGTCGTCGGGCTGCTGATCGATGATCCCAAACAGATCACTCGGGCCCAGGCTGAAGAACAGGTCGAACAGTTGCAAGGCGGTTACCTGGCCCACGTCTTCGCCTCCTGCGACGCGACACTCGCCAAGACCCCGCTTGCGTTTGATCTGGCTTGCGACTGGATGGAAAGCGACGATCCGGTGCGGCGCCGCTGCGCGTACGCGCTGATCTACGAACTCTCCAAGAAAAACCCGAAAGGAATGGACGATGAGTTCTTGCTGGTGCTGATCGAGCGGATCAAGAACGAAATCAAAGGGGAGGACATGTGGGTCAGAGAATCCATGAACAGCGCTTTGATGGGCATCGGAAAACGCAACAAGAAGCTCAACAAAGCGGCGCTCCGGGCGGCCAAAGCGATCGGACCGGTCGACATCGATTACGGCGACGACAACGCCTGCGAACCGCTGGACGTCGTCAAGCATCTGACTAGCGAACATCTCAAAAAAAAGCTGGGCCTGTAGTTGAGAGCGGCAAAGAAAAGGGCGTTCGCGTTGGAGCGAACCGGCCTAATGCCGAATGATTATCAGCCGTGTGGCGCAAGCCCAATGCCAACTACTCGATGAGCCGACGGCGCTAGCCGCGGGCCTTACAAGTCTCAAAGGGCAATCCGAGGCCCGAGGCTAGCGCCGACGGCTCAGTATGTGATCGAAGTAAGGCCCATGGCGAGCGCCGACGGCTCAGTTTGTGATCGAAGCGATCCAGCGGAGCGACGTTTGGTAGGCCTTCGTCATCTGTTCGGCAGACAAGGAAACGGGCGGTGTCATCTGGCCGGCTTCGAAGTTGATGACGCTTTGCAAGATCAGCCCCAATTCACCCGCGCGGCTGAGCAAGGCGTCATTCATGTCGTCGGCCAACGGCAACAGCGGAATGACTTCTTCCATCGGCTTGTCCAGCAACGCATCCATCACCGAAAGCAAGCCGAGGGTGTAGAAGCGATCCGGTCGCGTGGCGCACGCGTCGACGGCCAACTGTTCGCACATTTTGCCGCGGATCATGGCCAGCCGGATCAGTTCTTGCGGTTTGCCTTCGTCAATGCTGGTCATCAACATCATCGACGCCAGGGAACGCAATCGCGCGATCCCCATCAACGTCGTGGCTTGTTTCAGCGAATCGATCGTGCGGGTGGTCGCCGCGTTGGCCGAATTGACAAACCGCAGCAACTTGAAGGACAAGTTGGCGTCCGTTTGGATGATCCCCTCGACTTCGTTCATGGTGATGTCGGGGTTTTGCAGCTCTGACATCAGACGGACGACCGACGCCACATTCACTTGCGTCTTGCGCTGACTGATGACTTGGGGGCGGCAAAAGAAGTAGCCTTGAAAGAGATCGCAACCCAGGCTTTTGCAGAGCTCAAAATCCTCCTGCGTTTCGATCTTTTCGGCCAAGATCGTGCGAACGCCCAACGCCCTGAGTTTGCCGATATGGTCCGGCAATTGATCTTTGGGCGTCAACGGGTACTCGATTTTGACGATGTCAGCCGAGCCGATCAGCGGTTCCAATTCGGGACGATAGACGAAATCATCCAGCGCGATCGTGTATCCTTCTTCCACCAATCCTTCGATCGCCGACAGCACGTCCGCATCGGGCTGGATGTCCTCCAGGATTTCCAGAACGACTCGATCCGCCGGCATGCACGACAGATTGCGACCGGTCAGCAGGTTGCGTGTCAAATTGATGAACGCCTTTTTCGAACCGACGATCGTGTCCAGTCCGATGTCGGTGAACGTGTTCAACAGCACGTTGGCGGTCGCACGATCTCCGTCGGTGATCATCGCCGCGTTCTGCTCTCCGGATCGGAACAGCAGTTCGTAGGCAAAGACCTCCAGATCGGGAGTGAAAATCGGTTGACGCCCGACGAAAGCGTTTTCGGCCGGGGAGGAAGAAACGCCGGGTGCGGTTGGGCAAGTCGACATGTCAGATCGAGTTCGGTTGGTGAGGGCGTGATGGAGGGGAAATCCCTATCGCGGCGGGACCGATGCAGGTCACCGTCGCCACAACGTTGATGACGGCGCAGGACCCTACTTCAGGAAGTTTAAGTCACGAATTGCGTCGCCACGCTCGGTTCGGACCGTTCCAATGTCCGTCGTCCCTCATCCCAGCCGCCCCGCCAGTCACTCCGGTGCGTCGGGTTGTTGCCAAACGCTCATCCCTCCGTCGACATAAATCGTCTGGCCGTGGACATGTTCGGCGGCGTCGGACAACAGGAACACCACGGTGCCCGCACAGACATCCGCCGTCGGCACTTGCCCATTGGGCGTGTGCAGTTCCATCCAACGACGCATCTTGTCATCGGCGATCGCCCCGTCGGTCAGGGGAGTTCGCACCAAACCGGGAGCCATCGCATTGACCCGGATCCCCAGGGGCGCCAGCGACACGCACAGCGATCGGACCATCGCCGCGACCGCTCCCTTGCTGGTGTCATAGGCCGTGTGATTGGGTTCGGACAGCAGGCCGTTGATCGAACCGGTGAACACCACGCGTCCCTGGACTTTGCCATCAACCCAGCGTCGGGCAATCGCCTGGGTCAAGAAGTAACCCGCAGTGACGTTCAGGTGCATCGTGGTCAGATAGCGATCGAAGTCCATTTCCAAAAACGGCACGTCGATGTAGGTGCCCGCATTGTTGACCAACAAATCGATCCCCGGCATCAATACGTCGATGTCCGCGAGCAACGATTCCAAGTATTCCCCCGGCTGGCGTGAAAGATCGCACAGCACCAATTCTGCCTGGACGCCGTGCCGGCGACACTGCTGGAGCGTCTGTTCGGCCGCCGCATCACGACGCAATCCGACCAACAACACGTCCGCACCGGCTTTTGCGACCGCGACCGCGATCGCCCCGCCAATGCCTTGGGTTCCGCCGGTGATCAATGCCTTTCGGCCACGCAATTCGTTCATGATCGATTCTAGTTGGGGGTGGGAGCGTGTTTATGAAGCCGACAACCTGCACCGCCGCATCGGTTCGTCACAAGGACCTCGCGGGTCGGATGACGGGGAGGAATGAAACGGCAGCTTGAAAGACGGCTGACATCGTGACACACTTTGGCTTTCCATCCCGATGCTTCCAACCCTGCCAAACCATGTCCTACCAAAAACGTATCGAAGAACTCGGTCTCGAACTACCACCGGCCCCCAAACCGGCCGGCGTCTACAAACCCGTCGTCGTGGTCGACGGCATCGCCTATGTTTCCGGCCATGGCCCGCTGAAGTCCAACGGAACGCTGATGACCGGTCGACTGGGTTTGGACCTGGATGTCGAAGCCGGCTATGACGCGGCCCGTCAAACCGGGCTGGCCATGTTGGCGACGCTGCAAAGCCACTTCGGGTCGCTGGACAAGGTCAAACGTGTGGTCAAGTTGCTCGGACTGGTCCAGTGCATCGAGGGCTTTCCCGATTCCCCCGCCGTGATCAACGGTTGCAGCGAACTATTCCGCGACGTGTTCGGCGAAGAGAACGGTGTCGGCGCCCGCAGTGCCATCGGAACCAACAGCTTGCCCGGCAAGATCTCCGTCGAAATCGAAGCCATCTTTGAAGTCGACGCCTAGCAGGACAACCCCACTTTGACGTAGCTACGCTCGCCAGAGCGTGGAATGCGCCGGGCTCCACCTTCTGGCGAAGGTAGCTACGTTGGCAGGCTAATTCTCGACGCGTTATGTAGAAAGTGGCACTGTCCAGTTAGCCATTTCCGTATTGAATCCGTCGGCGGTTGTCGCGACATCCGCCAGGTCACTTCTCCGAGTTTACCGTCACTGCATTCGAGAGTCTCCGATGCGTCTGTTTCTGAATTGTTTGCTCACCGCCGCGACGCTCGTTTGCAGCGGCAATCTGTCTGCCCAGGACGAATCGTCGGATCAACGCAAGTATCTCCTCGACCGTGTCGACGATGTTGCGATCGTGCAACTGTATGTGGACGGGTTTGACCAGCTGTCGTTGCGGGAAAAAACGCTGATCTACCATCTGTCCCAGGCCGCGATCGCCGGCCGCGACATCTACATCGACCAGCGTTATCGCCATTCGCTCGACATCCGCGGCGTGCTTGAAGCCGTGTTGACGCATCCCCAGGGGATCGACGACGCGACGATCGCCGCGGTTCGAAAGTACATGAAACTGTTTTGGGTCAACAACGGCCCCCACAGCGCTCTGACGGCCCAGAAAAACCTGCTGGAGTGCTCCGCCGAGGCGCTCGACGATGCAGTGCAACAAGCCGTCGACAACGGTGCGACGATGCCGGCTGAGGGTGAAGCATTGTCGACGTTGATCGGCCGGATTCGTCCCGTCCTGCTAGACCCCGACTTCGAAACGCATGTCACGCAAAAATCGCCGGGCGAGAGCATCGACATCCTGACCGCCAGCGCCAACAACCTGTACGACGACGTCACCATGGCGGACTTGGAAGGGTTCAACGAACGCTACCCGCTCAATTCTCAACTGGCCAAGGGCGACGACGGGAAACTGGTCGAACGCGTCTATCGCAGCGGATTGGATCACTTGGTCCCGGCCGGCATGTACGCCCGGCAGATTGAAAACATCGTCTCCCATCTTGAAGCGGCCATCCCGTTTGCCACGCCCGAAATGGCACGTGCCCTGGGCGCGTTGATTCACTATTACCGGACCGGCGAAGCGGCGGATTTCTATGGGTACAACATCGCCTGGGTCGCCGACAAAGACAGTCCGGTCGATACCATCAACGGATTCATCGAAGTCTACATGGACGCCCGGGGCATGAAGGGATCGTGGGAGGCCGCGGTGTACTTCAACGACCCGATCAAGATGGACATGATTCGCAAATTCGCCGACAACGCCCAGTGGTTCGAAGACCACATGCCCTATGCCAAACGGTTTCGCAAGGACAACGTCAAGGGAATCTCCGCCAAAGCCATCCAGGTCGTGATGGAAACCGGCGATTCCGGGCCCGTCACGCCGATCGGAATCAATTTGCCCAACGATGCCACCATTCGCCAACGCTACGGCAGCAAATCCGTTTCGCTCAGCAACGTCATGGAAGCCTACGAAAAAGCGAGCACCCCGTCGGCGCGGGCGGAATTCTGTTTCGATGATGCGGAATTCGCACGAGCCGACAAGTGGAAATCCACCGCGCTGGCGCTGGAGGTCAACATGCACGAGGTCATCGGCCATGCCTCCGGTCAAGTCAACGAAGGCATCGATCCGGCCGTCTCCATCAAGGAGTACTACAGCGCCCTGGAGGAAGGCCGCGCCGACTTGGTCGCGTTGTACTTCATCGGCAACCCCAAGCTGATCGAATTGGGCCTGGTCGACAACGAAGACGACTTGCGAGAAATGCAACTGGCCGCCTACGAGGCCTACACCCGCAACGTGATGACTCAACTGCGGCGGATCAAATCCGGCACGACCATCGAAGAAGACCACATGCGGAATCGGCAGATGATCGTCGGCTGGCTGGCCGCTAACACCGATGCCATCACCGTCGACGTGCGTGACGGCAAGACCTATTTCCGGGTCGCCGACGTCGACGCATGGCACGGCGGGGTCGGAGACTTGTTGGCCGAGGTGCAGCGGATCAAATCCGAAGGCGACCGTCCTTCGGCAGAGCGGTTGATGAAGGATTACGCGATCAATATCAACGTCGCCCTGCGTGACGAAGTGCTACGACGCTACGCCGACTTGGATCAACCCGCCTACACCGGATTCGTCCAGCCCGAACTGACCCCGGTGACCAACGCCCAAGGCGAAATCACCGACGTCACGATCAGCTACCCCCAAGACCTGGAAACGCAAATGCTGAAGTGGTCCGGTGCGCGCGACGAGTAAACCACTCGTCCGTCCCGTAGCGGAACACGTCAACGACTTGTTGATTTAATCAGCCGTTTGGCGCGAGCCTACGGGCGCCAATGCGTTCTCTTGGTGTTCGAGGCCCGTACGCTCGCGCGAAACGGCTGATCCCACGTGTGATCGGAATAAATCAACAAGCCGTCAAGTGTTTCGTCCGCACCGAACGACGCCAATCTCACTTGATCTCGACAAGCTCGACCAAAAAGTGGAGACGGGCCCGCGGAGGAATCGGGCCGCCCGGGGTGCCACGTTCCCCGTACCCGAGTTCATGGGGGATGTCCAATTCGATCATCCCGCCTTCACCGATCAATTGCAGCCCTTCGGTCCAGCCGGCGATGACGCGGTTGAGCGGAAACGGGATCGGTTGTCCCCGGCGGTAGGAACTGTCGAAGATCTGCTTGGAATCCAGCCAGCCCTTGTAGTGGGCGACCACGCTGTCGGTGGCTTTAGGTTTCTTCTTGTCGCTCTTTCGCAAAATCCGATATTGAAGCCCCGAGTCTGTCTTGGTGAATTCTTCGGGGGCATCCGAATCTACTTTTCCCGGTGAGACTTTCTCTGATTTGTCGGCCGGTCCTGTCATGCTTGCTCCTTGTTTCTTCTGGACATCTTGTTGCAGTTTGTCCGCGGTCTTTAAAACGCCTCCGATCGCGCTGCCCTGCCCCCACGAGGGAGATGCCAGCAGCAATACCATGATCAGCGGGGCTCCAACCATAACGGATTGTTTCATCGAGGCTACCTGTCAGAGGAATGGGGGTCTGCCGAACGCGGCTGTCGCGATCAGAAGATCACCCGAGAGCGAAATTGTAGCCGAATCGTTGAAGGGGCACGCGCGACGTGGTTTCTGGCGAGAAACAAAACACGTTTGGCCGCCGAATGTACGCCATGCCATCAACACCTCGTTCCCGGGCTCCGCCTGGGAACGAGACGGGGGAGGGTCGATTCGGGTCACGGCACCCGTGACCGGCATACGGTTTGCTGCGTGAGATGGTCTCATCTCCGATAGGCCCCTCTCGGTGACCGACAGCCACGGCGGGGGGCCATTCGATCCGTTTCACGCCGGAGGAAAGCTCGATGACGACGACCAACACCCATTTGCCCGTTCAGGTTCAGAGCGTCATGCAGCGGCACCCTGTCACCATCCATGACTATCAAACCGTCCACGACGCCGTTGACTTGATGACCGAGCATCATGTTTCGGCGTTGCCGGTCGTCGACGACGGCCACTATCTAAGAGGCATCTTGACGATGAGCGACCTGGTCCGGCTGGTTCAGGATGCCGAACGAACGCTCGACAGCGATTTGGCGATTTACGACAACAGTTTCCTGGTCGCGGACATGATCCGCGAAACCCTGGGGACCGATGAAGTGGCCAGTGTGATGTCCGGCGTGATGTTCAAAGTCAAACAAGAAGACACGCTCAAAAGTGCCGCGAATTTGATGGTCGAACACCAACTCCATCATCTGCCCGTTGTCGGCAAGGACATGAAGCTGTTGGGCATCCTGTCGTCGATGGACTTCGTTCGCCTCGCAGCCGACGACTGATGAATCCGACGCCTGATGAAAACGTGGGTCAAGCTTCCTGCTCGTCGACGATCGCTCCTCACGATGCAACGTGCGACTCGACGATTTCCCCGCCCACCGGGGAAACAAACCCCGGCGGCTTGAGTGCCAAAACGCTGCACGAAACGCCGGCCAGGACCGATTCGGCGGTGTTCCCGATCAACAGCCCCGCGATGCCGGTGCGGCAGACGGTTCCCATGACCAACAGATCTGCCTGCACCTCCTCGACCATCTCCGCGATCATTTCGGCAGCCGGTCCGCGTTGGACGTGAATTTCCGGCGTCACGCCTTGGATTCCCGTTTCCCCGTAAAGCTCGCCGAGGTGTGTGCGGATATTCTCCGCGTGGATCGAAAACACGTCGTCCATTTGGCCCTCACCGAGCGACGGTTGCAGCGGTGATTCCAAGGGCAATTCGAAAGGCACTTCCAACGGCATTTCCCAAGCACTGATCCAGTGCACGGTCGCGTCATCACTGCGCGCGATCTCCAGCGATAACTCGGCGATCGCTTCATTGAGTTTTTTGTGTGGCGTGTCTTGTCGGTCGACATCGATGGCCGCCAACACTTGGTCAAAATCGCCGTGCACCTGCGGTTTCAATAACAGCATCGCACAGGGGCACATTCGCAACAGCGCGCGGGCCACGCTTCCAACCACGCGCCCGGCACCGCGAAACCCGTCGGCTGCCTTGATCACCAAATCATGTTCGTTTCGCATCACCTCGCGGATCACCTCCATCGCCGGGTCGCCGACCGTCACCACGATGTCGATGTCGATCTCTGACTCGTCGAATTCGCTGACCAGATCCCGCAGCTTGGCGCGATGGTCCTCGATCAACAGCCGCTGTAACTCGTCGGGTGTCGCAGAACCCTTGAATAGACGCAAGATCCGCGGGATCGGCTTGATCACGTCCATCAACGTCAACGAGGCACCGTTTTCCATCGCCAAAACCACCGCGCGGGCGATCGCACTTTCGGGTTCCTCCGTCCCCGTAAACACCAACAACTTTTTGAAGCGTTCCATCTCTGGGCCCTCGGAATCAACGTGATTGATCGCTCGTCAACCACTTCAATGCAAACCATGTACCATCGTCGCGCTCGGACGCGAAACAGCGCTGCGACCAGCAAGACGATGCCGGTGGTCGGATCGCAACTGCGCACCGGGCCCTATCGAATACCGCGGCCTGTGCAAATAAGCACAGGCTGCAACGCCAACAGCGCGACAATGCGAACCAGGTGTGACAAACGCCGAAAGGTGAATGAGCAACGGAGAAAGACGCCAGAAACGAATGGCACAGGCCGAGGCAAAAAGGGATTCGCAATCGTTGGTGTTTAGCCTTCAGGCGACTCCCCTCGCTGCGACGCAGCGACGGCGGGCGGCTCAACTGGTCGCCTCAATTGGTCGGCTCACCTCGCCGGGATCGCATCGAGCGTTTGGCACAGCTTCTCAAACCCCGGCGTCGTCTCGGTCGCTTCGATCTGCAGATCGCGCAGCAGCTTCAATTCCGACGGGCGGATCGATCCGCCGGCGATCAGCATTTCGACCAGGATGGCTTGTTCGTCCAAATCAATCTTGCCGTCCTTCAGCAGAACATGTCGCATCAGCGGCAAAAACAACTCGTCAAATTCCGGACACACTTCGCCGGCTTCCCCGATCAGCTCAACCAGAAACGCCACATCGTCAAAGTCCAGGGCGCCGTCCTGTTCGATGTGCCGTCGAATCCGCGCGACTTCGTTGGGGCTGATGACGCCGTCGCTCAGCAGTTCGGACTTCAGTTGTTTCAGATGGGGCACAGATCGATCCTCGCGCGATTGGAGACGGGTTTTCAATCGGAATCTAGGTCACCGTTAGCCGAACAGCCCCCCAATCATCGTTCTGCCCCGAACCATTCTGCCTTCTACTGCTTGACGGCCATCCCGATTCCCCCACCCACTTCTCTCCACGCAAACCGGGGCCAGCTGTATGACATCCCTCTCTTCGGGCAGCGTGTTCGTCAGCCCAGGATCGACCGACGACGGATTGCTAGAGAGCGTCCGCGCGAACGATGCCACCGCCAAGCCGACGGCGGTTCGTGTTGCGTGCTACTGGACTTGCAGGCGTTCCCAGGCCCGTAAAACCAGCTCACAACACGACCGCTCCTCCCTTTTTCTCAGTTTACGGCGAACTCTTTTGTTGCCCCCTCTTGCGGCAGTCTGACCGCCGATCGGCAAGGACACGGGACGCGCCGAGCACCCAGTCGCGTCAGATTGACGCAGGTTTTTGATGGGCAACCTACCGTGATGGCAATCGAAGCCGGGCCGAGAGGTTGTGTGACCGCGGGCGGGTCTGCAAAATGGAGTCGTGCGCGTTCCCCGAATTTAGATCACTACCTGACAAGGGACGTATCGATGGCAAAGAAGAAAGCGGACAAAACTTCGGCAGCAAAAGCGGCGGCAACGCCAGACGCCAAGCCGACCCCGGTGCCGACCAATGGGGCGGCGAAGAAGTCCAATGGTGCCGCCAAGAAACCTCCGGCGCCGCGGCGAAGCTTCGACAACTCCGAGATCGGTCTGGTCGCCGGAGAGGTTTGGCAGACGCTCGAAAGTGGTGGTGAGCAAACCCTGACCAAAGTCAAAAAGAGCGTCGAAGCACCGGGAGACCTCGTGACCGCGGCGGTCGGCTGGCTGGCCCGCGAAAACAAACTCCGCTTCGTCCAGTCGGGACGGACCACCAAAGTGACGCTGCAGTAAAAATCGGTTCCTGACGTACGCTGGCCCTTCCGGACCGTCGCGTGACGCACCGACAACCTGGAAGACACGTCGTTCCGAACGGTTCCCTGAACCTACCCGACCCATTTTCTTCAACGAGTGTCACGGAGACCTGATGGCAGCGACAGCATCAGTCTACATCGCCACCAGCTTGGACGGATTCATCGCTCGCACCAACGGGAATTTGGACTGGCTCGATCAAGCCAGCAGCACCGTGTCTGCGGGAGAGGACTGTGGCTACGCAGCGTTCATGGAATCGGTCGATGTGTTGGTCATGGGCAAAAACACGTACGAGAAGGTGCGAACGCTCGGTGATTGGCCATATGGCGAAACGCCCGTCGTTGTCCTGAGCCGCCATCCGGCCGATCCTTCAATCGAACTGCCTCCCGGTGTCTCGTTCTCGTCGGAAGAACCGGAGCAGTTGCACCGACGTCTTTCCGGTGAAGGTGCGAAGAAGCTGTACGTGGACGGCGGGATCACAATTCAACGATTCCTCTCGGCCGGCCTGATCGACGAATTGATCATCACGATCATCCCCGTCCTGCTCGGCGAAGGCATTCCCCTGTTCGGGCCGCTGGGCAATGACATCCACCTGACCCATCGCAACACAACGACTTATGATTGCGGATTCGTGCAGGTAACATACGCTGTCGCACATGGCGGTCGGTATAGCTGAGCGGTAAGTTCGTCGGTCGGGTACTTCATGACAGTTTTGAATCACGCTTCGGAGCGGCGTCAATACGATCACCCACGCGTTTCAGGGTATCGATGTCAGCCCCGGAGATGGCGTCGATGTTCGCTTGGATGGTCTCGATCGGCCAATCCCACCAGCGGAGATCACGCAGCGCCCCCGTGACTTGGTCATCGAATCGCTTCTTGACTGGCTTGGCCGGGTTGCCGGCAATCACGGTGTAGGGCGGTACGTCGCGAGCCACCACAGCCCGCGCGCCGATGATCGCGCCGTCGCCGACGGTCACCCCCGGCATCACTACCGCCTCGGTTCCGATCCAGACGTCGTTGCCGACCACCGTGTCGCCTTTCCGGTCGGCAACGTCAAACAATGCCTTCATGTCATCTGCCGTGGTCGCTTCATTCATCATGAAGTTGGCAAACGGATACGTTGAGAAACCGCGCATGCTGTGGTTGGCGGAACTGGTGATGAATCGCACGCCGTGAGCGATCTGACAAAACTTTCCGATTACCAGGCGCTCGCCGCTGAGCGGAAACAGGAACTGCGCGAGGTAGCCGGCGTAGTCCTCGAGTTCTTCCAGGTGGCCGAAGTAAGTGAAATCGCCGATCGAGATGCGAGGGTGGTCGATGACCTGATTCAGATGAACGACCGTCTTGATGACCGTTCCGTCGGGCAGGACCATCGGGTGTTTTTTTGTGGGATCAAGCAATGGCTCAAACACTCCGGTTTGATTGGGAAATGATGGCAGAATGTTTTTGGGCAAAACGATGGGGGAAAAACGATGAAAGGCAGAAGGATGGTGGGCCGCGCTGGGGTTGAAACATCATTCTACCCCGTATCATTCTGCCTGTTCTCCAACGCGTCCCCGCCTTCGATCACCGCGATCCGGCTATTTCTCGAAATCCGGTTTCGCGCGTTGCTCCACAAAATTCCAGTAATGCGGCTGACCGTTTTCAGCGAGCTGTCCTTTCCGGCTGGTCCATTTCGTTCCGTCGGGCAACTGAAGATTCAACCCATAGTCGGTGAAGGAGGCGGGCGCGTAATGCCACGCGACATCCTCTCCCTGCTTTCTGGCTTCCACCAATAGCAACAGTTCGGTGTCGGTTCCTTGGCAGAAAGCCATGATCGCGCCGAAAACCACTCCGGCTTCGGCATCTTCGTACTCGTAAATCGGCTTGGGGACGGCGCGCAACACGACGCGTTCGCCCGGAGTCTTTTCGGTGTACGCCTCGACTTGGTTGGCGAGTTGTTTGGCCTGCAGTCTCATCCGAGCGGTCGAGCCCACCGCCGGCGGAGCATCCGGAAAGGGTTTCCAATCCAACCCGGGATTCGGGCAACGCCACGTTTCATGACCAGGCATCTGCTTTTGGATCGCATGATCGTGCAGTGAGTGAAACTCCTCCATCACCCAACGATTGCGTCCCTGCGACCAGGAAAAGAAAACGCCGATCGCGACTGGTCGTCCCGTGGTTGATTTCCAGACAAACATCGACCCGATATCGTCACCACGAATCGGTTGGGTGTGCCGAAAGACGGCTGGCTTGTGAAGCTCGAAGACCTGCTGCTGGTCATCCAACAGTGAAATCGATTGGGCTTCGGCCGTCTCTTCGGCCACATCCAGCCAGAACTGGATCACGTTGTCATCGTCCGCATTGACAGGCGGCGAAAGCAAGCAACACGACAGCAGGGCAACAGCAAATTCCCAGCGCATCACGACTCCTCGGTAAAAAACACGCAATCTACGACAAACCGTCTAGAGTGTACCAGAAGTGTTCCCCGATTGCCGGCATCGAATCGAATTGAGCAGGATGAAAGAAAGCATGTTGGATGGCAAAATGATGCAGAACGCGATGATTCTGCCCCATCATTCTGCCCCGTATCATTCTGCCGTCGTCTACGTCGACTCGTTCGGTCGATCAGCGTCCTGCGGTTCGAGGGAATCGCCCGTTGCAGACCTTTCCTCCGCCGCATCGTTCTTTCCAACTGAATTCGTCGGATTGGCGGCAGCTTGAGTGTCTGGCCCCATTGCCATTTCCTTTTCCAGCCACGGTGTTTCTTCGACCGGCAAGATCACCATTCCGGCGTACTGAATCGATCCGTCTTCGGTGACTTCACGGATGTAAAGGACGATCTGGTCAAAGGGCACCGCCATGCCTGTGACCAGCGCTTGCCCGGCCAGCCGCGAACGCATCAATTCGTCGACGGTCATCTCGGGCGATTCGCCAAGCTTCACGTCGTAGCACTCTTCAATCGCCCCCACTTTGGTCGAACCACGCAGCGGAAACTCCAAGGATGCAGGCAGCGTGACAGGCGTTTGCTGGCGATGGGAAAACACGCGGTCCACCATCGCTCGGACCGCGGGCCGCAGGATGACAACAATGTGATCACCGACTTCGATTCGAGAACGCCCCTGGGGCGGCGTAATCTCGTCGTTGCGGACGATCAAGGCCACGACGACGCCATCTGGCAACGCGAGTTCCTTGATCATTCGGCCGGCTGCAAGACATCCGGTGTCGACATAGTAGTCCACGATGTCTCCGTTGACATTCTGCAGCGTGCTGATTTCCAGCGTGACCGGCGGCGGTCGTTTCACCGCTTCATTGACCTTCATCAAGCGAGCCACCAGCGGCAGCGGCCAACCCTGAATCAGGGCCGAGACCAGGACGACAAAAAACACCGTATCAAACATCTGCGCCGCGATCGGAAGGCCGGCCAGCATCGGGAACGTTGCCAACGTGATGGGAACGGCCCCCTTCAATCCCACCAACGACAGAAACAGCACTTCTCGCTTGGGAAATTTGAAGAACGACACCAACGCGAAAACTGCGATCGGGCGGGCGATCAAGATCAGCACGGCCGAGATCAACAACGCCGGGCCCGCGGCGTCCAGCAAACGGCTGGGAAAACTCAACAGCCCGAGCGTCATGAACATCAGGATCTGGCAAATCCACGCCGCCGCGTCATGGAACAGCAAGATGCCTCGGTGAAAGACCGGACGCCGGTTGCCGATCACGATGCCGGTCAGATAGACCGCCAAAAACCCGCTGCCGCCCAAGACCGCGGCCAGGCCGAAGGCGAGCAAGGCCAGTGCCGTTGCCAGTACGGGATATAAACCGGCGGCGCCCAGCCGAACGTGCTGCAGAATCCAAACACCGACGTAACCGACCAGCAACCCGACGATCGCCCCAAAGACAAGTTGCGTCAGGAATAACATCAACAGCCCCCCGCCGAGCGGAACGGCACCGGTGAGCACCTGGATCAATCCGACCGTCAGGAAAATCGCCATCGGATCGTTCGATCCACTTTCCACCTCAAGCGTGTCGGCCAGTCGCCGGCGAATGTTGACGCCGCCGGAACGGAGGATCGAGAAAACCGCCGAAGCATCGGTCGAACCGACGATGCTGCCGATCAACAGTCCCTGCAGGATCGTGATTTGCAGAATCCATGAGGCGGCCAAGCCGGTGATCGCCGCTGTCACCACCACGCCCAGCGTTGCCAGTAACGCGGCCGGCTTCCAGGCCGTTCGCACGGCACCGAGTGTTGTGCGGAGGCCTCCATCGAACAGGATCAAGCAAAGCGCGATCGTGCCGATCGTGTTCGCGGCGGAGTAGTTTTCAAACTCGATCCCGCCGATCCCTTCCGAGCCGGCCAGCATCCCGACGACCAGGAACAAGAACAGAACCGGCACGCCCATCCGCGTCGAAAACTGATTCGACGCGATGCCCAACAGAAGCAGAATCCCGGTGAACAGGATCAACGATTCGATACTTAACAACAACGTCTCAACCTGCCGCGAGATCCCTTGGCGGGGCAATTACATGAACATCAGCCCTCCCCCGTCCAATTTACCGTATCGAAACAGAGCGAGAGCTCTATTGGTGCCACCAGCTCAATAGCTCAATTGGTGCCACCCATCAATCTCAATTAGCTCTATTGGTGCCACCCACAATCTAGCAACTCCCCCAATAAAGATCGTATCCGCTAGCAAATTGAAGCGAACTTCGTCGGAGCTGCCACACGGCGAGTTGAGCTGGAGTCAGGGCTCCAGGCCAATTCCACTCCCTCGGTGCCACTTTAGGATCGCCAGAAATTCTTCGACTGCTTCGGGGGCAGATTTCACACGCGAATGTGTTGCTTCAACGAGTCGCTCGGTTGTTGCATTTCTATCCCTCGCACTCTCGACCGAGACCACGCCGTCGGATCGCCCCAATGAGAGCGTCCAGCAGTGAGCTCCGATAATGGAATGGGTCACAACCCCACAGCGGATCGGCAACCTGTCAGAGGCTTGCAGGAGCTTGCTTTGGGGTTCAAGCAGATCCAGACTTGTAGGGATCCTGCGACGCACTTCGCGCGCAAACACGTCGGGGTTGGCGGTGATAAGCATCCGATGCATCCGCACCTCGTTTTCCGGCTCTTCAACGCAGGCCGAACCGATTCTGCCAATCAAGCGAGCTGCGAATTCTGATCCCCGGTGCGGCGTCGCAAAGTAGACAACCCGTGAGATTCTGGGTGATGGATCGAAAAAGAAGGTCTCGGCGAGGCGCTGACGCGTCATTGGAGTCATGGAGACCTGGTCAAATGTACGGTCAGCGACGCTCCTCCATAACAGGTCACCGCTGGAAGTGATTTGCATTTTGGCGACGAGGCCTCCCATGCTGTGGGCTGCCAAAATCACGTTGGACAGTTGGGGGTCTCTTCCACAAGGATCGAATCTTCGGCACATGGTTTCAAGCTGGCTTCGCAACTCCGCTGCACTGCCTAGAAAAGTGCGGCCGGTCGGGTACTCGAAAACCCAGATCTGAAAACGCTCATCAAACCCGGGACGGGCTTTCAGTTCATTGACCATTTCGGCCCACGTGAAGCGGTCCGAAAGCAATCCATGGATGAATACGACTGGGATTTTACCTGGCTGATAGGGCTCAAGTGTGTACAGACGAGCACCCGAGATGCCCAATCTTGGCCCCGTCGCGAAAGGCTGCAGGAACCCCTCGAATACACCGCCTTGTCGTGTCGACAAGCGATAGACGATCGGCGCCGACAGATCCTTCGCAATCGGACACGGCATTGCACCGACCTGGACGGTATCCACTCGCAACGGATCATAAAGCGCAATTGCAAGTGTCTGCCTCGACCAATTGAAGTGCTGAGAACACCTATCGGTGATGGGATCAGGTTGTTGCGAATCCTCTAGCCTCATTGTTGCAGCAAAGACGCTCTCTCGTGGCCGGAATGACCGATCTTGCCGCCGGCAGCTTGAGACAACGAGCGGGATCCCTACGCCTGGACGGGCGTAGTACTTGCTCAGCTTCGCAGTCTGGTAATCCCCAACAGCAGAAAGGAAATCAAAGTCCTCAGCCTGCCAAACAAATCCTCGATGACGGATAGGAATACGTACGACCTTGCCGCATTGGATCACCGTGAGTCCGCTACGTGGATCGAGTCGCCCGTACTGCTGGCCGGTGATGACCAGCTTTTGCAAGGAAGATTGATGCAATTGGCGGGCGCGACCGACCCGCTGATCACCAGTTTGAATTGGCACCCCGTCTGCGTTGATAGTCAGTCGCGCGGCTGCAAAGAAAAAGTCGACACAAGACTCGTCGGCCCGATCTTGTAATTCGATCGCGTATGCATATATCCGTTCGACTTCGGATAGATCATCACGAGAAGACGCATTGCTGGCGGGCAGTGCGAAGGTCGGCGAACGCCAGATGTCACGTGCGCAGGCTCTCCCACCCGGTCCAGCAAACCAGAGCAGCTGGAGCAGAAGGAGCACGGACCGATTCAGCATGCCATGGACAGACAAAGTATGATCTCGAGTACCCAAGAACCTTGACATCCATGTCAGACGCCCCGCGGAAAGTTTCGCGGAAGACGTCGCCGGGAGCGGAACAAGACCGGCCCGGGAGATGTGTATCGGCGCCGATTGAACGCGCCACAAAAGTTTTTGCCATCGTCACATTTAAAAGAAGTCCACGGTCTGCGCAACAAGTTCCGGTCGCACGGACGACACACTCCAACCCCACCTTCCAAGTGGTGCCACCCATCTAACTATGCCCCTTCCGTTTGGCATTCGCTAATTGTTCGGGCGCGCAGCCCCCCGGAGCCTTCAGTCATGGTGTTCGCGGTTTCTCAAAGCACAGGCAGCCGCACGACCAGCTCATTTTACGAGCCGCCAGAGATTCTCCCGCGCAGGGCAATGCGGCGGCGCTGAGGAGACCACCGGTGCTGCACGGCGGAGGATCTTTCGATCATCCAGCAGATCGCCTAGAGACATAACCGCTGAGCAGATTGCTCCGCAGAAGATCGCGGCCGCGCATCGACGGTTGGTGATCAAGGCTCAGACGCGTCGCCCTGCCCTCGTCACTCCCTTGCGGCCGACCGCGGGACTGCCGGAAAGTGTTCCGCCGCGCGACCCCACAGCGATTCGAAGGCGTCACCTGCCGCACACCATCACTTTCACGCGGCGAAGCATTGGGCGACGCTCCGCTGCCCCTTGGACCAGTGACGGCCGGTCGATTCAGCGAACTTGCCCATCGCGCTCGGTGATCCCGCGCAACAGCTCTGGCCAAAGTACCGCTTGAAGTTCCATACCAAGTCACGCCACATCGACAGATCGATTCCCAATCGGGTCAGCACCGACTGCATGCCCTCGGGAACTTCGCGCCCCGACCCTTCGTCACTTTGCTTGGCCGTCCACCGCAGCAACTTCAAATAGTCGCCCCAGTCCAGATCCAGAAACCCCTTGTCACTGGCGCGCACGCCGCCTTCGCTGAGCTCTGGGTCACTCGCCGGCTTCTTCCCCAGCCGAAACGGCGCCAGCCAGCCGTCACGCCGAATCCGCTTGCCGGTCGGATTGACGCGTTTCTTCTTGCGTCGCTCCTTCAACGCTTCGACCGGCGTTTCGCGAATCGTTTTCCCTGCCTCCGCCGTGTCAACGGGAACCAAGTCAAACGCCGCTGAGTCGATCTGGTCACCTTGATCTGCTTTGATGCGGTCGTAGGCCGAGGTGTGAGGGGCCTGATCCGGCGTTTCCGCCATCGCCGCCCGAACCGGATTCAGGTCCACGTACATCGCACAGGCCAGCAAGCCCGCTTCATCGGCAATCGCCTGCGCCTTGAAACGGCCCTCCCAGAACCGTCCCGTGCATTCATCCTGTTTGTTGGCCATGCGGGCGATCGGTTCACTCAGTGCACGCATGAACCAGGACAGATCCGATAGTCGATGTCGAATCTCTGCCAGCCTTTCCTTGTCACGTGCCAAAGTGGCGACATCATTTTCGGTCGGTTCGGCGAGGTGTTCTTCCAATCGCCGCCCGGGGAAGACTCTTAGCCAGCGAATCGCGACCTCCTGATCCGACCAGGCTTGAACGACGTCGGGGCGATTGCGAAGGATCAGGTGCATGTGATTGGAGAGGATGGCGTAGGTCAGCACATCGACGCCAAAAACCGAAGCGAGGGCCTCCATCCGCCGCCGGATCCATTCACGGCGAAAGCCGTAATCCTTTCCGGTCTGCGGATCCACGCCGGCCAGATAGGCCCTTCGCACGCACCGCTGCACGCAGTGCATCATCGAAATCTCCGCCGGATCAAACTGCTCCGACCGCAATGCACGTCCCATGGTTGTCCCCCCCAAAAGTGAGTCCGGCAATTCTAGCACTCACCCCCCGATGGTCAATAGATGGGTGGCACCTAAATAGATGGGTGGCACGAGATAGATGGATGAGGTGCTTGGGCCGGTTGCGCGGTCTGCTAGCGGTCGTCAGCGACTAGCTCACTAATCCGGCTTTCGAGTGCCTCGGCCGAGTCAAATCCGACGCTGTAGTCGACCACCGTTCCTTGGCGATCGACAAAGAAGGTCGTCGGGTAGGCGCCAACAAAGTACGCGTTCGATGCGACCTCACCTCCCCCAAGCACGATCGGATGCTCCAACCGGTTCTGCGCCGCGAACTCGGCCACCACGTCCGGTGCTTCGTCGTACCCATTGACCGCAACGATCGCGAAACGACCTTCGTATTTCTGATTCATCCGAGTTAAATGCGGGGCTACTTGGCGACACGGCCCGCAAGCGACACCCCAGAAGGTCACCAGCGCCGGCCGGCCACTGATAAACCGACTCAGCTCCAATCTGCCCCCGCCCAAAAGATCCAAGTCGAACGTGGGTACCGTCTGTCCGATCAGTTTTTCCGGCGCCCCTCCTCCCGGAGAATGGACATACCCGATCGATTCGAACCCTAACGTTCGCGCCAATGCCATCGCCGGTGAAGGACGATACCGTTTTTGCTGGGATTGGATAAACTCAAACAGGGGACCCTCCGTGACATTCTCCGGAATGGTTGGCGGTCGGCGGGCATCAAAGAGCTGTTCCACCAGCTCCCGCCCCGCGTCGGTACTATGCACCCGGAATAGCAGCTTCTCTTTCGCCGGCCCCAGCCCCATTGACCGGACCGCACGCTCAATCACAGAGCGGAGTTCGGGTGACAAATCCATCTGCCGACCATCAAACGGCTGCTTAATCTCGATCACACCATCCGCATCGCCGATGGCAAGGCGGGACAGTTTGGTACGAATCGGATACGCCTTGATCCATCGATCAGCAATGATCGGTTCGACATTGGACTCCGAATCGTCACGCTGCCCTAACGCCGCATACTGGTCCGCCCAACGAACCGAGGTGTTGACTTCCGAGATGAAAACGGATCGAAATCCTGCCGCTCGGCTGATTCGGTCAAGCGTCTTCTTGATCTCCGTGCGAACCGGCCCCGTAACTTCGACGGGAAAATGGAATCGCATCACCAGCTTCAACTCTTCCGGTGCGACCGCGGCAACCCTCCGCAGTTGTGACGCCAGCCCCGATCGGTCAACGGCATCGGAATCAAATTTGGAATCAACCAGAAACGCATTGCAGTCAACAATCGCAAACGCGCTCGCCGTGGCTGATATTTCGCTCCGCTGCGCCTCGGTACGAATAGCCGCCGCAAAAAACGGCAGCACTTTGCCTCCTTCATCGCCCCGCGCCAATGGCGAAACAGCAACGACGAGCACGCTAAGGCCTGTCAACCAAACCGTCGATCGACGCTGCATCACTTCACTCCACAAAACCAATTCAGATCAGATCGACGCGTTTCTACGGTCCGCCCCTATTTCACGTTCTCTTTCTTCCCGCCGGGTCGCTTTTGCGATTTCGGCTTCGCCCCCGAATCGCGACGCCGAAACGCTTCCATGGCTTCCGCGCGACTCTTTCCCTTGTACCGACCTTGATGCGCCAGCGCGTCGAGTTCCGTCTCGACCCCTTCGTCTCCCTGCGATTGCATCCATTGGCGAAGCTGCCCCTTGAGCCGCGTGACGACTTCAATGTGTTGGGGATCGTCGACGATGTTGTTCATCTCCAACGGGTCGACGTCACAATCGAACAACTCGAATTCGGGACGGTATTGGTACTTCCGCACCAACTTTGCCGCTTCGGCGTCACCGCCCCTCCCGGCCTGGACCATCGATTGAAAATAATCCGCCTTGGTACAAGCGTTGGTAAACTTCGTCTCGTGGTTCAGATTCCAAATCAGCCGATACCGATCGTCACGCACCGAACGGATCGCATAGGCGTCGCTGCCGTTGATGATCCCCCGCGTCGTCATGATGCCATAGGTGACTGACTTGTGAGTGTCGGTTTGCCCCGTCAACACCGGGACAAAACTCTTTCCGTCGAGCACCTCCGCCGGCTCCCCACCGGCCGCTTCAACAAACGTCGGCGTGACATCGACGTATTCCACCATCGCGTCGCTGACCGCCCCCGGTTGCACCCGCCCCGGCCAACGCACGATCATCGCGGACTGCAGCCCATTCCCATAACACGTCCATTTGGCAAACGGAAACGAATTACCCTGCTCGGAGACGACGACCACCAAGGTGTTGTCAGCCATCTCATGCTTGTCGATCAGTTCCAAAATCTGACCGACCTGGTCGTCATAATACGTGATCTCGGCCAAGTAGCGGCTGAAGTTCTCCCGCATGACAGGCGTGTCCGCCAAGTACGGTGGAAGCTTGACCTGCTCCGGCGGATACCGCGACGCATCCCCCTTGTTCCACGGTGAATGCGGTTCATTGGAACACGCAAACAAACAAAACGGCGTCGACGATTCAGCGCATTCCGAAAGCAACTGATCGATCGCCGACATATCCGGGTTGTTCTTCACCCCACTGTATTCGAACGGAAACACTTCTTTCGGGTCGATGTGCGTTTTTCCGGACAATGCGACGCGATAACCCAACGGTTTTAGATAGTGGACGATGCTCTGCGTCCCCGCCTTGGCAAACGTGTGGTTGGGATACGCCCCCGACTTGACCGGATACAAACCGGTGTAAATGTTGTGCCGCGTCGGCGAACACATCGGGGCGGCTTGAAAACACCGCGTGAACTTCATTCCCTGTTCGGCCAACGCATCGATGTTTGGCGTGTGAGCCTGGCCGCCGTAACACCCGATGTCACGAAACGTACAATCATCGGCGATGACAAAGACCAGATTCGGGCGCGCGGTGGCCGCATCACTCAACGCGGTCGGAAGCCACAATAAGGCGACCAGCGCGGCGATCGCGAATTGTTTGGAATGGGAGAGCATGATTCGGTCGCGTAGGGGAATTGCAAATCGAACGGCATCGAGTGCCTGACGCGCACGATTGTAGTCGATCCTCGCGACCGTCGAGTCAGCTCCGCATCGCGTTTTCGGTCAAGAATCTGCCGCTTCGACCGCCGCTTCGGATGGCAGCGCCGTGCGAATCGTCTTCAACACGTCCGACAGACGCGCCACGCGGGCATAGCGATCACACAAAGTCGCCAACGACGCCTCATGCAGCTCCGGCGTCACCGTCGCACAACAGTCTTCTACGACCGTCACCAGATACCCCAAATCACAGGCGTCCCGGACCGTCGTTTCCACGCATTCGTTCGTGTACACGCCGACCACCATCAACGACTCAATCCCCATGTTGTTCAAGACGTAGTGCAGGTTGGTCGACGAGAACACTCCGCTGGCGGTCTTGTTGATCACGATCTCGTCCCGCGTTTCATCCGGCGCCACCATCTCGATGAATTCCGCATCACGCGAACCGGGCGCGGCCAGCAACCCCAATCGTCGATGCCCTTTGCTGCGGTCACGACCGTCCCGAGTGAGCGACTGAATCCGTGTATGAATGACCTCCAATTGGCGAGCACGAAAGGCGTCCTGCAGCCGTCGGACATTGGGCAGCACCAATCGCTCCAGCCTGTCGAAATAATACTCCTGAGCCTCCAACGGCACGCCGCTATTCTCTGCATCGCGAAAGACGCCGTGACCGCGCGCCGCGTCCAAATACTGAATGTCGATGCAAAGCAACGCCGTGTGCCCCTCGACCAACAATTCCTCTCGCAAGGGATTGTCGACGATCGCCTCGTGATAGACCTCTCGAAGCGGGTCGACGTGAGACGGATCGTGATAGGGAGATACAAATGGCTCGGACGGATCTTGATTCATGCGTTTGGTTTCCTTTTTCTTACAGTGCAACGCCGCCTTAGCGATTGGCCAAATCGATGATCGAGTGCAGCATCAGGTTCGCTCCGGCTTCAATGTCCGTCCACGATGTCCATTCGGCCGGCGAGTGACTCTGCCCATTCTTGCTGGGCACAAAAATCATTCCGACCGGCACCATGCTACCCATAATCTGCGCATCGTGCGCCGCCCCGCTGTGCATTTGCAGGTGCAGCAATCCCAGCCGCTCGGCCTGCTGCAACAACCCGCTGACGATGCCCGCGTCGGCAGCGACCGGTGGCAAATAACTTTTTTGCTGGAACTCGAACATCAGGTTTCGGCGACGTCCGATCGCCGAAAGCGCCTTGCGAAACGCATTGCCAAGGTCGGCCAGGATTTCGGCGCTGGTGTCTCGAACATCGAGCGAAAACTCGACGATCCCCGGAACCGTGTTCGCCGCCCCCGGCAAGATTTGCGCTTTGCCGATCGTCGCCCGGCTTCGGGCCGTGCCGTTTTCATCCAAAATTCGCGGGATGGCGTGGGCAAAGTCGGCCAGGCCCATAAACGCGTCGTGACGCATTTCCATGGGAGTCGTTCCGGCATGGTTGGCCTCGCCCTTGAGCGTGACCGACCACGTGAACAACCCGGTGATCTCATCGACAATGCCGACGGATTTTTGACCGCGATCCAACACCGGACCTTGTTCGATGTGCAGCTCCAAATAGCCGGCAATGCTCTCCGGATCGCGAGCCGCATCCAACGCGCCGAGCGGTTCCACGTCGTGGCGTCTCAGTTCATCGGCCAACAGCACGCCATCTAAATCCGACAGCGTGGCCAACGCGTCGGGATTCAATTGACCACAGACCGATTGCGATCCGAACATGCCGCCGAAGCGTCCTTCTTCATCGCTAAAGGCAATCAGTTCGACCGTCCGCCGGGGCACGATGCCGTTTTCGCGAAGACAACGCAAACACTCCAAGCCGACAATGACGCCCAACGTCCCGTCCAACGGTCCCGCACACGGAACGGTGTCGATGTGCGACCCCACCAAGATTCTCGGATCATCGGTCGCCCCGGTGAGTTCGGCCGACACGTTCACCGCGCCATCGGTTCGTGGCTCAAAACCGGCCTGTTTGATCCGATTCTCCAGCCAGCGTTTACCCTGCATGTCGGCATCGGTAAATGCCATGCGGTAAATGCCCCGGTCGTCCTCGCAACGACCGATCTGGGCGAGTTCATGAATGTCGTTCTTGATTCGATCTAGCTTGACGCTCAAATCTATCGATGCCTGTCTCATCGAAGTCTGTCCCTTAGATGTCTGTCCCTCAGTCGACCGTCGGCAGCGGCATGCCCTCGACGTACTGCCCCTGCAACATGTGCAACTGCAACGCATGGTTCATCAAAATGTCATTTCGCCGAGCGATCGTGCCGTCGGTTTCCTGCCAAGCCTGGTCGACAAACTGATCAAACCGTTCGTGATTAAGAATCCCAAGTTCGTTCATCCGATCGGGAGTCAACCAATGATTGATCATCTCCTGCACCGCGTTTCGTTTGACGGGATCCGTGTGTGCCGGCGGCGCCATGAACGCAAACTTCTTTCGCTCGTACAATTCTCGGGGCAACACGTTGACCATCGCCTCACGCAACACCCATTTTTCAACTCCGTTACGGATCCGAACGTCCGGCGGAATCGTCACTGCGTACTCGGCGACGTGGTGATCCAAGAATGCGGGGCGGGCTTCCATACTGTTGGCCATGTCCATCCGGTCGCCGCCCCAAGTCAGGATCTGCCCTTCCAGCATGGTCTTGCTCCAGGTGTACTGCGAAATGTCCAGACGATGCCTTCCGCGAACCTGATCGGGGTCGATCGCCGCAGCGATTTCCGCGATCGGATCGTAGGTTTCCAGCAGCTCGATCAAATCGTCCGACAACAGGGCTCGGGCGGCACGCAACGTCAGCATCCAAGGCTGAATCCACGACGGAGTGAATCCGCAAAGATCTTGCCAAGCGGGGTGCAATTGGTCCTCCTCGGCCAAAATCGCGCCGGCAAAGATCCCGCCCTCGTCATCGCGACCGAGCCAGTCACGCTTGAAAAACGGGTACCCGCCGAACAATTCATCCGAACCTTCGCCGGTGATCACCGCCTTGTAGTTACAGGCCCGCACGCGTCGGCTCATGTGCCATTTCGCGACCGCCAACGTGTTGTAGAACGTCCGCTCGGCATGCCAGGTCGCGCGTTCGAACGCAGGACCATAGAGTTCCTTTTCCGTCAGCCGCAAAAGCTCTTGCTCGGCGCCGGTCCGCTCGGCCATCAGTTTGGCGATATTCGATTCGTCGTACTCGTCGCTGTCAAACGCGATCGTAAACGCTTTGACCGGTGACTGCTGGAGCGTCGTCGCCAAACCTAAGATGGAACAACTATCGATGCCGCCGGAAAGGTAGCATCCGACCGGCACATCCGCCTCCAAACGGGTTGCGACGGCATCGATCAATCGGTCCTGAACCCCTTGAACGTATTCCGCCGGATCAGCCCCCGATTCGTGCGACGTCGGAAACTCCAGGTCCCACCAGCGCTTCGATTCGGTCACCAGCCGATCGCCGTCCTGCCGGACGATCAACATGTGTCCCGGTTGAATCGCCTGCACACCTTCGAACGCGGTCGTCCCGGGCACCATCACCTGCATCATTTGATGGATCGCGGCCTTGGGGCACAACCGCGGTTCGACACTGGGGTGTTTCAGGATCGACTTGACTTCGGACCCCCAAACAATTCCGTCATCCCTGACCGCGAAGTACAGCGGTTTAATGCCGAATCGATCACGGATCAGGATCAACCGTTTTTCGCGATGGTCGTACAGCACGATCGCGAATTCACCGCGAAGCCGTTCGACAAACGACAGACCGTGCTGGAGGTACATGGGCAACGTGATCGCGCTGTCGCTCTTGCCATCACTTGGCAACGACTGACAGGCCAACCGGGTTCGTTCGCGCTTATAGCCGTACAATTCGCCGTTGACGGTGACCGCGTAGTCACCGTCGGCGGTTTCGATCGGTTGGTGCCCATGGTCCAATCCGATGATCGACAAACGGGTATGCCCCAGGGCCAACCCTTGGTCGAGAAAAAACTTGCTGCCCCGTTCGTCCGGACCGCGGTGGTCCAAGACGTCCAACATCTGGTCGAGCGTGAAACGCAATTCGCGTTCATTCGTCCGCCCGGGATTCCAAAATCCAGTGATTCCGCACATGGTGTATCTTCGTTAAATGTTTTGATCGTGGTGTCGTTAGCAGAGGTCCGAAATCCGGTCCAACCGATTCAGGACGGCGGCCAGCACGGCTTGACGGACAAACACGGCGCCCGCGGCTTGGGCGAAATAAAGGTTGTGAACGGTGTCGTCCAGGTCTTCGGACAACTCCTCGTTGCGGGCCAATGGGTGCATGATCACCGCCCCCGGTTTCAACTTGCTGGACGCATCCAATCCGTATCGGCTGTCCAGATTCCGGTAACTGTCGCCCAGGAACGCGATCGAGTTGACATAGACGACGTCCAAGTCGGGCAGGACCTCCTGAACATCGTTGGTGATTTCGATCGGGATCGGCGACTCTTCGATCGGCTCGGTCAAATCCAACCCGACCGGATCGGCCATCTCGGAAACCAAGGTGATTTTGGAAACCGCATCGACGAACATCAGCGACAGTCGCAGAAAACTCTTGACCGCGCGCATCGACCCCGGCGTGCCGACGATTCCCAAATGAATTTTTTTCTCGCTCGGGCAGGACCGATCGCTCAATTCCGGTCGCCATTTCAACAGCGTGTACCAATCCAGCAATGCCTGCGTCGGATGGTGACCGCTGCCGTTGCCGGCATTGATCAGCGGACGCTCGAGATTCTTTTGAATCTCATCGACACTTTCGGTTTCGGGATGCCGCATGATGACGACATCCCCATAGGTGTTGAACATCTCGCCGATGTCGGCCAGCGATTCACCCTTGGCGATGCCGGTGACCTGTCCGTCGGGAACCGAAAGCACCTTGCCGTCCAGCCGCAGCACGGCACTTTCAAACGACAGCCGCGTCCGCGTGCTCGCTTCGAAAAACGCCGTGATTGCGATTTTCCCGTCCAGCGGTTTCTTCATTTCGACGTTGCGAGTCTCCAATAACGCCGCCAGCTGTGCGATGGCAACCACCGTCTCGCGATCAAATTGCCGCGGATTAACGATCGAGTTACCGGCGAGTTTGGAAAGCGTCTCCCAGTCGACCTGCATGTCCGTTCGCCGCAGAAGGTCCACCGGATCCAGTTTGCGACCCTTCGAATTGGTCGCGAACTCCGTCAACGCGCGGCGCATTTGTTTCGTGTTCATTATCAATACGGATCTACCAGATTCGTTTTTCTTTAAAGTCGAGAATCCAAAACACGATGAGTGCCGCCGCGCCCACGCCACAAAGCAGGAGCCCACCCATCACCATCAGTTCCAAGAACCAGAGAGGAAACATCATCGCGTCTCACCTCCAACACGACTATCCCCAACCATACCACCTCGTCCGTCCGGGTCGATGGGGGCGACATCCGCCGATCCGACAGCCAGCGGTGCATCGGGAGAATCCGACAGCAATTTAAAATCAAAGTCGTCGGGATAGAAAACCATGGCAATTAGGAACACCACGCCAGAGACCGCCGCGCCGACCAAGGATGCGACAAACCAGCCGATCATGAAGTACGCGACCAGACCGAGCGACGTCCCAGCCACCATCGCCGCGCAGGCCGCGATCGGACTCGAGCGGCGAAAATACAGCCCGCCGATGATGGGCCAGATGCAGCTGCCGACCATCGGTCCGGCAAAAAACAGCACCGTTGCCAGCGTTCCGATGTTGGGATACGCCGCACACCAGGTGATCACCCCCAATCCGATGATCGCAAACAGCGACCAGCGGCGTTTAATCGCGTCCGTCGCCTGGATACTCATCATTTGTCCAGCAATCGGCTCGGCGATGTCGTTGACCACCAAGTCGCTCGTCGCGGCCAGCAAACTGTCGATGCTGGACGCCAGCGAACAAAACACCACCACAAAAACCAGCAACGCGCCGCCGGTTCCAAGCAGCGTCGCGGCCACCATCGGCCCGACCGTGTCGGGTTGGCTGACACCGATCCCCAGGGCCGGAGCTGCCAACCCCAAAAACCCGGCGACGATCGGAACCGGCAGCCACAACAACCCACCGAGCAGATACGCCTTGGGACCGATGCCTTCACGCATCGCAAACGCGCGACTCCACCACACGTTGCTGTGAAAGATCTCTCCAAATCCGAACAGCATATTATTGAACAACGCCATCAACGCGGCAGGAAACAAAATTGACAGCAGCATCGGTCGATCTGCCTGCAGTTTTTGATGCACATCCGCAACGTCGACATGGGCCAGCACGGCGATCGCAACGACAACCAATCCGACCAGGATGATGATGCTTTGAATAAAGTCGGTGCC
This sequence comes from Stieleria maiorica, assembly GCF_008035925.1. Taxonomy (NCBI): domain Bacteria; kingdom Pseudomonadati; phylum Planctomycetota; class Planctomycetia; order Pirellulales; family Pirellulaceae; genus Stieleria; species Stieleria maiorica. The sequence continues at coordinate 5,894,008 of NZ_CP036264.1, forward strand.
GATGACGGCGTACATGCCGCCGAACAGCGTGTAGAGCACACAAACGACCAACACGACTGTCATCCCCACTTCATAGGGAATCCCCGACAGGGCGTTCAGCAACTTGCCTCCGGCCATCGCCATCGAGATCAGCCACGTCAACGCGTAGAACAGCGAGATGATCAGGAAGGGGATCGAACCGAGACGCCCGTAGCGACGCCGAACGAATTCCACCGCCGTGTAGCCATGCGGCATCAGACGACGAATCCGGCCGCTCAACGGGGCAAAGGCAAACAAGCCGAAGCTGGCCGTGGAATAGGCCAAGGCTCCCCATAGGCCCAACTGCAAGGCAAACTGCGGCGCCAGCATCGTCGTGTTGGACGTCACCCAGGTCGCCACCGCCGTCGCCGTTCCAAGAGCCAATCCGACATTCCGGCCCGCCACGGCAAAGCCGTCGTAGGTCGTTGCCCGGCGGCCCCACCAAACGCCCAGCCCGATCCACGCAAGCCCGAACAGGACCAGCATCCCGTATCCGGCCTCCTGGCTGAGAATGCGTCCGGTGTCGGTGGATGACAATAGCATCACGCCGCCAATCAATGGTTCTTCCAAGCCGATCTCAAGATTCATTCGACATGCCCCGGCTCGACCATGGATTGCAATCTTGACGCATCGCTCAAGCGAGCGGCGTCCTGCCGCAGCAGCCGCAACTCGACCGTTCGGCCCCGCAAGATGACAAACACGATTCCCGCGACGACGACGGCTCCGATCGCGAACAGTGTCAACGAAGGAACCAGCCCCCAGTGCCTGACCGTTGCCGTTGCCTCGTCCGATATCGCGATGGTCTGGCCGTCTTCGCCGATCGCCTCGACACGATACAGGTAGCTCCCGTCGCTCAAACCCGATTGAAAAGATTTTGTCGCAATGCCCTCATAGGCGATTTCGTTCGCGCTGTCTCGGACGCGGTACAGGGCAGCCCCGTCGACCGCCGACCACTCCAGCGTGAAGTAGCCTTCGCGCGATTCGCCCAACTCGGTTTCAACGAATGACAACACGGGCGGCGATGCGGATTCATGTTCGTCCGCCATGGCAACCGAACTGAATGTTGCCGCAATGATTCCGATGAACAATGCGGCGGTAACCGCCCGACGCCCCACCGGAATAACCATCGATGATGCGACGCAGCGATTCCGCGGACCGATTGATTGACCAAAGTTCCACATCCGATCGGGCCTTTTGTCTAACGACGTCGCACGCGTTTGATCCAGTAATCCACGCCCATCTCATTGATGGGATCGCCGTCTAAGCAAACCGCAATTTTTTCGGTTCCCGCGGCGATGTTCTCCAGCTCTTTCGCGGCCGCTTCGCCGCTCTTGGCGTCGACCGGAAAGGAGTCCAGCACGGCGCCATCGCCATCGATCTGTTTGACTTCATACGTTTTGTGTAGTGAATCCGACCATTCCATCGTCATGTCTCCCTAGGAGTAAAGTGGTGTTGAAGAGATTTGAGAATCTCTGTGAAGCGAAGTCACCAACCCGTAACAGGCCAGCAACAAGAGGAACGTCAAGGGAAGTGCTGCCGCGATCGATGCGGCCTGCAGTGCGACAAGGCCTCCGCCATAAAGCAGTGCAGCGGCGACCAGCCCTTCACTGATCGCCCAGAAGAGTCGCGTGCCAACAGGCGGATTTCGAGACCCGCCCGACGCGATGATATCGATCACCATCGACGCGGAATCCGACGAGGTGACGAAGAAAAGAACGATGCAAATCGTTGCAATCCCGATCGCGATCGTTTGAATCAGAACCGAAGAAAAAAGACCTTCCAACAAAACAAACAAAACCGTCGGCAAGGTCTCGACCGTCGACTGCCCGTCCGCCGTCACCACGTTGGACTGATAGTATTCGACGGCTGTCAAGGGTTGCTGCTCGCGTTTGATCTCCCCGGAAGCCAGCCGCACCAGCTCGCCCGACGGGCCGACCTCACCCACCCAGTACTTCGGCAGCACGCTTTCCGGGTCATAGCTTGTGTCATGTGCCAAACGATCGACATGGTCCGTGTATTGCCGCAGCGTCGTCGTCCCAAAGGCCGTCAGCCAGGCAATGCCCACCGCCGTCGGGACCAGCAACACGCCGATCACAAACTCCTTGATCGTTCGCCCGCGAGACACGCGGGCGATGAACATCCCGACAAATGGCGACCAGGAAATCCACCAACCCCAATAGAAAACGGTTTGACCGTTGACCCACGCTTGGGATTGTTGATTGAACGCCCCGGTTCTCAGTGAATTGAATGGCAAGGTTTGCAGGTAGGCGCCCGTGTTTTCGATCGCGGCCCCCAGGTAAGTGAACACACCGACGCCCATGACGACCAACAGCATCAAGGATGCGGCCAGCAACAGGTTCAACTCACTCAATCGCCGGATCCCGCCGTGCAATCCGACCACGACCGATGCCGTCGCCATCGCGGTGATCCCGGCGATCAACAGCATCTGAACGCCGACCCCCGTTCCGATGCCGAACAGATGCGCCAAACCGGCGTTGACCTGTTGGGCACCAATCCCCAATGACGTCGCAACACCCGTCAATGTCGAAACGATGGCCAGCACATCGATCAGGTCACCCGCACGGCCCCACACTCGATCGCCCAGCACGGGATGCAGCAACGAGCGAAAACTGAGCGGCAGCCCTTTGCGAAAACCGAAATAGGCAATCGCGAGGCCGACAACGGAGTACAGCGCCCAGGGATGCAGCCCCCAGTGAAAAATGGTGACGGCCATCGACAACCGTGATCGGTCCAGGCCGTCGGCAAAACCCGGCGGCGTGTCCTGATAGTGAACGATCGGCTCGGCGACGCCAAAAAACAACAATCCGATGCCCATCCCGGCACTGAACAACATGGCGAACCACGAACCGCGCCTAAATTCCGGCGTTTCGCCATCTCGCCCCAGCCGGACATGGCCGTGCCTTCCGAACGCCAGCCAGAGGGCTAGACCAAAAAAGAATGCCATCGAGGCGACGTAAAGCCAGCCGAAGTTGACCGCGACCGACTCACGAATTGAAACGAACGCGCGTTGCAACTCGCTGGCCGGCCACACGAAACAAAGCAATACGACCATCAACACGATCGCGGCACTGGTCAGAAAGACGACCGGGTGCATCTCGAAATGCGGACCGATTGCCACGCGCGGCATCTGCCGGGCAAGGGGTGTTGAAGGTCGCTCTGTGGTGGTCGTATGGCTCAAGAATCAATCGGTGGAGGAAATGGAACGTGCCGGAAGCCCGTGATCTGCAGCGGCGACCGCTGCAGTGTCGGCCGCTGCTGCGATGATCTGGCCTTTATGGCTTACCGAACAAAAACACGCCCCAACTGAGGTGCCCCTTGCGGCCCCCTTCAATCCAATGCCGAAGCCCCGCTTTCATGCGTTCCAAGTAGTCGTCGGATATCTTGCGACTCAAGTCCGCCTGACGGTCCTCGGTCTCCTTGAGCACACGCGAGTAGTGATTAACGAGTTGGCCGGTCAAGTCCTCGAATCCCAGGTCTTCCCAGCCCAGGTCACGAGCGACACTCTGATAGAACTTCGGGAACCCGAGGTCGGACAGGTGGATGCGAGCGAGAATCGGATCCAACACACCGTCAGGGCAATCATCGGACTGCATGGGATCGGTGAAAACGAATCGCCCCCCCGACTTCAACACCCGATCGACCTCGCCCAAGACACGCGGCCGATTCCCGGCGTGCAGAATCGCGTCTTGCGACCACGCCGCATCAAAGGTCCCATTCTCCAGCGGCAAGTCTTCAAAACTTCCGTCGACGACATCGATCCGATCGGAAACCCCGGCCGCCTCATTCAGTCGCCGGTTGCGTTCGTTTTCGGTCTCCGACAAATTCACGCACACCACTCGGCAACCAAACCGCTCGACCATGCGACGCGCTGCGCCGCCGTATCCCGACCCGATGTCGATGACGGTCGAATCGGCATCCAGGTCCCCGATTCGCTGCAACAGATGATCGACCGTCCGCCGACTGGCATCCTTGATCGCATCTTCGTCCGACCCGTACAGCCCGATGTGAATATCCTCACCGCCCCAGATCTCCGAATAGAAACCGTCCGCATCGGAACTGTTGTAATACTCCCGCGCGACCTGGGTGGCCATTTCTGAACTCATGTTCGAACTCGTGCTCACTGCGGCGCCTCCTCGGGGGATCCCGCATATTTCTTCGACGCGACATGGACAAAGAAGTCCGGCTCGCGCTCGTGATAGGTTTCCTGAAAATCGCCGTACGTGCTGACCGACTGAAACCCGACCTCCTGCATCAGACCGCGGGTATAGTCTTTCCGCAGCGGATACATGTTCAGGTGATAAACCGAGCCATCGGCGAACGAATACTGAAACCGAGCCAGACCTTCATCCACGTGCTCCGGCTCTGCGGAAACCTTTTCGCCGCAGTAGTAGTACTTATGCTTTGAACTGAAACCGTGATCGAGGATCTCGTCGTAGTTCCGCTGGTCCAGAATCAGCACGCCGTCGTGAACCAACGCCGAGTAGAACTCGGCCAGCGCTTTTCGCCGGTCCCGCTCACTGAACAGGTGCGTGAACGAATTCCCCAAACAAATCACGGCATCGAACCGACCGTAGACGTCTCGATTGAGCCACCGCCAATCGGCCTGGGCGGTTCGCAGCACCCTCCCCCTCTGCCGCGCGTTCTCAAACGCTCGCGAAAGCATGTAGGGGCTGCCATCGACGCTGACCACGTCGAACCCCGCTTCAAGCAACCGGACCGAATGAAACCCCGTCCCGGTGGCAACGTCCAAGACGCGTTTGACGCCGTGCGAGCGGAGTTGCTCGATAAAGAAATCACCCTCCGACTCCCAACGCTGCTGCCAATCGATCAACTCGTCCCATTTCTCAACAAACCCGCGCACATATTCGTCGGTGTAGTTATCTGTTGACCGCACTTCGGTCGGGTCGGGGCCGTAGTCTTGAGATTTGTATTCGAGCAGAAATTCGTCGGGCGCCATACATCTTGCCTTGGGAAAGAAATCGTCGACTTGCGGCCGGGCCGCACTGGACGAGCGACCCAGGGTACCAGAAAATGGTTTGTGTTGAAAGCACTTCCGGCCCAGACAAGAGCTTATGGACGCCAAGCTCATCACGTCAACCTCGTGTTTTCCCGCAGATCCCGGCGTTTGGCGTTACTGGCGCAGAACGTTGATGTTCCGTTAAAATAAGTTGAATCCTTAGCGCCGAGTCGAGCGAATCGGCGCCCCCCCCTCCCGGTCCCTTCTAATCTGGAATCCACTGCATTGTTGACGCATGAGGACCAGATCGTTGCGGCGATCCGACAGATCATCCGCGCGGTCGACCTGCATTCACGAAAATTGGTCAACGGCCACGGCTTTACCGGCCCGCAACTGGCCGTGCTGCAGGAGACGCAGCGACTCGGCACCGCCTCGCCCAAGGCCCTCGCCCGCGCCGTCCACCTGAGCCAAGCGACGGTGACGGGGATTTTGCAGCGGTTGGAGCGGCGTGAATTGATTGTCCGAAAACCGAGCGCGAACGATCGACGCTCCGTATTGATCGAAATCTCGTCCCAAGGCCGGCAGGTCCTCGAGTCCTCTCCGTCGCTGCTGCAAGACCGTTTCCGCGACGCGCTCTCCTCGCTGGAAGAATGGGAGCGACTGCAAATCCTCTCCACGCTGCAACGCGTCGCCAATTTGATGGACGCCGAAGACCTGGAGGCGGCGCCTCACTTGACGCCGGGCGAAATCGCCGCCAACGAAGATCACCTGGCCAAGCCCGATCCGCCGATCGACCAGCAGGTCGGCAACGAAGTGGGCTAGGTTTTTAATTTCTAGATGGATAGCGACGCTTTGACGTAGCTACGCTCGCCAGAGCGTGGAAAGCCCCGGAGATCCACCTTCTGGCGACGGTAGCTACGTTCTCGATAGCTTGGTTTTTGGTAGTGGACGACGCGAGGAGTCCATTCGGATTGCGACTCGCAAGGACTCCTCGCGTCGTCCACGACTGATGAACCGAAGCTTCCGGCGAGCCAAGCCCACTCGCTCACGCGTCGGGCTCGTATCACCAGCGCAACTTCAAAACCGACGCAGCGCGTCTGGGATGGTGCCTTGGCGAAAACGGTTTCGATTCACTTGACCAACCGGATTGTCACTTCACGCAGCCGCCAACTCCCCGCGGCTTCCACGCCGAAGTGCGGGCTGCTATCGAGTCGCAACGTCGCTCCGGCCCGCAGCACTCCCAAATCGCTTAGCAAGCCGCTTTGATCCTTCGCATCGATGTCGGCGTCCACACAATAGATGGCCAGGGGTTCTGCGTCGCCCACCGTGTAGAAACCGCCACACGTTCCGTCCTTGCCAGCGACGAGCCCCACGGACTCGACGATCACGTCACGATCGAATTGAATCAATAAAGCTTCGCGATGATCGACTCGGTCCGCGCCGCCGCCAACGATGCCCAGTCCGACGGCATCGGTGTTGAACGTCACTTCGGCATCGGCATCGGCTTGTTCGCCGGCCACCGCCGTCATCGTCATCAACACTGCGGTGTCCCCGACTTTGATCGCCGTCTCGGCGACTTTCGCCCCCTCCAATTGATTGGCAACCTGCGAACCGGAGCGTAAGTCGATCGTGATGCGCCGGTCATCGGCGATCGCCGCGGTACGGTGGCCACCCGCGTTACGATGAAGCAAGGCTTGGCCGGTCATGAAATCAATCAGCGGCTCCAGCGCCGCATCGTGGATCAAGTCGTTCGTCTCCCACTGGTCCACCGCCAAGTTGTACAGCTCGTAGGGATTCGCTTGGCCGGCGCGAAGCAACCGGGCATCAAAAAACAGTTTCCACTGCCCGTGATAGGTTTCCCCGTTGATCGTCGGTGAATCCAAACGCAACGCGACCGCCGCGGGATCTCCCTTGGCCTCCTTGTGGTCGTTGAAAAACAAGGGAGGACGTCGGTCGATGGACTCACCCCGCAATGCCGATAGGATGCTAAAGCTATCCTCGGCGCCTTTTTCTCCGCGGCGCAGATCCGGCAGGTCGGCACCGATCATTTCCGCTACGGTTGCGTACACGTCTTGCAGCCCGATCGGCGTGCGATTCGTTTGTCCATCGGTCGATGCATCCCCGTCACCGATCCCGCCGGCCGCCCACGCCGCGATGAAAGGCACACGGTGCCCTCCTTCGTACACCGATCCCTTGTGCGACCGAAACGGCCCGGTGGCGATGTCGCTGTTTTTTTCCGCCCCGTTGTCGCTAGTAAAAACCACCAGCGTCGTTTCCAACAGCTTTCGACCGACATTCCGCGGGTCATCGGTCGATTGCAACCAGTCCAGCAACCGCCCCAGTGCCACATCGTTTTCATAGATGAAATCGTGGCGTGCATCCATCGGTTCACCCGATTTTGTCCGTGCCGCTCCTGCAACGGGCTGACCATCGATCGCACTGTCCGGCGTATAAGGCCCGTGGTTTGAATTGGAGGGGTAATACAAGAAGAACGGTTTTCGCTTGGTCGCATCTCGGCTGACATGCTGCCGCAGAAACTCGATCGCGTGATCCGAGTGCCGGCTGCCCAATGCACTCAACACATATGCGTCGGGACCTTTCGCCGCGAGCTGCTTTCCGTTGCCCGTCGCACCGATCGCCGTTCGGTCATGAATGTGTCCGGGACCGATCGTCTGTCTTGGCCCGTTTCGCTTCGACGCATTCTTAATCCTTTCTGCCCCGGCGTCAGGCCCGGAGGTTCCGTGCGAGCGCGACGTGAATCGGGCGAAGTCAAATCCGTGATCCACCGGTGTGGTGAACAGGGGCTGCCGCAGATCGGCATCGTCCCAACCGGCGGCCGGTGAACCATCGCCGCGTCGGTAACGCAGTCCGACATGCCACTTGCCGACCATCGCGGTTGAATACCCATGATCGCGAAGCATTGATGCGATCGTCGGCCGATCCGCTTCGATCATCGGATCGCCTTGGCTGCCGAACAGAACCCAGTGCTTCAAACGGTTGCGCCAAGGATAGCGTCCGGTCAACAATCCATAGCGCGTCGGGGAACAGCGAGAGGAGGGCGTGTGGGCGTCGGTCATGCGCATGCCCATTCGGGCCAACCGCTCCATCTGCGGTGTGTGCACCTGGACATCGTCTCCGTTGCCGGTGAAATCCTGATAGGCACTCGTGTCGCCCATGCCCATGTCGTCGGCCATCATCAACACGATGTTCGGCCGCAACGTCGTTTCGTCCGCACGCAGGTCGGAGGGCAGCGACACCGGAATCCATAGCGAACCGAAAACCAAAACGGCAAAAGAGGAAGCGACTTTCATATTCCATCCGCGATCGAGCAGTTTTAAAGCGCCGCATTGTACCCGCTGACGCAACGATCATTGCCCCGCCGGGAAAGAATTCTGGCAAACCAATGCCAACGACCAACGTCATAGCCCCATTGTGAATCCCCCCGCGGCAAGACGAAAATGCCGACCGCGTTCCGGCCTGTTGATTCAATCGTCTTCGGTACCAGCCCGAAGCGCAAGCGAGTGGAGCTGCGGCGTCCCTGGCTCGCGACGCGGAACAAGTGTATCAGAAGGCCGGTTCTGACGCGGTCCCACCATCTGTCCTTCCCTGCTCGAAACTTCACTGCTCGAAACTTCCCTGCTCGGTAAAAAAACTCCTGATGAGAAAAAGCAAAACACTCTCGCGCATCCGCGACGGCGAAACGATTCGAACCTGCGTGTTGGGTCACTACATTCCCGCCTATGTCTGTCACGCCGCGCGCGCCGGATATGATTGCCTGTGGTTGGATCTGGAGCACCGGGCGATGTCGATTCATCAGATCCAAGCACTGCTGGCGTACGCCCACCTGTACGACATTGATGTCATGCTGCGCGCGCCGACGCTGGAGAAAACCGGGCTGTATCGTTACCTGGAAGAAGGCGCCACGGGGTTGCTGATCCCGCACGTCTCCACGGTCGAAAAGGCCGAGATGCTGGTCGATGCGGTCAAGTTTCCGCCGCTGGGCGATCGCGGAATCGACAACGCCGGGCTGGATGCGGATTTCCATATCCACGACCCCGATCACTACACCCAGTGGGCCAACCGCGAAACGTTCCTATGCGTCCAGATCGAAACGCCCGAGGGAGTCGCCAACATCGACGCGATCGCCGCGGTCGAAGGCGTCGACATGATCTTTGTCGGGCCCGGTGACCTGGGGTTACGGTTGCGTCAAAGCGGCCAGATGACGATCGACCAGGCCTGGGAAACCGTGGCGGCGGCATGCAAAAAGCACGGCGTCGCGTTCGGCGGTCCGACGATGACGCACGACGAAATGCAAAAGCGACATGCCCAAGGCGCCCAATTGCTGGTCAACAGCAGCGAATTCGGCCATTTTTCCCAAGGCCTGCGTGAAGACAGCCAACGCTACAACGACCTCACCTGACCCCAAAAGGGGACGGGGGTTGAATGTCACGGGCTTAGTGAGCCGACGGCGCTAGCCGCGGGCCTTGATGCGACTTTAACACGGCGGTAAGGCCCGAGGCTAGAGCCTACGGCTCAGCATATTGGCTTAAGGTAAGGCCCGAGCTAGCGCCTACGGCTCAGCGTATTGCTTAAGCAACGCATCGGCCGTGGTCGTCACGGAACACAACCGATCAATTCATCGACGACCTTTCGTTGACGATCCGGAGATTGTTTGACGAACCGGTGGCTGATTTCGATCTCGACCCCGTAGTACTGCTTCGGATCGAATCGTTTTCGCAGCGCCGTCGTCAGTCCGTCGTCGATACCTGCGTAGGGTTGATTCATGACGACGCGCCGCCGCGGATGACATTTCATCAAACATTGTTGCCACTCCCGGCAGTATTCCGCTTCGCCGTCGGCATCGGGATCAAACAACAGGCCGACATCGATCGGCCGCCAGACGCCCGCGATTCGAGGCGTGAAGGTGTGAACGGAAACGTGGATGGCCGTTTGTCCTCGGCCGACAATCGCATCGATCGTGCTGGTGACCGCATCGCGATAGGGATGGTAGTACTGGTCCAGGATGGCCTGCTGTCGCGTCTCGGGCAGGTCACGCGTGAACTTTGAAAACAACGCTTCATGATCAAGCGATCGGTTCAAATCAACCAACAAACGTGTCGTGGTTGATGAGATCAGCGGCACCCCGAAGTGCTCCGCCAAATGCGTGGCGGCCGCCAGAGCGCCGGGATCGTAACCGCGATGACTGGCCAACCACGCCTTGGCATCGCGACGGTCAAACGCATCAGCAAATTCCGGCGGCACGTGGTTTCCGCCGTGTTCGCAGGTCACGACGATCGTCGGTGCCACCTCAGAGGCTGAACTCACGGCTCGAAAGGCCCCCAGTGGTCCAGCGAGTCGGCCACTTCATCGTAAACCGCCTTCAAATCCTCCAACGTAAATCGCTTGCCGAGCGCGGCAACGATTCGTGTCGCCAACGTTCCCCGATCGGTGATCACTTCCAGCGGTGCGAACAAACTGTCCAGCACTTCATCGTGTCGCTTCATACGATTCAACAGCTTGGCCCATAGATCACCCGCTCGGCAGCTTGAACCGGAATGCCCAAACAATTTCAACATTTCTGGCGATTGGATCACTGCGTTTTCGGCGTGTTCACTGACCTGATCCAGGATCCCACGAAGCAGAGCTGTTGGAACGTTTCGCTGTTCCTCCCACGTCGACCAAGTCTCGGACACCAGTTCCTTGACCAACGCGATCACGGCCGCGCAGATCGCGACATCGGCACCGGGGTACTCTTGCACATCCATCACGCGAATCTCGATCGAGCCTCGATCAAACCGCGCGATCGCTCCGCGTGCATTCAAAAACTCGCCGCACAGGGCACCACTAGCGTCGTGGCGACGAATGTCTTGATAGATTCGATCGAAGATTTCTGTCTGGTAAGTGGGCCGGTCATAGATCGGCTCGGGGATCAAATCGCCGACCAACGAAGACACGGCACTGCAATGTTCGGCATAAAACTGCATTCGCGAATCGAGATCGCCGGTATAGACACCCTCCACCACGGGAGAACTGGCGGTCAGCGCTGGCAATAAGGGCAGTGCCAATCGGACGGCGGCATGCAATCGCGCGAATTCATCGTCATCGGCGAACGGAAGGTTTAAGTGCACGCTTTGGACGTTCGCCCATCCGTGTCGTCGGCAATCAAAAATCTTGTCGTAGGCTTCGTAGATCTCGTGGTATTCGTGCGGCCAAATCGCGGCATCTTCCTTCGGATCCATCCACGGGTGCATGGCCGTGGGCATCAAACGCAGGTTCAGCGACTCGAGGGCCGGCCCGAGATCTCGAATGGCTGTTTCAAACTGGCCCGGCAACGGCCGAATCTTCTTGGCCGGATCGGTCGTTTTCAGCTCGATGACGTGCAACATCAGTTCGTTGGACCATGTGATCGGTCCACGCGAAAACTCTGAAGTCGGTTCCCCACCGGCCAAAGAAGCCAACAACACGTCGGCGACCGGACGCACGTTGAGCGTGTCGCGATCGACCAACATGTATTCCAGTTCGATGCCGAATGCTTCGAACAACTTCAATCGGTCTGCCATGCCTATCTCGCGCCTGCTAGTTGCTTTTGAATTTCAATCCGGCGAATGAAGGACTCCATGATCCTGCGATAAAGTTCGTCGCGGAGCACGGCATCTTCGATCCCGGAGTCGAGGTTCGGGTTGTCGTTCACTTCGATGACATAAAACTGGCCATCGGACTCTTTGACGTCCACTCCGTACAGACCGTTGCCGATCAGATTGGCGGCTTTCAGTGCCACCGAGACGGCTTTGCGCGGGGCGGTTTCAACGGGCAACGTTTCGCACTTGCCGAATTTCGGCTTGGTCCCCTTGGAACCATGGTTTGCGATCTGCCAGTGCCCTCGCGCCATGTGGTATTTGCAGGCGAACACGGCGCGTTGATCCAAAATTCCGATCCGCCAATCAAAGTCGGTGCGCATGTACTCCTGGGCGATCAACAGCTCCGAGTCGGAAAAGAACTCGGCCAGCCGCCGCCTCAACTCGTCTGAGTTTTCGACTTTGACCACGCCTTTGGAAAACGCGCTATCGGGGCGTTTCAAGACGCAGGGAAAACTGAGCTGTCCGATGACTTCGTCGGCGCTACCTCGAGTGGCCACGATGGTTCGCGGCGTGGGGACCTTGGCCCGATCAAGCAACTCGGCCAAGTAAACTTTGTTGCTGCACCGGAGGATCGACAATGGGTCATCGATCACCACCATTCCCGCCGCCTGGGCGCGCCGGGCCGTTCGGTAGGTGTGGTGGTTGACGGCGGTCGTTTCACGGATGAACAACGCATCAAATTCCAGCAGACGCCCGCTGTCTTCACGCGTGATCAACTCCGCGGCGATGCCTTCTTTGGCGGCGGCCTTGACCATTTTTTTGAGGGCGGCCTCGTCCGACGGTGCCAAATCGCCTTCCTTGGGATCGTGCAGGATCGCCATGTCATAGCGCGTCACCTGACGTTTGGTGCGCACCGTGCTCCGGCGGGTGAAGTGTCGCTGCGCCGCATCGGCAACGAATTGGCGATGGTGCTTGGGCACATCGTTGAGCGCGATCGCCGACGCACTGCGCAGTCGCCACTTGCTGCCACGTGCAAACTTGAATCGCAACAGGGGGGCCTGGAAAAGTCCGTATAGCTCTTTCGCCAATCGGGCGTGCTTCTTGGCGACGTTCTCGCCAAAGTAAACGCTCAGTACAAAACTGTCGGTCGTCAACGAATGCAACGATTTTTGAATCAGCTCCTCAAGATGCTGTGGGATCAGCCGCACCGCCGCCGTGCCACGCAGGTCCTGGATCGTGACCACGTCCGGCACTGCGCGTTGCCCACGTGCCTCGGCCAGCAGCGACACGTAGTAACCCAAACTTTGGTAGGCGTACGATCGACACAGGTTGTAAACTCTCGCCCCGCGCGGAATGCGTCCGTTGGGGCCCGAGAGAAACTCGCCGGGATCAATCGTTTGAACGCCCTCGAACCTGCCGATCCAGTCGTCGGCGGATTCGGCGACAAGGACGATGTTCAAGCCAAACTCCCTTTTGATTTCGAGCCAGGTTCCAAGGTCAACAGATTTGCGTCGTAGGTCACGATGCCCAGCAGGATCGCGGACGTGACCTGCGACAACGGAGCCAGATAGTTGTTTGTCGGTGCAATCGGATTGGGGTGCAACGGGTCGGCAATGAAGACGTTTCCAGAACCGCAGTCGTACCCGTGCAACACCACAAAATGCCCTGCCGGGTCGCCCAGAATATCATCGGCGACACTGCTGCGCCCCTCGGCATCAAGCGGTTGGGGACGTTCACGTGCTTCCCGGTAAAGATACGTCGCGCTCAAACCGCACAGGATCGGGACGCCGGCGGTCAAGGTTTTTGTGATCAGACGATCGTCCAGCGGCTGCATCTGGACGCGTCCACCCAGTCGCAGATATTCGACGTAATAGTCGGTCGCCGCTTCGAAGCGTCGGATATCGATGTCGTTGCGAATGCGTTTCGCGTCAAGCTGCGCCTGGAGCTTGTCCGACAATCGATCCGCCGGCGCGGTTCCGTCGACCGCATCGAACCAAGACGGATCAAACAGGTGCAGATTGTACGTCGTGATTTCGGCGTCGTAGCCGCGGCGCAGCGCATGGCACCCCAATTGGACCGCCAACGTCCCCGAACCATCGCCGCCTCCCGTCTCGCGGATCAACTGGCTCAGATCAACGGGATCGTTCCAGTAGGCATAAACGGCGGCCAAACAGGTCGGCCCGCAACTCGAATCGTTCGGCTGCGGTTGAATTTCAAGGTGAAGGGCATGTTTCATGAAGCGGCACAAGCAAGACAGCAACACTCATCCGCGGCAACGGATCGCAGCGCGTCAATGAGCGGTTGGCGACGGAGCACGTTTTGTACCAATGTGGATCCTTCGAAGCCTACATCCAGCGACCCCCACGCGACGCCCATGTACGACGTGGAAATGGCTTCCGGGCGGCAAAGAAACTGCCAGCATCGGAAAAAGATTTGCCAGCCGCGGCGGAGCGATCGGGGTGGGCCGCTTGTCGAATGTCGCTACCTTCGCCAGAAGGTGGTTTCTCCCGCGCGTGTCCCGCGACAGCGTCTCCCACGCTCTGGCGAGCGTAGCTACGTCACGGTGTGGCTTTATTCCTGTCTCTGGCACGATTCGTGCATGCTGCGGGCCGACGTGAAAAATAGACCGGGGACGGGAGGTCGATCGTGCGCCGCGCGCGGCATCTTTCCCAACGTCTGTCTGTGACGCCGATTTTCAAAGCCCGCCTCCAAGCACACTGATGTCCAACACTCGCGACGCGACCGTTCTCTCCTGCTGCCTCTCGGTTTTGTTTCTCATGCCCGCCGCGGTGGCCGAGGATTCGGCCGACTGGGTCCGTTGGCGCGGGCCGGCTCAAAACGGCATCGCCGACGCCTCGGGTCTGATCGATGACGTCAATTGGAAAGGCGGTGCCGGAAGCAATGTGCGCTGGAAGAACGAGCACGCCGCCGGGATCTCAACGCCCGTCATCTTCGACGGGCGGCTCTACACGATCGTCCGCGATCAACCGGGCACTCCCGAAGACGCCGAGAAGGTGATTTGCCTGGACGCGGACACCGGCGAGCAACTGTGGGAAAACGTCTACAACGTGTTTCTGTCCGACGTGCCGGCCGAGCGAATCGGCTGGTCCAACGTGGCATGCGACCCGGCGACCGGCAACGTGACCGCACTCGGTGCTTGCTGTCTGTTGCAATTCATCGACGGACGAACCGGCAAGACGCTTTGGGCCCGATCGCTGAGCGAAGAATTCGGGATGCTCAGCACCTACGGCGGCCGAACCAACACGCCCGTCGTGTTCGAAGACTTGGTGATCATCAGCGGCGTCACGACAGGCTGGGATGAAACCGCACGCCCCGCCCATCGATTCATGGCGTTTGAAAAAACGTCCGGCGACTTGGTTTGGATCACCTCCACCCGCCCCTTTCCGGAAGACACCACGTACAGCACGCCCGTCATCATCTCGGTCAACGGACAAGACATGATGATCGCCGGCGCGGGCGACGGATTCGTTTATGGCATGCAACCGCGAACCGGAAAGATCCTCTGGCAGGAATCGATCTCGCGCCGCGGTATCAACACTTCGGCGGTCGTTGACGGCCGTGGCCAAGTCTACACGGCCCACGGCGAAGAAAACCCGACCGGAACTGCGATGGGAGCCGTCGTCCGGATCGACGCAACGCGAGCGACGCTCGACGGGCCGTCGGCCGAAGTCTGGCGGACGGCCGAGCTGACCGTCGGAAAAAGCTCACCGCTGCTGGTCGGAAACCGGCTGTATGTGGTCGAGGATTCGTCGCACCTGCACGTGCTGGACGTAGAAACCGGCGAGGAGATCGGTGCGGGAATCAAGCTGGGTACCGCGATGCGTGGCAGCCTGATCTATGCCGACGGAAAGATCTATGCCTGCACCGCGACCGGGTACTTCCACATTCTCAAACCGACCGACGATGGCGTGGAATCGGTCTACAAGTCGCGCATGCCGCGGGGCCATGAAGTCGGTGGATCACCGGTCGTCGCCGGCGGACGACTGTATCTCCCGACCACCGAAGGCCTGTATTGTTTAGCCACCGAGTCCGACGACGCGATCGCATCCACACCGAACGTCGCGCCGGAGACAGAGACCACCAATCCGAACATCACCGACACGACCGTCAGCCAATTGCAGTTGATCCCGGCCGAGGCGATTGCCAGTCGGGGATCGCCATTGCCGCTGCGAGTCGTCGCCTACAACGCGCTCGGCCAACGTCTGCAAACTCCCGACGACGTCGCGTTCGAAGTGGCAGGCGCCGGCGAAGTGGATGCCGATCACGTCTTCCACACGCCCGACATTCATTCCCAGCACAGCGCAGCGATCGTAACGGCAAAGCTTGGTAACACCACGGCCACGGCCCGTTTGCGTCTGGTGACCCCGTTGCCCTGGCAGTTCGATTTCAGCGACAACACCGTCCCGATCACCTGGATCGGTGCTCGCTATCGCCATGAACCCACCAAGGTCGACGGCGACCCGGCGCTGGTCAAAATCACGACCATCCCCAAGGGAACACGCAGCCAATCGTGGATGGGGCCGACCGACATGCACGACTACACGATCACCGCTGACGTCAAAGCGGGGCCGGCCTCAAAGCTGCCCGACATGGGGTTGATCGCCCAACGCTACACGCTGGATCTGATGGGCGCCAACCAGCAACTTCAAATCCGTACCTGGCCGGCGCAAAACCGGATGGCACGCAGCGTGTCATATCAATGGAAACCCGAAACTTGGTACACGCTGAAGTTCCAAGCCACCCGCGAAGACGGACAAGTCGTCTTGCACGGCAAGGTTTGGCCGCGAGGCACGCCCGAACCGGAGGATTGGACGCTGACCGCGACCGACCCGGCACCGAACACCCAGGGCAGTCCGGGCTTGTTCGGTAACGCGACCAATGCCGAAATCTTCATCGACAACGTCTCCGTCGTCGCCAATCCAACGGCCACGAATTAGACGACCGAGAATCCGCCGGGCGAACGTCACTCGGACCGCCGCTCACACGCTACAATTCGGCTGCGCGTGATGCCCTCCCATCCACGCCTCATTCCCGAGGCTCGGCCTCTGGTCGGACGCGGTGTGTGTGGCCGGAGCCACACCTGCAGTGTGTTTCAAGGAGGAGCCTTGGAACGAGGCGACAACAACGATCCACTTTCTGGCGAAAGTAGCTACGTCTCATTTGACGCACATCGCTCTCGCCGCCTGCAACAATCCTTTTTAAGAATCCTAAATCACACTTCATGAAATACCTTGTTTGGGGACTTGTTGTCCTGCTGGTCATCTTACATCACGACTTATGGAACTGGGACAACGACCGGTTGGTGCTGGGGTTCCTGCCCGTCACCTTGGCGTACCACGCCGGCATCTCGGTTGCAGCAAGCATCGTCTGGTTCATGGCAACCAAGTTCGCTTGGCCGAATGACCTGGAAGAGATGACTGAATCGGCAACCACCGCCGAGGAAGCGGAGGCGTTGTCATGAGCCCCGGAGTCATCAAAGTTGTCATCATCGGAGTCTACTTGGCGGCGCTGGTCTGCTTAGGCTTGTTTTCGTCGCGGCTGTTTCGCGGTACGTCGAAAGACTATTTGCTTGCCAGCCATTCGATCGGCCCCTTTCTGTTGTTGATGTCGCTGTTCGGCACCACGATGACCGGATTCGCCTTGGTCGGATCGACCGGTGAAGCGTTCGCCGAAGGTGTGGGCGTCTACGCGATGCTTGCGTCATCTTCAGGGATCATCCACTCGCTTTGCTTTTTCCTGCTGGGGATCAAACTCTGGTCGTGGGGCAAACAATACGGTTACACGACGCAAATCGGGTTCTTCCGCGATCGATTGGGCAGCGACAAGATCGGCTTGCTGTTGTTCCCGATCCTGGTCTCACTGGTGATCCCGTACCTGCTGGTGGGAATCATCTCGGCCGGCAAAGCGATCGAAGGTGCGACACGCGGTGATTTTCCGATGTTGACTGAATCGGGCAGCATCCCACCCTGGCTGACCGAGTTGGTGATCTGTGTGGTCGTCCTGGTGTATGTATTCTTTGGTGGCATGCGTGGAACCGCATGGGCCAACGCCTTCCAGACCATCGTGTTCATGGTGCTGGGCGTCGTTGCGTTCTATTTGATCGCCACGGGATTGGCCGCCAAAGCGGTGGCCGACGGACGTGCGCACGAGACACGTGACGGCCAGCGAGTCGTTCGTACCGAACCGCCATCGGGGCTGATGGATTCCTTGCACATCGTGTCCCAAGAGATTCCCAAAGCGCGGCGGGTGCGCGCCGAAGTCGACTTGTCGGATCAAATCGAAACCGTCGAAGCCCCTGCTCAATTCCGTACGCGAGAACGGATGGACCCTTGGCTGTTTTTGACGTACATGCTGATTCCGTTTTCGGTCGGGATGTTTCCGCACCTGTTTCAACACTGGCTGACGGCGAAGAATGCCAATGCATTCAAGCTGCCCGTGGTCGCCCACCCGGTGTTCATTTTGATCGTCTGGATTCCCTGCGTTCTGATCGGGGTCTGGGCCACGACGGGGCTGATCAATATTCCGCCCCCGATCGCCAGTGACCCCAACAAGGTGCTCGGCTTCATGGTCAAATCGCTTTCGGGAGACGTCCTGGGAGGGTTCCTGTTGGCCGGGATCCTGGCCGCGATCATGTCCAGCCTGGACAGCCAGTTCCTTTGTATCGGGACGATGTTCACCAAAGACATCGTGGTGCATTACAGCCGCGAGAATCGATTCAGCGATCAGCAAATCGTCATGATCTCGCGCGGGTTCATCGTTGCCGTGGTCGCCGCGACGTTCCTGCTGAGTCTGACGACGATCGCCCAGACGCGGGTGTTCCAACTTGGCATCTGGTGCTTCAGCGGATTCAGCAGCTTGTTCCCGCTAGCGTTTTTGGCGATCTATTGGCGTGGATTGACCAAGTGGGGCGCCTATGCCGGCGTGCTGACCGCAGCAACGGTTTGGTTCTGGTTGTTCGCAGCGTCCCAATTCGGCGCCATCGAAAACTGGTCGGTCGACCTGACCTTGGGCGAAACGACGATTCACACGATGCCGGTGGCGACGATTTTCATCCTATCCACACTGGCCACCGTTATCGTCTCCTTGGTCACCCCCAAACCCGACGCGGAGAGGCTGCGGAAATTCTTTCCGGCGAAGTGAAACCGTTCCGGCGTTGGATGATGACAGTTCCTTTTGGGAAGCGGTCGTGCGGTTGTATGAAGTCACCCTCCCTTCCAGGGCATTGGTGTCTAAACAAATTGGTCCGCAGTTTAGGGCATGGCTCCCTTCTCCCCCACAAAGCCGGGGGAGAAGGGAGCCATTGTAAGTTGTGTTGAACATCAATGCTTCCAAAGTGGGTGTCGTCTTAGCTTGGTGCCTATAGGATCGAGCGAGGAGAGAGTCGCGTGAAATTCGAGTGCAAACTAGCCACGTCGAATCCGCGGCCGCCCATCGGCTTCCGTCCTGCTGGGCGGGCCGGTACAGTGTTCCGCTGGCCGGTCGCCCCGCGGGCGCAAACACTTCCCCACGCTCCAAGTGCCTCCATGGAAATCCTGGATATCGTCTCACGAATCGTTCACGTCGGCACCGCGATCACTTTGGTCGGCGGAAGCGTTTTCACGGCGTTCGTGTTGATGCCATCGGCGAAAGAACTCAGCGACGATGCGCACGCCCAACTGGCCGGCTCGGTGACCTCGCGTTGGAAGCGGTTCGTGCACCTCGGCGTGTTGCTGTTTCTCGTCAGCGGATTTTACAACTACTTTCGCGCCATGCCGGCTCACCAGGGCGACTCGCTTTACCACGCCTTGGTGGGCACAAAGATGCTGCTGGCGTTGGCCGTTTTCTTTCTCGCAGCAGCCTTGGTCGGGCGGAGCGCCAAGCTGCAACCGATCCGCGACAAGAAGTCCACCTGGATCAAGGTCCTGGTCCTATTGGCGGCCATCATCGTCGCGATTTCCGGTTTTGTGAAAGTACGCGGCGTCCCCGATTCCGCGCCGCCTGTCGGCAACGCCACCGAACCGATTTCGGACGTGGGATAGGCTGCCAGCGAGTGAAAAGGGGACGGGGGTCTATAGCACGGGCTTAGTGAGCCGACGGCGCTAGCCGTGGGCCGTGATACGCCTTTTAACACGGCGGTAAGGCCCGAGGCTAGCACCTACGGCTCAGCGTATTGGGCTTAAGCCCGTCCCGTTTTCGAATCGCCCACGGCCTTGCCGTGTTCAGACAGAGCCTAGTCCAGTTTGCCACTCGTCCCCTTGTCCAGGACACGATGCTCGACCGGGCGACATCCTTTCCCCAACGGGGGCGTCAGTGTGACTGCGGCGTGGACGGCGGCGATGCCAAACTCCACCGCCGCTCGAACGCGTTTCGCTTGCGGGTGCGTCCGAGCACAACGTGTCAGAGCAGCCGCAATGGTCGCCGACAGACTGCAGCCCGCACCGTGCCCATGATTGCCCGGCACATCCTTCACGGCGGCACTGATCGTCTGTTCCTGGTCGGCCAAGACGTGGTGCCGCAATCCATCGATCACGCCGGCTTTGATCAAAACGTATTCGGGACCGAATTGCAAAAGCTCGTGCGCGGCATCACAAATCGAATCAAGATCGGTCAGCTTCCTCCCCAACAGGGCCTCCACTTCATACCGATTGGGGGTGACCAGCGTGGCGACCGGAAACAAGTACTTGCGGTACGCGTAAACCATACTGTCGCCACCCAGCAGGTCACCGTGCTTGCTGATCAAGACCGGGTCGACGATCACGTCACCGTGATAGGACTTCAAACGCTCGGCGACCGCACGAACGATTGCCGGCGTGCCGAGCGCTCCCGTTTTGATCGCCAGCGGCTCAATGTCCTCCACCACCGCTTCCAGTTGCTGCTCGACCAGATCGACCGGCATCGTTTCGACTCGCTTGACCCCCATCGTGTTCTGGACGGTCAGCAGCGTCACCACGCTCATGCCGTAAACGCCGTTCTGCTGAAACGCCTTGAGGTCGGCTTGCAATCCTGCCCCGCCACTGGGATCGGATCCGGCGATCGTCAACGCGATCGCTTGACGTGCGATCTGGACCGAAACGGGGCTCGCGTCATGGCTGGACTTTTTGGGGGACCGTTTCTTCTTCATTCCCGGAATAGGGTGCTGGGAACCAGTGAATAGTTTTTTTGAGGTAGTGGGCTTTTCCGGTAGTGGGCGAGGCGACGAGTCCTTTTCCCTCGCAAACTGCAAGGACTCCTCGCGTCGTCCACTACTGCCTTCCTGAGTACTTAGGCGAGACAAAAGCCTAGCGAAACGGCGAACCCGCTGTAAGCTACCGGCGTCACAGGAGTATTCCCTAACGGTCCGGGGACGGGGTTTGCCGCCCGTGCGATTCCTGGATTCTCAGCCGACAGGATTCGCGCTGGTCGATCGATGAACTACTCTCCCCGATCCCTGTTGCCTGTTTTCCACGTTTGTTAATTCGCCGATGAAACGTCTGATCGCCGGTTCCGTCTTCGTCCTCCTCCTTGTGGTGGGGGCGATCGGGGCGGTCGGCTACGCCAAATACCGTCAAATCCAAGCCGCCAGCTCGATGCCTCCGCCGCCGGAAATGCCCGTTGCGGTCGCTTCGGTAGCCGCGGTCGATGCCCCCTACCGACGCAACAGCATGGTGATCGGCACCGCGCTGGCACCGCAATCGGTCACGTTAAGCAATGAGTTGACGGGGGTGGTGACCGAAGTCGGTGTCAAACCGGGCGACCTGGTGCGTCGCGGCGACGTCCTGTTCCGATTCGACACCGAGCTGGAATCCGCGGAACTCAAGAGTGCACTGGCCACCCGCAAACTGGCCGAAGATGCCTTGGCGCGAAACGAACGGCTGAAACGCTCCGGAGCCGGCAGTGAACAACTGTTGGAAGAAGCGACGGCCGACCTGTCCCGATCGATCGCGGAAGTCGAGCGGCTCGAAGCGCTGATCAAGAAGAAAACACTTCTCGCCCCATTCGACGCCCGCGTCGGGCTGTTCGACCTTCATCCCGGCCAGTACTTGGCCGCCGGCAGCGAGATCACCGAACTGTCCGGGCTGGACGACTTCTTAAACGTCGACTTTGCGATGCCGCAAGCGGTGGCCGCTTCGGTCGGTGCCGGTGACACGGTCGAGCTGTTACTTCCGGCGGCGGCCGAACCGCTGGAATCAAAAATCATCGCCGTCGATGCCTCCGCCAACCTGCAATCAAGGTCCTTGCTGGCCCGGGCCAGACTGAATCAACCGCCGACGACGCTGCACCCCGGAGATTCGGTCAAGGTTCGGATCCCCTTCGGTCCGCAAATCCCGGCGGTCACCGTTCCGTCGACCGCGATCCGACGCGGCCCGACGGGCACGACTGTCTTCGTCGCGGTTGAAAGCGAAGGCCGATTGCGGGCCGAGTCGCGCGCGGTTGTCGTGCTGGGCAGCGACGGCTCCCGAACCTGGATCGCCGACGGCGTCGCGGCCGGTGACACGGTGATCACGGACGGTTCATTCAAGGTCAGCGAAGGACGCTTGCTGGCCACCGGCCCAACGGCCACGGGAGGCACTTCTTGATGCACGAGCCAAATGGCGCGCCGCCGCGCCGCGCGATCACCGATCTGTTCATTCGCCACCCGGTGCTGGCCGTCGTCGCCAATTCGATCCTGGTCATCATCGGACTTCGCTGCGCGATGTCGCTGCCGGTCCAACAGTTTCCGAAACTGGAAAGCAGTTCGATCACCGTCACCACGCTGTACTACGGGGCGAGCGCCGAAACCGTCCGCGGCTTCCTGACCACGCCGATCGAACAAGCCGTATCGTCGATCGCCGGCGTCGACACGATCGAATCGACCAGCGTCGCCGGCATCAGCACGATCACCGTCAAGCTGCAACTCAATCACGATTCCACACGGGCGCTCGCGGAAGTCAACGCTCGACTGAGCCAGATTCGGTCACAGTTGCCCGACCAAGCCGAGCCGCCGACGGTCGATCTGGCACGGGCCGACAAACCCTATGCGACGTTTTACATCAGCTTCACGTCGGATCGTTTCGACATCCCCGAGTTGACCGATTTCCTGGCCCGCAACGTCCAACCCCGGTTGGCGACCGTCCGCGGCGTCCAACGCGTCGGGGTCGAAGCCGGACAGACGCCGGCGATGCGGATTTGGATTTCCCCGCAGCGATTGGCGGAGTTGAACCTGACCCCCGGCGACGTCTACCAAGCCCTCCAGCGGAATAATTTCCTGGCCGCCATCGGGCAGGTCAAAAGCGAATCGATTCAAATCGACTTGTTGACCAACACGGACCTGCGTAACGTCGAAGAGTTCGGTGACCTGATCGTTTCGCAAACCGACGATTCGATCGTGCGGTTGCAAGACGTCGCCGAAGTGCAATTGGGTTCGGAAGAGCCGACGGCCACGGCGATGTATCGCGGCGAGAAAGCGGTTTACCTGAGCGTCTGGCCGCTGCCGGGCAGCAACGAAATCGAAGTCTCCGACGCCGTCGCGGTGGCGATGTCCCAGATCCAGCCGCGATTGCCCTCCCACGTCGACATGCAGATGGCGTACGACGGCACAAAATTCATGCGCAAGGCGCTCTCGGAAATCTTTACGACCTTGCTGGAAACCGTCGGGATCGTCGCCCTGGTCGTGTTCCTGTTCATGGGATCGCTGCGTTCGGCCTTGGTCCCCTTGGTCGCCATGCCGGTCTCGCTGATCGGTGCCGCCGTCGTGATGTTTTTGTTGGGCTTTTCGCTCAACCTGCTCACTCTGTTGGCCATCGTCCTGTCGGTCGGTCTGGTCGTCGACGACGCCATCGTCGTCGTTGAAAACGTCCAGCGTCACCTCCGCCAGGGCCTGTCCAAAAAGTCTGCGGCGCTGGTCGGGGCACGCGAACTGGTCGGTCCCGTGATCGCCATGACGATCACGCTGGCGACCGTGTACGCACCGATCGGGTTTCAGTCGGGATTGACCGGCATGCTGTTCCGAGAATTCGCGTTCACACTGGCCGCCGCCGTGATCGTTTCCGGAATCGTCGCGGTGACATTGTCGCCGATCATGAGCGGGGTGTTGTTACAGGCCGAAGAACGCGAGGGGCGGCTGAGCCGGTTGACCGCAGGGTTTTTTGAACGACTGCAGTCCGTGTATGCGCGGATGTTGGTTTGGGTGCTCGATCTGCGTTGGTCGATCGCCGCCGCCACGTTGATCACCGCCCTGGCAGCCGTCCCGCTGTACATGTTTTCCGGGAAAGAACTGGCACCGATCGAAGACGAGGGGGCGATCTCGTTGGTCGTCAGCGCCGCCCCCGATTCGACGCTGAACGCATCGACCCGCTGGGCCGGTGAGTTGGCCGAAACGTTGCAGGCGATCCCGGAAACCGATTACATGTGGTCATTGGTCACCGCCGGCGGTGGATTCGGCGGCGTGATCACCAAGGATTGGGACCAACGTGAGCGCGACACCCAATCGATGCTCCCCGAAGTCTACGGCATCGCGTCGCAAAGTGTCGGGCTGGAAGCGTTTCCGGTCTTGGTGCCGCCGCTTCCCGGTGCCGGGCAGTTCGACGTCGAGGTCGTCATCAAAAGCGATGCGCCCACGCAGCAACGACTTCAATGGTCCCAGCAGATCATGCAACAAGCCGGCCAGTCGGGCATGTTCATGTTCGTCGACTCGGATTTGAAATTCGATCTGCCCCAGGCCCGGGTGATCGTCGATCGCGAAGTGTTGGCCGACTTGGGACTCGACCAGGCCGCGGTGGGGCGTGAACTGGGCGTTTTGTTGGGCGGCGGCGAGGTCAACCGATTCAACTTCTTCGACCGCTCGTACCGCGTCATTCCACAACTGGATGCCCGCCAACGTGAAGACGTCGGGTCGTTGATGGACTTAAAAATCCGCAACCCGGCCGGTGAGTTGATTCCCGTTTCGGCGTTTGCTTCGATCGAACCGGTGACCGCGCCACGCAGCCTGAACCGTTTCGGACAACAAGACTCGCTCAAGATCTCCGCGGCCGTTCTGCCCGGTGTGACCAAGGCGACGGGCCTGGACGCCATCGAACAGATCGCACGCGACGTCACCGGCGCCGTTGCTGAAATCGACTACGCCGGCGAGTCACGTCAAATCCGAAACGAGGGTTCCAAGTTGGCCGGGACGCTGGGGTTCGCCTTGGTGCTGATCTATCTGGTGCTTGCCGCCCAGTTCCATTCGTTTCGCGACCCGCTGGTCGTGCTGCTCGGTTCGGTTCCGCCGGCGATCACCGGTGTTTTGGTGCTGACCTGTTTGGATTTCACGACGATCAACATCTACTCTCAAGTCGGACTGATCACGCTGGTCGGTTTGGTCGCCAAGAACGGCATCTTGATCGTCGAATTTGCCAACATGCTGCGGCACGACGGCTGGGAGAAACGGGCCGCGATCATGCACGCGGCGCAAACACGACTGCGCCCGGTATTGATGACGTCGGCCGCCACCATCTTGGGCCACTTTCCGTTGGTCTTGGTCACCGGTGCGGGGGCCGAAGCCCGAAACAGCATCGGAATCATCTTGGTGGCCGGCATGGCCCTGGGGACGCTGTTGACCCTGGCGGTCGTTCCCGCGCTGTACCTGATCGTCAGCACTAATCGACGGCTTGACGGTGATGCATCGCAGCCGGAACCGTCGGCCCAGTCGCCGCGTCGCGAAACCCCCGCCGTTGGCGAATTGGAACTCGTCTGACCCGACGCGTACAATTGCCACAGCGAGCCTAGCCCCCAGTGGTGACGTCGTGCCGATCACCAGGCACGGCGAGACGCTGCTGCCCCGCGCTACGTTGACGCACTCACGCTCCCCAGAGCATCAAGTCCACGCACCTTGAACGACTCGACGCGATGCATACGATGATCCCCCGATGTGTCTGGCTGCTGGCGATCGGATCCCTGTTGCAAACGGCGATCGCCGCCCAGGATCCCGTCGCAATTGATCCGCCCCGGACGCTGATCCTGGATGCCCAGGGAATGGCTGGCCAGTACGCCCGATGGCAGGATTCTGGCGACAGCGTCCCGCCGGCGATTGAAAACTTGCGACGTGAGGCCGACGAGTGTCGGACCGAAGGCCCCTGGACGGTCGTTTCCAAGTCAATCGTTCCACCCAGCGGTGATAAACACGACTACATCAGCGTGGGCCCCTACTGGTGGCCCGACCCCGCCAAACCCGACGGCAAGCCTTACATTCGCCGCGACGGTGAAGTGAATCCGGAGCGGATGGAATACGACAATGTAGGGCTGAAGAAGACCTGCGGTAATAGTTTGACCCTGGCGCTAGCTTGGTACTACACCCGCAACCCCGATGATGCCCGACACGCCGCGGAGTTGCTGCGAACTTGGTTCGTGCGCCCGGAAACGGCGATGAACCCGAATCTCAACTTCGGACAAGCCATCCCCGGAAGAACGACTGGACGAGGGATCGGGATCATCGACACCGCCTGCCTGATCGGAGCGGTCGACGCCGCATTGCTGTTGGAAACGTCCCCCGCCTGGACAGACGCCGACGCGCGGTCGCTGCGGCAGTGGTTTGCGCAGTATTTGCATTGGCTTCGCCACAGCAAACACGGTCGTGACGAAGACCGGACGAAAAACAATCACGCGACCTGGTACGACGCCCAAGTTGCCTGCTTCGCCCTGTACGCCGGCCAGCCTGATGTCGCCCGCGAAGTCTTGCGAAACGTCGCCGAGCGTCGCATCAAATCCCAGATCCGCGATGACGGATCACAACCCCACGAACTGGCACGGACCAAATCGTGGGACTATTCCGTGATGAACCTCAAGGCGTTCATCAACCTGGCCACGCTGGCCGATCACGTCGACGTCGATTTGTGGAACCATCACTCCGATAACGCGGGCGGAATTCGAGACGCGCTGGACTTCTTAATCCCCTTCGCTCTGTCAGAAAGCGATTGGAAACACGAACAAATCACTCCGCTGGACGGCGCCAAGCTCGCTGAATTGCTCCGCCGCGCTGCCATTGCCTATCAGGAACCCAAATACGAAACGCTTCTCCATCGCTTGGCTCCTGACGACCAACCGACCGACGCGCGATTTCAATTGACTCACCCTGCCATCCACCTCCAGGCTCATCCCTGACCCGCATCTTCCTGTTTCGACTGCTGTATTTCTGACCCGTTTATTCTGTCACGTCCAATCCGACCTTCCCGTACTCACCCCAACAGGCATCACAATGCGTCGACTGAGCACGTTCTGGTTTGCGGTTGCCATCTGTATCGGATTCGTCTGCCGTGGGGAGGACGCCATGGAACCGCTGCCGATCCAACTGGTCGGCAAGTCGTTCAAGGCCGCCGATTCTCTGGACATCGGTCATGAACCTTCCGAAGATGCGCTGGCGTGTTTGAACGGATTGACGTGGAAGCCGTCACCCTTTGAGACCGAGTGCAATGCGCCGGATCGTCTGCGTGGCGACGTCACGGTACGTTTTCCATCTCCCATCGATACCGGTGATCCGCAGAACGACTTGGTGTCGATGGAATGGTACATCGCCCGAGACCAACAACAGCGTCCCAAACGGGCCGGCGCGGTGGTTGTGGTTCACGAAACCAGCAGCAGCATGGCGGTCGGACGGATGTTCGCGCACGGGTTCCAGCATTGCGGTTTCCATGCGTTTCTAATTCACCTGCCGCACTACGGCAAACGTCGGATCGACGGCCAAAAGCCGGACGACGCGTTTTTCTTTTCCGCGATGCGTCAAGCGATCGCCGATGTGCGACGAGCCCGGGATGCGGTCGCCAGCCTGCCTGTGGTGGATCCCGACTGCATTTCGCTTCAAGGCACCAGTTTGGGCGGATTTGTATCGGCCACCGCGGCGTCGATCGACAACGGTTACGACAATGTGTTCATCACGCTCGCCGGCGGCGACCTGTTGAACGTGATCGAAAACGGAGCCAAAGACGCCGCCAAAGTCCGCGCGCGGTTGGAGCGTGCGGGGCTGGTGGGCGACCAGCTTCGATCGCTCGTCCACCAAATCGAACCGACCCGCATCGCCCACCGCCTGGACCCCGACCGCACCTGGATCTATTCCGCCACCCTGGACACCGTCGTCCCGATGTCCAGTGCTAACGCGCTTGCCACCGCAGCCAAACTCAATTCATCCCATCACGTCAAACTGTTGGCCAACCATTACTCCGGCATCATCTACCTGCCCGCGATCATCGACCAGATGCGAAAGCAGATCGAATCGACCAAATAGCCCTCCAAACCAACACCCCGCCCACCTCGCGAGTGAGATTAGTCGACGTCCTCTCCGAGGTCGTCGCTGAGGGAAGCTTCGCCTCCGGGGCGACGAGTTCGGAGAACACGTCGACACTACCCGAGCCGATGATGATATTGTCGGCTTTCGCTGCGCGCTCGATGATTATGAACAACGGTAACAAAACAAGTTGACTTGGGCTCTCGCATCGCCCATTATAGACGCCGTGACTGAATTACACCGCAAGGCGACACCTTCCGTTCCTACTTTCCTCGGGATGAGGCGAATCGATGGCAACCGCAACAACGCTGGCGCTGTTTCTACTCGTCTGCCAAGTTGCAGTCGGCGATAAAGTTGCGACCGTCCACGACAGCCCGGACGAACGTTTGACCTACATGCGAACCACGGGCGGCTCCTACGAAGTCACCGTCGACACTGGCCGGACCCAAGAAGCGGTCACGTTTCGCGACAAGCCGGTGCTGCGATTCACCAATCCGGTCAGCGGCGTCGTCGACGGGGGGCTGTTTGTTTGGGAAGACAGTGCAAAACGTCCCGTCGCTGCGGCACAGATCTTTATCATTCCCGGCACCGACGACGTCTGGCTGCACGAGTTTCAGTCCTTGTCCACCCGGCCGCTGCGATTCCAATACAACGGGCGGTCTGCATGGGCACCTGCCACCGCCGGCGTCTCGTTTGAATCGATTCCCGGCGCGCCCCAGCCCGCCGCCACACCAGCCGCCCGCTTGCTTCAAATGCGTCGTCTCGTCCGTCGCATTTCCGCGCAGGATGACTTCGAAGGCGGCGACGAAGACCGCTTGCGGCTGATGACCACGCCGATCGCACGCTACCACGATGATTCCACGATCGACGGTGCCGTGTTCGTGTTTGCCCATGGCACCGATCCCGAACTGTTCGTGATCATCGAAGCACGCTCTCCCCAAAACAAACAGGCCTCCTCGACAGACGCCACCTGGAATGTCGCGTTGGCCCCGATGACCTCCTACGCGCTGCGAGCCGAACTGGACGGCAAACCCTATTGGAGCGTCCAGTGGCGGAAAGAGCCGATTCCCGTCACGGCGACCTTTAAAAACTTTGTCTTCCCGCCGACGCACTAGCTCGCCAGTGCCACACCGAAGCGAACGCTGTGGGAGAGACATAAAGCGTCTCCGAACGTTGATTCGATCGTTCATTAAATCCGTCATTGCAAAACCCGACGCACGACTGAGAATACTGTCCCTCGCACGATCGCAAGAGAATCCACGTCGTGAAACAAACGGGATAAAACAGTCATGGAAAGGGTCACGATTCGGCCGCCATCGCGTCTCCCAGGTCTATCACCTGCAATCGGGTTGCCCCTCGTTTTGGTTTGGTTCGCGTTGCTGTGCCTGGTTCCCGATCCGCGGCCGTTGGGAGCCCCCGACGCCGCGGTCTCGGTCGTCGGCAAACTGACCGGATTGTCAGAAGCGTCCTCTCGAGCTGCGACGGCCATCGCGTTGCGTGTCATTTCAATCGCGATGCTCGGCTTTCTGGTGGCGCTCGCTGCCAGCCGTCGACCGCTGTGGCAATCGGCACTCATCGCGCTCCCTGTCGCGTCCCCCCTGGCTGTCGCATCGCTGTGGATCAACCATGGCTACTTTCCGATCCCGTCACAAATCAAGCTTGCGATCGCCTCTGCCGTTATCGGTGTGGCCGCCGGGCTCGCTCTGAGAAAGAGTCTGGTCGCCAGGATCTCGCTGGCCGTGATCCTGTGCGGTCTGTTCCTTTGGGGCATCCCGCACGGCATCTCAAACGATTTGGATCGCAGTGCTCGAATCACGGGCCAGCACGTTTTGGCACACGTCGACGAGATTCCTGCCGGTGACGACGGCTTTGCCGAGTGCGTTGCGCTGGCGTTTCGTTTCGCCGCAAAGAATTCCGACGCGGCCGATCCGGTCCACACGAACCAGGCGGCGATCCTCGCACTCGGCGTCATCCTGGGCGATGAACATGTCGCGACCCTCGCGCGACGCTCGCTGGATGACTCCCACCACGGCGCGATCAGTCGACTTCGCCAGAAAGTCAAACTGCACGGCCGCGGCGATTTACCGCGACACTTTTGGGTCAGCGCATCGCTGACCTTGTTGGCCGATGGAAACCGCTCGACGTCGGTCGGGGTGACGAAAGAGTTGATGGATTCGAACCCCGGAGGCTCGGGGTTCTCGTTCGTCGATCTCGTCGCCGATCGCGCCGGCGTCCTGTTCGCAATGGCAGCGACCCGTGATGCCACGTCTGCCACGACGCTTCAGCAAACCATTCGTGACGGCTTAGATGCTGCGGACTATTGCCCACCGATCGAGGGCCTGCCGGAAGGGATCTCGCGGGACGAATTTCAATCGGTCTATGGCGGACTCGGCGGCGAACCGACAAAACGCATCGTCGACGAAATCACAAAGCGTCTTCGCCAGTGTCGCGTCCTAGCCGCTGATCCCCAAGCACCGATCGAGATTCTTCCGAAGATGCAATCCGGCCCTATCGCGATCGAATGACGCAACCCGCCACCCCATCTTCTTGTCACCCATTTTCCTGTCGCCCTCCTCCCATCATTCTGCCCCATCATTCTGCCCCATCATTCTGCCCCCATCATTCTGCCCCCATCGTTCTGCCCCCATCGTTTTGCCCCCATCGTTTTGCCCCTGCTTTTCTGTCCCTCAATTTCCTGTACCTCCTCAACCGCCCTTAGCCAAATTAGCGCCAACCCACCAACCCCATTTACCCCGGGCCAGCAAACGTCGCCCCTGGTACCCTTGGTCGGCGATGTGCATGCCATCGATGGTCGATCCGGAGGACGAATAGCGCAGGAAGATGAACGAGTGGCCGATTCCGCGGGGCCGTTGATTGTCGCGAACCAGTTCGTAGTTGGACTTGGTGCTCCAGGTTTGGATCACGGCACCGGGTTTCAGATTCCCCGCCCAGATCCCGTTCTGGTCGACCAGCGTGCCGAGCTTCGCATACGCCATCGCTCCGGCAGCCCCTTTGCCGCGATACTTTTCTGGAAGATTGAACCAGGTGTTCGTCCTGGTGTTGATAAACGATCCCCAGAGTCGGCCGAACGAGTTGCGGCTCGATAGCGACGGAAGCGCAACGCCGACTTGATTCGCAGCGGCTTTGACGCGGTTGTACGCGATCTGGTAGCACAACCCGCCGGGGTACTTTTCACTTTCGCTCAGGTTGTTGTACAGTTCGACGACCTTGTTCCCGAACGTGTTTCCTTGTGGCTGCGAGTCGTCGCCGGGCAGAAAGATCATCCCGGATTTATTCGTCGCGTCGTATTTTGCCCCGCGAAAATGAACATACTTTTGTCCGCGCGATGGCCGGGGACATTGGACGTAGTTGACCAGATACCAATTGATCTCGGCCGATTTCAGGGTGCCGAAGTTGAACCGGATCAGTTCTTTCGCATCTAACCCATGGTCCTTTGCGATTGTGCCAAAGGTCTCGCCTTCTTTCTGGCCGACCGGGTAGGGAACCGGTTGCTTGCCGGTCGCTGCGATGGGTGGCCAAGGCGCCTTTCGCGCCGGTTCTTGAATCGTTGCCATTGTCGTACCGTCCGTTTGGTTTGCGTGGAATTCAGAGCGAGACCAAACGCGTGTTTCGCCCCTCTTGGATCGAAAAAACCAAGAGGGATCGAATGTCACCCGTTCAACTTTCCAAGCGAACCTTCACGGATTGTGTTTCAACAATTGTGGTGTTGCACAGGCCTTTTTTTCTCCACGCCCGCGATTCGGTATCGGATTCAGACGGACGACGATCCCTGCCTCCCGCCGCCGATCTTCCTACGCTCCCCGGCGGTTGTCCCCGGCGGTTGTCGCCGGCGGTTGTCGCCGGCGGTTGTCGCCGGCACTGTGAAAGAGTCGACGGGCCGCAAGTTGCTCGTTGCGGCCCGTCAAAGCGTTGTGATGCGAGCACCGAATCGATTCTATTCCGGCTTCTTGTCGTTCTGCATCTGAGCTTCAAGGAATTTCTTGAACTCTGCGTTGGTCTTGTCGGTGTGCGCGTGAATCTGCTTGACCACTTCCGGATCATTGGAGGTGAACAAGGCGATCATTCCGAAGTCCGTTTCGATCTCTTGGGTTTTTGCACCGGCCATCTTCAACTTGCCGTACGAGGCGCAGTGTCCGCACAAGGGCATTTTTTCACCGGCGTCCAGTTTTTCCTCCACCATCTTCATCTTTTGATGCAGCTGTTGCATCCGATCCTGGTACTCCTTCGGTATGACGGACGCCGAAAGTGCTCCGTTGTCGATCTTGTGGTTCTCCCAAGTCACATGGGCCATCATGTCCATGTTGGCTCCCATCAGTTTGCACATCGAGCACTTCTGCAGGTCCAGCCAGCCGAGCTCCTCGTGATGATCGCCATTGCTAGGCGTTGAAACCAGCGCCAAGGCAAGCAACACAACTACGTAGCGTTTCATGATTGGTCTCCGGGAACACGGAACGAAAAGGGAGTCGAAAGCACACCTTCCGTCCCCCATTGATCGTTATAGCGTTCGACGGTGTCGATTTTCCGACCGAGTGTAAAACTTTCGCAGTCGATCCAGCCCCACAGCACCTTACTCGGAACAACCGTGCAGTATCCCCGTGGATGGGCGACCGCCGATCCGCCGGAACGGAAGCGTGATTGTTGTTTGATGGAGTAGAGACTGACGATCTCCGTTACGAGGACGGCCGACTCCACACTGGCTCCCTTCTCCCCCAAAGCAGTGCTTCGGCCCTTCCAAGCGTTCCGCGAACGGGGCAAAAACGAAACGGTTGGCCGAGCATAACCTTCAAAAGCAGGCTGCCGGCCGTTGGGGCGACTAAGTTGTCGACCAAAGGAGAAAGGATCGACGGGCGCAGTTCCCGGAAGTGACGCTATTATTGTCGCGGCGAAACTATCTCTGCATGCGGAAGTGGGGCACGTTTTGGAGGCATACAGAAGCAAGCGTGCAGCAAGCTGCTGCACAATTGCCCGAGGGCCTAATCGGATGCAAATTGGAAACAAGCTGTTTCCGATTCGCCGGCCAACGCGAAACAGCTCGTTTCGCAAATCCCGTAATGAGAAAAGAGCCCGTAGAAAGACAAGTGGGCGATACTGGCCCCGAATTAAACGGCAAAAACACCGCAAATCACGGGGCGAAATCAATCGAGGGCCTCTCAGTGGTTGCCCCTGTGGTTGCCTTGCATCGCATCCCGGAACAACGGCAAGGTAAAATCATGAGGTGGCTTCGACAATGTCCTTAACGTTTGCACCACAGCTCCCCAGGCGTCGCCTCACGAGTTTTTCGTGCGACTCCAGGCGTTTAGGCGGGACGAGTGCAACTCGCGTTAAACAATGGCTCAGAGGCCTTCGTTGATAGATATAACGCAGGATTGCGGGAGATAGCGAAGCGATGCTGTGCTCCTGGGTGCATTGCATGTTCGTGCACACCGAAATGCTCAGCAACAAATCCCCCTTCAGCCGTGTCCTGGCAAGAGAGTGTGGCCGGCTTTTTGACGTTTACGTTGCAAAAACAAAATCCAACGTTTGTCACGAGCATGAAAGGTTGCGTGCGGAAGGCGGGGCTCAGTGAATGCATCGACATTCACGCCGTTCGCTTTCGGGGCCACATCGGTGACCGGCATCCAAGGTTAATTCTGTCCGAAAAAGCGCTACGTACGGGTGATGGGAGCATGTTGCCCCCGGAAACCTGACTTTTTTCGCTTTCGGAGCACTTACGATGTCGCACATCGTCGAAATTCAGACCGAAATCCGCGATGCGGCCGCCGTCCGGGCCGGCTGCAATCGCTTGGGGCTTCAGCCGCCCGGTGAGGGCACCTTCAAGCTGTTTAGCAAGACAGCGTCCGGCCTGGGCGTCCAGCTGCGTGACTGGCGCTACCCGGTCGTCTGCGAGCTCGATACCGGGAAGGTCCAGTACGACAACTACCAGGGCCGTTGGGGATCCCCAAAACGGCTCGATGAGTTCATGCAGGCCTACGCCGTCGAGCGGGCCAAGTTGGAGGCCCGGAAACAGGGGCACTCGGTCCGGGAACAGCAATTGGCCGATGGTTCGATCAAGGTCACCGTCCAGGTCGGAGGTGCCGCATGAAGACCATTGAAATCATCGTCGCCCCCGATGGTAACACCCGCGTGGAAACCAACGGCTTCACCGGAAGCGACTGCCGGCAGGCGAGCCGGTTCCTGTTGCAGGCTCTCGGCCAGCAATCCAGCGAACAACTGAAACCCGAGTTTCATCAGGCTGCCACCGAGCAGCAACAGCGGGCCAGCGAGTGATCGCGGGCATTTGCCTTCTTCCCCCGCGGCATTCTGCCGTCATCGTCAACACACCACCCCCTTGGAGTACACCATGTCGCTTGCCAAGCGAATGGAGGAGTACGTCCGCGCGTGCTTCTCCGGAATCTGGATCACATCACACGAACATGTTGATGCGATCGATGAAATCAGCCAGCTTTGCCAGCGAGAAGGCTGGAAGATGGCCAGTTGGAATATCGCCGCCGGCCTCCGCTGCGGCGGTCAGGCTGTCGAGCAGGACGTCAGCGACCCGCTGGCTGCCGTCGGCGTCGCCAGCCTGCTGTCCGAAGACGACCAAACGACGGTCGTCGTGCTGGAGAACTTTCACCGTTTTCTGCAGTCTCCGGAAATCATCCAGGCCATCGCTCACCAGGTCATCACCGGCAAACAAACCCGGACGATTCTGGTCGTTCTGGCGCCGGTCGTGCAGCTTCCGGTGGAGCTCGAAAAGCTGTTTGTCGTGATCGACCACGAATTGCCGAGCCGCCAGCAGCTGCGTGAGATCGCCGCGGCAATCGCCACCGAACCGGGCGAACAGCCCGAGGAGGCACAATTCGAGCGTGTCCTCGATGCGGCGACCGGACTGACCCGGTTTGAAGCCGAGAACGCGTTTGCGCTGTCGCTGGTGCGAGACAACCGGCTGACGGCCGAAACGCTGTGGCAGCAGAAGTCTCAAATGCTGACCAAGGCGGGGACGCTGCAGCTGTATCGTGGAAACGCGGATTTCAGTGCCCTCGGCGGTCTTGCTTCGCTGAAAGCCTTCACGCGGCGGTCCCTGCTGCGATCGAGTCAGGTAAACAAGCTGGTTCGTCCCCGCGGCGTGTTGCTGTTGTCGCCGCCGGGCTGCGGCAAGAGCGAGTTTTGCAAAGCACTGGGGAAAGAAGTCGGTCGGCCCGTGTTGCAACTGGACGTGGGCAGCCTGATGGGGTCGCTGGTCGGCCAATCCGAAGAACGCACCCGGCAAGCACTGCAGATCGTTGATGCGATGGCACCGTGCGTGCTCATGCTTGACGAAGCCGAGAAGGCGTTCTCGGGCGTCGGTGGATCGGGCAGTAACGACAGCGGCGTCTCTTCGCGGATGTTTGGCACGTTTTTGAGCTGGCTCAACGATCACGAGTCCGACGTGTTTGTGGTCTGCACCAGCAACGACGCGTCAAAGCTGCCGCCGGAATTCAGCCGCAGCGAACGCTTCGACGGTGTCTTCTTTGTCGACCTGCCGGGCCGAGAACAGAAAGACACGATCTGGTCGCTGTATCTGGAACTGTTCGCTCTGGCACCCGATCAGCGAAAGCCCGCCGATGACAACTGGACCGGCGCGGAAATCAGGGCGTGCTGCCGGCTTGCGGCATTGCTCGATGTCCCCGTGGTCCAGGCCGCAAGTAACGTCGTTCCCGTGGCGGTCACGTCGGCGGAATCGATCGACAGACTCCGAAAGTGGGCGTCGGGACGCTGCCTGGACGCCGATCAGTCCGGCATCTATCAGCATCGCCCCAAACGCCGTGCGTCCCGGCGGAGCGTCTCCCGCAGCGAACCGTCGGAAAACTGACCCGGTCTGCAACACCTTGTTTTTGCCCAACAGCCCCCGTCACCGCGGAGGGCTGTTTTCGTATCTCCCCACCACCGAAGGAAATCATGTCATGCAACAAACTCTCGAAGACGCTCCCGCGGCAACAAGCGACCACGGCGGCAAACTTCGCACGACGATGGCCGCGATGCGGTTGTCGTTCACTTGGTTCGGGACGCGTAAGTCGCTGTCGTCCGAGCAGAAGGCCTTGGCGGCGAACACGTTCCACGCCGAAGGCAAGTACATCAGCGCTGGGAAAAAGTTGATCGACACCGGCGACGCGAGCTTTCGCGCCGTTACCTCTGTCCGAACCCAAGCGACGGCATACTTCAAGGGCGCGACGTTGCCGTTCCCGGAACCGGGGATCCGGCTGGTTCCCCAAGCCTCGGTCGACCAGATCGATGGCCGGATGCAGGGCTTCCGGGACGAGTTGGCGGAAGCCGTCGCGGCCCTGGACACTCGTTTTGACGAGCTGAAATACGAGGCCCGGGATCGTCTCGGCGATCTGTACTGCGAAAGCGATTACCCGGACACGCTGCAGGGCTTGTTTGAGATCGGCTGGGAATTCCCCAGCGTGGAACCGCCCGACTACCTGCGCAGGCTCAATCCGGAGCTGTACGAGCAGGAATGCAATCGCGTCAAAAGCCGGTTCGACGAAGCAGTGCAATTGGCCGAGGCGGCGTTCATCGACGAACTCAACAAAATGGTCGAGCACCTCGCCGAAAGGCTGACCGGCAACGATGACGGCAAGCCCAAGGTGTTCCGTGACTCCGCGATCGAGAACTTTGCCGAGTTCTTTGACCGGTTCCAGCGACTCAACATCCGCTCCAACGAAGAGCTGGATCAGGTCGTCGATCGGGCGCGCCATGTCATTGACGGTGTCGCACCGCAGAGTCTTCGTGACAGCGAGTCGTTGCGTAAGCGAATCACCGGACAGTTGGCTGCGGTGCAGTCGTCCCTGGATGGTCTGATGGTCGATCGCCCCCGCCGCAACATTCTGCGGCGGACGAAGTGATCGGCATGGAGCTGATCATCACCCCGAGCGGCAACTGCCGCTGCGTTTACGGCGAGGACTTGGACCTGTCCGTCATCGGCAAACTAGCGATCCAGCGGGGCTCCCACGTGGAGCCCGACCAGAACGGCCACTGGACGGCTGATCTGTCGCCTGTCGGCGGCCCCAGTCTGGGACCGTTCGCCAACCGTAGCGAGGCCTTGCGAGCGGAAGTCGCTTGGCTGCACCAGCACTGGCTCCTGCCCGCCCCGGCGGAAGCCTTCCACACCGATTGAATCGTTTGAGTCCTGTTTTTTGAAGCCCTTTCGGGTCAGCGCTGTCCGCTGACCTGCGAGGGCTTTTTTCGTTCCTTACCCACACCTCTTTGGAGAACCCTTCCGATGCTTCAAGCAGACCTCTATCGCAGTGTTTCTCGTGCGACGGGTGAAACCGTCGCCACCATCAAGCGTCTCGGCTTTCTGATCGCCGATCCCGACATCTCGATCAGCGACCCGGAAGCCGAGGATCTCGGCCCCCACGTCATCGACTGGGACGCATTTCATGCCGCACAGGATGACATCAATGCGGAGTTGTCTTTCGAGTTCTAGTTGCCGTGGTTCGGGTTGCCATCGATCGCAACCAGGAATCACCACCACCCGCGATGACCGGCGGTGCGCCCAGCGTGCCGCCGGTCATCGTTTCTTTCGTCGTGGCCGCCGGCGGGTTCGCAAAACACGCGAGCGGTCGGCCGACACGGCACATTCCAATCCCCCCCAGAGAAAAACCAATCCATGAAAGTCCTACTGATCAACAACGACGGTGCCGGTTTCGCCGACTACGTCGACGTGCAAGACAACACTTCCGTCCAAGACCTGTTCAACCAACGCATCGGAGCTGCCCGGGAATCGAATTATCTGATTCGGGTCAACCGTCTGCCGGTGCCCCGCGATCAAATTCTGCAGGAAGGCGACCGCATCTCGATCACACCGACCAAGATCGAGGGAGCGTCGTGATTCGGGCATCAGACCCGGGGCACGCCACCAATCCGAGGCGGCCTGCTTGCAGGCGTGACCGTAGACTCGATCGCAAGCAGGCTCGAAAGCGGTACCAGATCGCACAGAAGGTTTTGGCGGCGGTTTGCAATACCTCGCCACGTCGCCGACTGACGCCAATCTCAACGGATTCCCTGCAGAGGCTCCTTCGATTGCAGCGACTCGAACCGGTCGCCGTCTCACGCGGCTGGCTGCTTGCGGCAAATCGTCTGCATCGCGAATTTGCCGTGACGTTGAAGTCCCTCCGCGAGTCGATTGATCAATCACTGGTTTCGATGGCCGAAATCGTCGAGCCCGGCGTCCGGTGTGAATTGCCGGAACTCATCGGCGACTTGGCGGCGTTGGAAGCTGACTTCGAATCCGTCGAGCTGAATGTGAAGAACGGCACCGTCGGCGTGATCACCGAACCGATCGAGCTGGAAGGCGTGCTGTTGGGACCGTTCAAGATCGAGTTTGAAATTCGCTACCTCGGTCAGTCCACTCCCTACCGCGTGATCGCGACAGATCCGCAGCCTGCGGTGAGCTGTGACTCAACCACGCACCCCCACGTACAGTCGGAAGCGCTCTGCGAGGGCGATGGTCAGCAACCGATCAAACACGCTCTCGCCGACGGCCGTCTGTACGACTTCTTCCTGATCGTTCGCCAGATCCTGCAGACCTACAACCCCGACAGTGCCTACATCAGCCTCGGCGACTGGTTCGGCGTGGAATGCGGCGATTGTGGTGCGAACGTCGACGAGGACGACACATGCCGGTGTGATCGCTGCGGTCGCCGCACGTGCAGCGACTGTAGCTGCGGCTGTGAAGCGTGCGACGAGTCGTTCTGTCACGACTGCACATCGATCTGCGAAGGCTGCAGATCTTACTACTGCAACGGTTGCATGGAATCGTGCGACCGATGCGGGGAATCTTTTTGCAAACACTGTTTAACGGAGAACCAATGCGATGATTGCCTTGACCAAGAAACGAACGAAGAGCGGTCGCAGGAGCCGACCGAGACGCCGGCAGAAGCTGAGCAGGAGTCCAACCCTGAGGTTCAGCCCCTACGCCTGGGCGAAACTGAAGTTCCTACGTGACTTCGGCGGCACCGAGGTCGGCGGATTCGGAATCAGCAATGCCGACGACTTGCTGCTCATCGAAGACGTGGTGATGATTGATCAGGTTTGCACACCGGTTACGGTCGAATTCGACGACGCGTCGGTGGCCGACTTTTTCGATGACCAGGTCGACGAGGGACGCTCCCCGGAGCAATTTGCCCGGATCTGGATCCACACCCATCCGGGAAGCTGTCCGTCTCCCAGTGGGACCGACGAAGAGACGTTTGAGCGCTGCTTCGGCTCGGCGGACTGGGCCGTGATGTTCATTTTGGCCCGGCACGGAGCCACGTACGGGCGTCTGAAGTTCAACACCGGCCCGGGAGTCGAAACGCAATTGCGGCGGAAGATCGACTACTCGGCCCCCTTTGCCGCGACCGATCACGACCTATGGTCGACCGAATACGCGCGCCGTGTGACCGTGTTGGATCCGTTTGCGATGCGGCACGGCACTCTTCCGGACAGCAACCCGCGTGAGTTTCGACCAGATTCGCCGGACATGGGAGCATCCTGGGAAGACAGTCTGTGGCATGCCAGCGAGTGGGTGGCTTCATGAGCGGGCCGGCAGATCGCTTTACGCGGCAATCCGGGCTGGTCCCTCGGGAACGCCTTGCAGGCCGCAGGGTCACCGTCATCGGAGTCGGTGCCGTCGGTCGCCAAGTCGCAATGCAACTCGCCTCGATCGGAGTACCAAGGTTGCAGCTGATCGATTTCGACCAGATTGAGCTGACCAACGTCACGACTCAAGGTTACCGGCACGACCAGATCGGCCAGCCGAAGGTGGGGGCAACGGCTTGCGATTTGCGACTTGTGGATCTGTCGATCGATGTCACAGTCGTGAAGGACCGGTTCCGGCCGCGGCAGGACCGCGGCGAAATTGTCATTTCGTGTGTCGATTCGATTTCATCACGGGCCGCCATCTGGCGCTGCGTGAAATCTCGCTGCGACCTGTGGATCGACGGCCGGATGCGTGGCGAGGTTGTCCGAGTGCTCGCGTCGGATGATCCGAAACACGACGAGCACTACGAAACGACGCTGTTCGCGGCAGCGGAGGCCCACACGGGAAGCTGCACCACGGCCAGCACCGTCTACGCCGCCAGTCTTGCGGCATCGTTGATGGTCCATCAGCTGGCACGCTGGCTACGGGGCATTACCGTCGAACGCGACCTGAGCGTCAACCTTCTCGCATCGGAAATGATGCCCACCTAGCGATCAATCCCCTTCGCTGAACCATTCACTCAAACCATGGAGCCCCCATGAAACTATCAATCAGTGTTTCCGGTTCGCCCTGCCGGGACGGAACCACGACGACCTGTTCGGCTGAATTCCAGCTGGACAAACTCGACGCCGATGCGGAGTCACGGCTTCACCAAGCTGCTCGTCACTGCATCGACGCCGTTTCCGGGCGTGCGATTTCGTCCTCTCAGGCAGCAGCACACAGCTCGGGCCGACGTGAACGTCACGACACATCCGGCTCGGCTGACGGCAGTCCCCGCTTGGCAACGGCAAAGCAAGTCGCCGCCATCCGGGCGATCGCTCGCCGTAAACGTGTGGATCTCGATCACGTGCTTCAAGAACGTTTCGGGGGCGCCGAAGTTTCAGCACTCTCGATTCGCCAAGCCTCCAGCCTGATCGGCGAGTTGAAAGAATCCCGGGACGCCGCATAGCGTCTTCGCACTGCGTCCCACTCCTTCGCGGAAAGGAAATCAAACATGGAACCCGTCCACATAGTCGTTTTCACACTGGCATTGGCATTGACCGTAACGGCCTTGCTCTTGCTCCAGTCGAAAACACAGATTCGAGGGTTGCGGCAAATCCTGAATCATTTACTCCACAACCAACCTCAAAAACACGAGGAGGGCGATGAGAACAAATTTCGCCATGATCTCGACAATCACGCTCCTGCCCCTGCTGCTGAGCGGATGCAAACGCGAACCACCGGTCTTGACCGGTCGTCAGGTTGAGCAAGTCTTCGACGCCCAGGAGCGAGTGCTTGATCAGCAAGAAATACTCAGCCAGGGCCGAGACGAGCTCGAATCGGACCGCCGGCACTGGTCCGAACGCGAACGCAGAGACCCGATCATTGCCAAATCGATCGAAGCAGTAGGCATCCTATTCGCGTGTTGTCTGCCGCTTGCCCTGATCCTGTTGCTGCTCGCCAAAGGCAAGGTCGAGCAGATCGAAGAAGACAAGGCCAATCCAGTACTTGTCGAGATGCTTTCGACCGAATCCAAGCGTCTTCCCCAGACGTCGCCACGATCAGATCAAGTGAACCTACCGGAGCGTTAACTCCTTATCACGAGGACTCAAACACACCCCGCCGGATTCGTCCGGCAGGGTGTTTGGGCGGGAATCGAATCATTCGAGCCACGCCGGTCAATTTTTTAGCCCCCAGCCGGGCACCAGTTTGTTTTCGTCGCATGGGAGATGCAGGCCGAAGCGACTTAGGGAATCAGGGAATCAGCTTCGACGCGGAGGGCTAGGTCCATAGGTAACTGTCGATGTCGTAACAAACGGTTCGCAAACCGCGCGTGTCCAAAGTTTTTGGTCGATAGGGCCGCATCGATCTAATGCAGTTGGACACAAATTCGTTCCCAAACTCGTGGAGACCGGCCGATGAATTATTCCGTTTGTAAATCCTATGTGCGTGGTCGATTTGACGGATTCGTCGATGGCTGGGAATACTGCCTCGCAGACGGGTCGGTGTGGAGAATCATTGAGCCGATCTACCTGATTCGCAAGAAGACAACACCATCTGCGTCAGTGTATCGCATCGATGACCAATACTATCTCAGAGTGAGGGGGATGCCACACGCAGTCGAAGTTGAGCCAGTCTGCCTGCCGCGATGTACACTCGAAAAACCGATTGGCCCCAGGGAATACGATGGCCCCCGGCAGCGTTCGGCAATGCGATCAGTGATTGAAGCAATCGTTGAAACACGGTGTCTATGCGATGATCTGCCCAGTGAGTACGTCCAGTGATCGAACGCGATCCCCGAGCCGCTGCGACCGCACAAACTACTCCGGCGAGCAGTGAACGCATCGGCATCCAGTTTTGGCGATGAATTCAGTAGAAGCCGTAGGGTGCTTCACCCCCTACGCCTGCCCCCTGCAGCAGCGTCTAGAAGTCAGTTGGATCGTAGAACAAGGCGTTGGTCGGGGCTGACGACGCCTCGGTAGCACGCTGCGACGTGCCGACCAAACTCCGTTCCGCAATGGCAAGCTGAGTATTGGATTGACTCATTTACTTTCCAAGGCTGATTCAGCCAAGATGGAAAAGACAGACCGCCAGGACATCGTGAACGTCGGCCGCTTTCGCGACGCCTGCTTCAACGTCGACGCATGATTTCCAGAAAACAACACAACCTGCTTTGTCCGGGAGGTGGAATTCGTCGTGCTGTAAGCCGGAAGGCGAACTGAAATCCGAAACGCCCGCGATGCTACAATCCGTCGCGGGCGTTGTCGTTAATATCCAGCGTCGCAAATCGCCGAACTGTCGGCTACCTTTATGGCCGCCATAGTGGCTCAATCCAATGCCGGCATCGACACCGCAAAACTCAGTCGAAAACATGCGACACTATGCACTCAGAGCGTGCTCCGCCGTCGGCTGCCGGAGCAAGCTGGCCCAGTGGATCAAACTCACATCGGTCCCAGCACCGCCGGCTTTTCGGGCATCTCGAAAATGCGTTGGGTTTGTCCATCCTAGGCTAATGAAGGACAGTTAGTAAGAAGATTTAGGAGGTAGGAAAATAGACCAGAAACCAGGCCCAACGTAGCTGTCCATTTTCTTACCTCTAAAAATCTTCCTGCCCATTTTCATTGCCCCATCCTCGTAGGAACGGCAATACAATGGGGCCAAAACAATTTCAGGTTGTGATCATTTTGCGTCCATCTGTTTTGCCCGTCGTTCATTGCGCATTCGTGCAACACACACTGGAAATCCAGGTCGCGTCGGTTGCATCGACCCAATACGCGACGCTCAAGGCTGAACTAACATCTGTAAGGTGAGGGGGCGGACACCGACGCGCCGTAGCGTCTATCCCCAATCTACTCCGGCTTTCTTAAACGGTAGACTTGCCGAAGTCGATCTAGTCGTTAGAACGGCGGTTGATCATCCTCGTCAAGTGGCCTGTCCTTGTTGGTTTTGCTTTCTTCCCCTTGCGGTTCGCCTTGCTCTGAACTTGCCATCACAATTCGTTCGGCGCGGGCCAGCACATGATCGTACGTCAATATCGTTAGATTGTGATACTGAGAGTTAAGAAGCCGGAAGGCTTCATTCTTGTCATCGTCCCAACCAGCGGACCGCCCAAAAATCAGTGTGGACCTTGGCTTTACCGTTCGAACACCTTTCATCCGTTTCGTGAACTTGGCGCTGTCCGCTTGTTGTTCGCATTCGAAATTGTAGCGAGCAACCTGAGTTATCGCCTTCACGAGTTCCTGCGAAGGGACATAGTTACCGTGATCACGTTTTGCGTTCCAAAATTGGAGTGAGCCGTCCGGACGTTTGATCTCGATAATGTCCAGAAAACCGTCAAAACCTAGCATGAGGTAGTCCGCAACGTTTCCAACATCGATCCTGCGATCATCGAGGACTCTGACGAAATCGCTTCCAAGTACCCAACTATTTTCTTCGAAC
Source organism: Stieleria maiorica (assembly GCF_008035925.1). Taxonomy (NCBI): domain Bacteria; kingdom Pseudomonadati; phylum Planctomycetota; class Planctomycetia; order Pirellulales; family Pirellulaceae; genus Stieleria; species Stieleria maiorica. The sequence continues at coordinate 5,937,435 of NZ_CP036264.1, forward strand.
CAGCGTTGCCAGTGATCTCGCTCATTGAGATCTTCATCTAGCATCCGTTTGAATTGCCCAATTGCATCTAAGCGTCTCCGGTGATTCAAGGCAGCATCGAGGTCAGCGGTAATCAATTCGTTCGATACGATGAAGTCAACCAGTTCGTCTTTGTCGGGAATGGCAAAGAACTTGCCCATCTGCTTCGCGTTGTCGTCGGAGAAGGGCTCCTCCAATGGAATAAATGCCTTAACTCCTTGGCGGAACGGCTCGTATTCGGTCCGCAGGAAGTCGATAAGCGCCAGGAATTCATCGTTTTCGAGGGTCAAGACACTTTTTGGCTGCGCGCTCTCCGGCTCTGGTTTGGCGTCAGCGTGTGGTCGCTTTTTGAACCTTCCAATCTTTAGTTTGATGTCCTCGCGACCGCTTTGATGGTAAATCTTCCAAAGTGTTGCCTCCGAATAAACAGAGCTTCCTTTCCTTGACCTCAGCACATTTGACTTTCGGCCGTCAATACTATTCACTCGGCAATTACCCCACGATATGTAGATGTTAAACTCAACCTACCAGAATTCAGGCGACATCTCGACCATCTGTCCGGGGGTGTCATGTGCCCAGTTATATTGGGCGATTCCCAACACTGCCATAGAAGGGCATGAATAATGGCTGGCAAAATGAACCCTCCCAAAGAATCTTCTGGTGACCTCGCGCACGCAGCGACTCGCGGCGCGTTAGGTGCAATCCCTTTCGGCGGTACTGCTGCTGTCGAAATCTTCAACCGGATCGTTGCACCGCCGTTGGAGCGCCGACGGGATGAGTGGAGAAGACGGGTAGGCGAGCGTCTCGACGCGCTCGAACAGTCCGGTAAAGTCGACGTGGACTCCCTTCATGAGAACGATGTATTCGTCACAACTCTGATGCATGCCTCTCACGCGGCGGTGAGGAATCACCGCGAAGAGAAATTAAAGGCTTTGGGGAATGCGGTGCTCAACGCAGCTTTGCCAGAAGCCATCGACGAGCATCTCCAACAAATGTTCATCCACTATGTCGATGAATTCACGGTGTGGCACATTCGGATCCTCCATCTTTTCAACGATCCCGTCGCATGGTTTCAAATCCACGAAGTGCAGCCGCCAACCTCCGTTGTCACTGGAAGCCTCAGCAAGTTGGTCACGTCGGCGTATCCAGAACTGTCAAACCAACACGACTTCTACGAGCTGGTTTGCAAAGACCTAAGCGACAGGAAGCTGTCAGGTGGTGGCTCAAACCTCCACATCCAGATAGGCCCGGACGGCATGTGGCGATCGCATACTACCGAGATTGGCAAGCAATTTATCAAGTTCATTTCTGATCTTCCCGCAGACTAAGCTTGACCGAATGGAACACAAACAGACAAAATTGGAAATTGGGGGACAGTGTTTGACGGATATCGGGGGACAGGGCACTTCGGAGGACGACGCCAGTCTAGCCGGTTTGATGATTTTGTGCTTTGCCACAAGTTGCGCTCTCTCAGAGCCCGCTTGAGACGACGACCGCATGAATTTGTGAGCCATCTGTCGAACATGAATGCGGCGTCAAGGTGATAGCTCATCAGTTGACTCACCCGATCGACTCGGCCTGCCATGCTACCAAAAGCCGCTTCGGACCTGTCGATCAAGGTGCGCCAGGCCGCCCGTTCGATTTCTCAACGAATCAGGGTCGGCGGAATATCACTCGGCGTCGCCTCTCGTTTGCTTGATGCCTTCAGCCGCATCGTCCAGTCGAAGCTGGGTAAGGTTCGGCTAATCGCGGCGTTTAACAGAAACGCCATAAGGCACGAGTTGAAGGAGACCGACACGATTTTCGAGCATCATTTGCGCACACCGGTGGCCGACGCCGGGGGCACTGCCGGTGTTCAGTGGGATGTCGGCGCAATCATTGAGCCTGGTTGTCGGCACCGTTGTTTGCGATAAACTAGGCAGATTGCGAATGGGTGGCGGTGGACCCCCACAAGCGAAAAGCTCCAATTGAGGATAGAAATTTTGGCAAGCAACGTGTGGCGGAGGCGTTTTCGTCAGAAGGGCAGTTGTCGATTTGAACGATTGGAATGCCGTGTCATGCTCACCGCGAGTATTGAGAGTGACAATGACGGCGTGCAATTTGGCGAATTCCGGATCGGGCAACTCGATGCATTTGCAACGATTGAAGTCGTAGGCGGACCTGCAAAGCTCGACGCGTGGATCGATTTCAATCGCGATGGCAGTCTGTCGGGGCAAGGAGAGCAGATTGCAGATTCCGTTGACGTGAATAACGGATTGAACCTGATCCAGTTTGACGTTCCGCCAAACGCTGTAGCTGGTGAGGTTCAGGCAAGGTTCAGGATAAGCACGCTCGGCGATCTTGGGGTTTCCGGTCCAGCTCCCGATGGCGAAGTCGAGGACTACCTTGTCCAGATTTCTCCTAACGTGTTGTCAAGCGGCGTCTTTTCGTCGATCAAGGATGTCACGCTGGAAGCTGATAGCGCCCGTAATGTGTTCGCTGCTGATATCGACTCCGACGGCGACATGGATCTGGTTGGTGCGAGCGACTTGGATGACGCCTTCGCTTGGTACGAAAACAACGGCGAAGAGGAATTCGTACGGCACGTGATTTCATCGGTTTCAGATGGAGCATGGGATTCGCTGGCCATTGATCTCGATGGCGATGGAGATGTCGACATCCTTGGTGCATCCCGAGAGGACGACACCGTTGCGTGGTTTGAAAATGACGGCAACGAACAGTTCTCTCGGCGTGTCATTTCTGATTCGGTTGACAACGTATTGACGATCACGACAGCCGACATGGACGGTGACGGCGATCTCGATGTGATTGCGGGTGGTCGCGAAGCGAATACCATCTACTTGTACACAAATGACGGGCAGCAGAGCTTCGCTGAGTCCGTCGTTTCATCTTCGGCAAATGGTGTGGAAACCGTAGAGGTCGCCGATCTTGACGGGGATGGCGACCTGGACGTTCTGGCGTCGTTGGTTTTTGCCAATGCACTCGTTTGGCTAGAAAACGATGGGGACCTTGGTTTTACCCTGAGGACGATCGACTCGAACACTGCCGGTGCGAGCTTCATCACCGCGGCTGATCTCGATGGGGACGGCGATTTGGACGTGATCGGCACCGGCACTTATGATGACAAACTCCAATGGTTCGAGAACCAAGCAAACGGGACATTCGCCGCGCGTCAAATTGACAGTGGTACCGGTCCTCTCACAACGAGTGTTCCATTTGATGTTGACGGAGATGGGGACATCGACATCGCGGTTTCATCCCCGCGAGAAGGTGGAATCGCTTGGTACCGAAACGACGGAAGTCAACAGTTTTCCCGAATGGAGATCAGCAAAGACGCAAGCTTCGTTTGGCACATTGATGCGACGGACCTGGATGGCGATGGCGATCTCGATCTGATCTCAAGCTCGCTGCAGGATGATCGAGTCGCTTGGTTCGAGAATCTGAATTTTGATTTTGGCAATGCGGGCTCTCCGTATCCCACGTTGTTGGCCGACGACGGTCCGCGTCATGTGCCCATAGGACCGAGGCTCGGACAGCGAAGAGACGATGAAGTTGATGCAATCCAGGCTTTCGGACAAGATAACGATGGCGTGACGGTACCGGTATCGCTTTTAACATTTGAAATGGAAGACTCTGGCAGCAGCCTGCTGGTGGATTCGTCGGAACCGGGTTTTGTCGATGCCTGGATTGATTTCGACGGGGACGGAAGGTTTAGTGCTGAGTCAGAGAAAATCGCAAGACGATTTCCCGTCAGTGCTGGTAAGAATGTGGTTGGCATTTCCATTCCATCCGGCTTGCCCTCCGGCGATGCGACTCTGAGGATTCGCATCAGCAGCGACGGTGACCTCGGTCCCAACGGTGTCGCGGCTGACGGTGAAGTCGAGGACCACGCTATACGGATATCAGACCTGCCCAACCTTGCTGTTCGGTCCAACGCCGGATTGGAGTCACCGGACCTGCATTTTGAGGGGAATAGTCTGGTTGTTCGGCTTGATGACGCGGTGCTTTTCCGTGGGCCGTCAGGCTCACTTGCGAGCTTCGCTATCGAGCCATTTGATCCGAACTTCCAGCTGGGGATTGACCTGCCGACATTTAGTGAGGTCGTTGGGCTGCTGGATCGGATCGGCCAGCACCCGCTGCGATCGATTCAGCTCACTGGGGGCAGTGGTAGCATCGCACTGAATGAGATGCTCAAAAGTGAAATCCTCCAGCCAGCCAAACTCGATCTCGGCGAGTTCAACGCGATTTCGCTTCATATTCAAGGTTCGGATTTTGATGCAAGCTCGGGCGAGACTGTCATTGAGGTCAGTGGAGAGTCAGACGACTCACTTGTTTTTGGTGATCCGAGCAATTGGCAGTTCGAGGCGGAACTCCAGAACGGTGTATTGTCACGAAACGTTCGCATGGCAAATGGAAACGGCGTAATCGTCCTGCAGCAAGACTGGAAGGCTTGGCAGAATCCGCTACGGTCCAGCGATGTGACTGACGATGGAGAAATTTCGCCACTAGATGCATTGTTGATCATCAATACGATCGCTCGGAGTGCCTATGTGAACACGGGCACGAATCAGTTGGTATCTCCTACTACGCTGGTTGATTGGCCCGGTATCTATGTCGACCAAAACGGCGACGGCTTGATCTCGCCACTTGACGCGTTGAGAGTGATCAACGAGATCGCTCGGATCGAGTACGACACCTTCTCGATGGTCGACTTCCTTCGTTCGCCAAGTGGTTTGAGCGAACGTACCTCTGTCGAGCCAGAGCATGAAGTACGGATAACGCAAGAGTCTATAGGCCAAACGAGTCAGGAAGCGGGGGAAGCTGCAGGGCAGACCTGGCTCTCACTCGTTGACGAAGCCTACGCCGCCGAAAGTACTTCACATGACGATGGCGGAGAAAGCCTGCAGAATTGGCTAGGCGGCGAAGACCTCAAGCAGATTCTCTCCAGCGATCATTAGCGACCTCAGCAATTCGTCAGGCGGTCGCAGTTCAATTCATTACGGAGGGGCTGACAGTCGGAAAGGTCGCCTAACTAATCAGCCAGACTTGCTCAGCGACGTTCGCCATTCATAGCCGCCGTGATGGCCGTTTGGAGTTTATCCGCCTCGGCGGTCTCGTTTAGAAACCAATCGATTGACCAGATCCGGTGAAGCTCCCAGCCACGCGCCCGAATGACTTCGTCGCGCAATCGGTCTCAGTCGGCTATGGACTTGGCGGAATGGTGCGTCGCTCCGTCGCATTCCACGCCCAAAATAGATGACCAGCTCCCGTTACGTCGCCGGACGCCGGTGTCGGTCAAAAGGCCGGCAGCTCGAATCCGGCTCGAACCTCGTGCTTCATTGTCAATCACGGATGCGGCTCGTGGCCCCGGGTTTCTGCAGAGGGCCCAGAGTCCAAATTTAGCAAAGCGTGCCGTCCTCGGGAACTGGTTCCTCTCCCCTCACCCTTCAACTATGATTGGCCGCCAGTATGCAGGGTGCCAGCACACCCGTTAATGAGCCCCTGGAGCTATTTGTTATTCGGCCACGAGAACGAAATGAAGCCAACCACGATTCGTGCATGGCGAAAGGTTGCACTTGAACAACTTGAGACTCGCATCGCGCTTGCTTCAGATTCTGGATTGGGGATTTACTACGAACGCTACGACGACATTCCCGGAGCATCGGTCGCGGATCTCGTCGCAGCAGAGGCGTTTCCCGACTCTCCGGACGCTACGGCGGTTCTTGACCAGTTCGAGGCACCCGAAAACGTCGGAGACTTCTATGGCTTTCGCATGCGAGCACTCTTGCATCCCCCGAAGACCGGTCACTACACCTTTTGGATAGCGTCTGGTGATGGCAGTGAACTGCGTTTGAGCACAAGTGACAGCGAGCAAGACTCCGCTTTAATCGCGAGTGTTCCTGGATGGACACTGCCCCGAGAATGGGACAAATACGCTGAACAGCAGAGCGCGTCTGTGTTTCTAGCCGCAGGCCAAGAGTATTACATTGAAGCTAGGGTGAAAGAATGGTACGGGGGAGACTACGGTGCGGTAGCTTGGTCGGGACCGATCGTCGGCGCTCCCACAATCATAAGTGGCGGCTACCTATCGCCAGTGGGCGCTGCGATACCCCAGCCAACTGACGTGTTGGTCGATGACATCGCCACGACTGCGTCTGGACAAGCCGTCGACTTCAATGTCCTGCTCAACGATGTTGACCATTCTGGTGGCGGCGACTCGCGAACGATCATTTTGGGTTCCGCCGAAAACGGACAGGTTACAGTTGTTGACCACGGAACCGTGCGATATTCGCCAAACGCGGGCTTCGCCGGAATTGACTCATTCAGCTACACGGTCACCAAGGACTCCGCAGTCATAGGGCAAGCGACCGCAACGGTTTATGTCAATGCGATTCTGGAAGAGTCCGCGGTGCGAGCGAAACTGCTCGATGGGGTGAAAAGTCTCGTTGACGCCGTGCAACCGGGAGAAATGGTTGTCTTCGGCCCCACTGCTCTGAGCGTCGCGAATTACCCGGGAAAAGGCTTGGACAGCCCCATGATTGCCGCATCCACACTCGGCCAAGGTCGCGTCGTTGCGGTTTCCGACCATCAGTGGCTGTTAATGGGGCAGTACGGAAACGACCCTAGCATGAGGGCCTTCTATAAAAATGGACTCAGCTGGCTTGCCCAATCAGAGGCTAAAGAAATCTCGATAGTCGTTTACGCTGAAGATCCGAACCGCCAGGCTGTGGTCGATGAAACGCTCGAATGGCTGGAATCGGAGGGATACTCGAATGTCACTACAGCTAACAACGCAGCGTTAGCTGATGCACTTCAAACTGCGGACTTATTCTTGACCAACTGGATGGGCCGGACGGTTCCGCCGGAGGTCGTTTCAACGCTCGTGCAGTTCGCATCAAATGGTGGAGGTCTGTTTCTCGGCGATTACGGTGTTGGGTACGATTGGTGGTGGAACAAAGAGACGACCGAGATCCCTGGCAACCAAATTCTTCGTGCGGCAGGAATTGGCTACGTAAAGGATTCCCCCAACTCAGGTGCACAGGCCGTATCGCCGGCGGTCGGACGGTTTACCAAAGATGATCTCGCAGGAGTTCTTTCCGGCGAACGTGCAACTGTCGATCCGGAAGCCATTCGGGAAGTTTTTCGAAAGGTAAATGAAGTCCTCCCTGAATCTGACACGCTGCAAAAGACGCTCGACCGGTTGGCCATGGAGCTGGTAATGTCGGTTTCGCCGACGCCCTCGTCTCCGGTGACCGACAGCATTGACAAGATGCTTCTCGCTCGCGAAATGGAACTGTTGTTGCAGTTGCCTGCGGAGGAAATGCCAGCACACCGCACCGCGGCATCTGTCTATGGAGAAATTCAAGCTGGTGCACCTCGCCTGACTGAACAAACCGTTTCTCTGCCGACGAATAAGTCGGGGTGGGTCGCGACGGGGTTCTACGCCGCCCCTGGCGAAACCGTCGAGATAGACTTCCCGGTGCAATTGGTCAACAAAGGATTCAGCGTCATCATTGGAAGCCATACCGACTCGCTTGACAAATATGCAAGCACTCGCGCCGGCCAGTGGAGGCGAGTCCCGTTCGGAACGTCAATTCGTAGAGAAATCGATCAACCGCGAATGAAATTGGCAGCCCCGATGGGCGGATCGATTTTTGTCGACTTTATAGGGAATGGGTGGGGAGAGCCGCTGAACATCGGAAATGTCGAGATCACCGTGCATGGGGCATTGCGCACGCCAAGCTTCACCCTTGGCGACACAACTGACGAAGAATGGATCAATGACGTACGCAACCAACCGGGGCTTTATGCGGAATTCAACTCCGAGCATCTGGCTTTTTCGGTGCCGGCGTCATGGGTGCGGGATCTCGCAAATCCAACTGAATTGATGATGTATTGGGACGAAGTGGTGTCCTACATGGATTGGCTCGCTGGATATGATGACCTGCGTACGGGCCCTGAGAGAATCAACCTGGATGTCCAAATAAGCATCGGCCTACTCCATGCCGGCTACCCGATTCAGGGGCCAACCGGGTACGGTGACAGCATCGTCGATCTCGAGCATTTGCGATCAGTCGGGGACTGGGGATGGTTTCATGAATTGGGCCACGAGATGCAGTGGCCCGATAGTTTTCGCTGGAAGAATCCCTATACCTTCGATGGGGATTCTGAGGTTACGGTGAACATCTTCGCAAACGCAGCATTGGAGAAGATGGCGTCCGATTTTGAGAACGCGGAGTGGGGATGGTCCGCGATTGAGGAATCGGTAATGTCGGAGGCCGTTGAGCAAACGCACGCTGGAACTCCCGCGAGCTTTGATGAAAAAGCAAATCCCTATCCGTTCTATTACCAGCTGGCTGACGGTCCTTGGGGCTGGGAAGGCGTCGCATCGGTCTTGAGAACCTACGTCGACGATTTCGTCTCCGATCCTAGGGAATTGCCGAATTCAAATCAGGAGCGAAAAGACGAATGGTTGATCCGATTTTCGGAGTCTGTTGGCTATGACCTGACCAGCTACATGGTCGATCACTGGGGGCTCGAAGTGACACCGGCTGCCATCGAAATCGTCAGCGACATGAATTTACCTGGATGGCTTCCGATCACTGCTGGGCGAGATCGCTATCTGCGATTCGAGCATTCTTCCGCCGAGATTCCCGTCGATCAAATTGCTCGCACCCTCGACGGTGACTATACGGTCGTATCCTATTCACAACCTACGAGTGGAAGCGTGAAAGAGGATGGCAACGGAAACTTTAGATATGTGCCGGATCCAACGTCGGCGTCAAAAGAGTCCTTTTCCGTCAACTTGCAATCTTCGGCGGGCAACATCGTCAGTCTGCCGATCGATATTTCGGTTGCGCACGGGCGAGGCGTGCTGATGGAACGCTATGGCGAGATCAGTGGATTGTTGGTGGATGATCTGCTGAGTAGCAACCGGTACCCCGCGTACCCTTCAAGTTCAGAAGTTGTGCCGAGTTTCCAATCGCCTGCAATCAGCAAGGATCGATACGGCCTTAGGATGCGAGCTTACTTGACGCCGCCGACCACCGGAGCGTACACGTTGTGGATAGCGTCGGACGATCAAGGTGAATTGCATCTAAGCAGCTCATCTGCTCCGAACGATGCCCGAGTGGTCGCCTATACCCCATCTGCAGTAACGGCAGGCGAGTGGGAACGCTACGATGAGCAGCAGTCTCCCGCGATAGAGCTTGAAGCCGGCAGGAGGTACTACATTGAGGCCCTGATGAAAGAGCAGCACGGAAGAGATTTTCTGCAAATCGCATGGACGCCTCCAGGTGAAACGACACCTGCTATTATCCGCGAAGAATATCTGACACCGTTTGGAATCGTTGAAAACGAGAAGCCCGAAGCAGTGGACGACGTCGCCGTTGTTGATTGGAATTCCTCGATCGTCGTGGCGCCTCTGCAGAACGATCGCGATCTCGATGAATCCGACTCGCTAGAAATCATCTCAATCGATCAACCTGCCAGCGGAAACCTCGAACAGTTGGAGAGCGGGGAGTTTCGCTACACGCCCGCCTCCAATCAGTCGGGATCGGAGATCTTATCCTACACGATTAGCGATGGCGAAGGCGGGTACGATACCTCGACGTTACGTTTTGAGGTCGTCGCGCCGTCCGCATTGGGCCAGGTAAGCCTGTTATCTGAGCCGCTTGTCGGCTCTGCGGTGCATATCAACAGTGTCTTTGTTGAATCAACGACGCCCGCGCAACTTGACGGATGGATCGACTTCGATCGAAACGGCGTGTTTGATCATCCTGCCGAGCACATCGGGCAAGGTCAAAGCTTCACGCTCGAGAGCGGAGTCAACTTGCTACCGTTTAAGTCTCCAAGGATGGAAAACGGCGTTTCCGACGTGCGAGCAAAATTTGTTCTCAGCGTCATGGGCGACGTGAAGCCGAGTTCGTCGATGGGGGAGAGCGTTTTTCGAGAGTTCTATGTGCCGGCGGAGGATTCCGTTCCGCCCGATTTGTCACTGCAACTATCGATCCCGACGACCGTGAGAAGCAGCCAGAGCTGGAAAGTAGCTGATCATGGGAACTCGCTACGGATATTTGGGACCGACAACGCCGTATTTGAAATCACCGAACCTGCTGCTGAACTTGACTTAGATCTTCGGGGGGCAATTCCTGCCGTGTTCGTTGGCAAATGGGGCGCAAGCGAACCGATCATCCTTGACGACTCGACGAGCCACTCTCTGGTATCGCCATCTGGACGAATCACTCTGCGTAATGACACGCCCTGGACAAACCCAGTGCTGGCCTTTGACGTTAATCGAGATGGAGTCGTTACGCCAATCGATGCTTTGGGCGTTATCAATTTTATTGCAAGTCACCCGGACACCACGCAGCTTTCACCGCCCACGACGTTAAGGGGCTTTGCCTACGTTGATGTTTCCGCTGACCAGACTGCGACGCCGTTAGATGCGTTGCGAGTCATCAACCATATCGCAAGAACTTCGACCACTACTCAACAGTCGGACTGGAGCTCGCTCGTCACAGGCGTCAGCCAAATCGTCTGGTCGGGCGCTGCGGGCCCCTTGATCGATACCGCCGATAATTGGGTCGCGATTGCTTCCGGCGATGAGGACAGCTCCCCATTATCTGTCGTTGCCGCAGCGAGAGACTACGGGGCGGGAAAGATTGTTGCGTTGGGTCACGAGGGGCTGTTTGGTGCGTACACGATGCTCGACAACGCTCAATTCCTGAGGAACACATTCCGCTACCTCGGTGCCGACCAAAACAAGACCGTTGGATTTTCTACCGGTCATTCCGAATGGCTGAATTCGGTGGACCATTTTTCCGCGATTCAGGATGACTTGACGGGTGAAGGATTCGTCTTCGAGCCGGTCCACGGAGCACTGACGTCGCAGAGCTTGGCGAGCGTTTCCACGCTTGTGGTCGGGAATGCGTGGAGCGAGTTTGCACCGGAAGAAATAGAAGCAATCCGCAGTTTTGTCGAATCAGGCGGTTCACTCTTTTTGGGCGGTCTTGGGTGGTCGTGGAATTCTTATCACCCCGATCAGACAATGGATGACTACCCAATGATCGATATCGCAGCTCCTTTTCAATTGCGATGGCACGCGGAGAGCATCAGTGACCCGACCGACCAGCATCTCGGCCATGTGGTCTTTCACACCTTTTATCCCGAAGCGAGTTTCACGCAATGACCGCCCGCAGCAAGTGTTTGCTCCCGATGGGGCGCGTTGAGCTTGTCGTTTGCGGAAAGAAACATGACGCCCAGAACAAGAACGGCTTCAAGGAATGTCTGATGATTTGTTTCAGCGGTCCTACTTTCAATTGAGCCAAACCGTAGAGGCCCCGGACGCCTCCGTTTAGCTGGATCCTCAGGATTTCGCCGTCCCTCCACTCGGGATCGCCAGAATGTCGGTGTCGTTGAAGTCGTCGATAAGCCGCTTACACGTGTAGCCGAAATCCGCCGAAACAGCTCCCAGCTTCGCTGCGTAGCGGGCTCCTTGCGCCCGGCGGATAATAGATATTTAGCTCAATCGTTCAAACATGCTAACCGATAACGCCGAATGGGGGAGCGCGATTGTGTTAGATAGTGCGAGAGTGTTTTCGCAGACATATCCCACGGCGATCAATCCGCCATCACGGAGCACCGAGACGACGTCCAAGTAAAGTGTCATTCTCAAAAATCTTCTGCCCCGCCATTGGCAAGCATCCAGTTCAATCGATGAATCGCTGTGTCCGGTGCCTGCTACATCCCCCGATCGGATCGTGATAGACTTTGGGGTTCTTGGACGGTAGGGGCGTTACCGCAATGGGAGACGCATAGCACCTTAACAGACACATCTTGAGCTGGATTCGGCAGGCGAATGAATCACAACACGGAAGCGCTAACGCCCGGTCAAATCGCGCGGATCCGCCAACGGACCTATCTGGTCGAAGAAATTGTCAAACCGAAACGCGTCAAAGACAGCACGCTGGTACGGCTTTCGTGCGTTGATGACGACAACCAGGGTGCACCGCTGGAGGTTCTTTGGGAAAACGAGCTGGATCCTCAGATTCTAACGGGAGAGGCTTGGGAATCGATCGCGTCGAAGGGGTTCGATGATTCCAAGCTGTTCGCGGCGTATCTGAACACGTTGAAATGGAATTGCGTCACCTCGACCGACCCCAAGCTGTTTCAGTCCCCGTTCCGCGCCGGGATCCGGCTGGACGCTTACCAGCTTGAACCGCTCCGCAAAGCGCTGCGACTACCGCGCGTGAATCTGTTCATCGCAGACGACGTCGGCCTTGGAAAAACAATCGAGGCTGGGCTGATCGCTCGGGAATTGCTGCTCCGCAAGAAGGTCAAGGAGATCTTCGTCTCTTGCCCGCCGTCAATGCTCCTGCAATGGAAGGAAGAGTTGGAGGCCCGTTTTGGGCTGACGTTTGAGATCCTCGACAAGGACTACATGAAACGGGTCCGTCGCGAACGGGGGTTCGGCGTCAATCCCTGGAGCACGCACACCCGATTCCTGGTTTCCCACCGACTGTTGATCGATGAAGCGTACGCCGGGCCGCTTCGCGACCATCTTGGGACATTCCGCAGTGGATCGCTCTTTATTTTGGATGAAGCCCACCACGCTGCCCCTTCTAGCGGGCAGAAATACGCGATCGATTCGCAGATCACTCGGGCCATGCGGGACCTGGCGCCGCGGTTTGAACATCGGCTGTTTCTGTCGGCGACGCCGCACAACGGACACTCGAACAGTTTCTCGGCACTGCTGGAGATTCTTGACCCCCAGCGCTTCTGTCGAGGTGTGAAGGTCACCGACAAGCATCGCGACGAAGTAATCGTCCGGCGACTCAAAGAGGATATCCGCTCGATCCAAGGCGGCTTCCCCAAGCGAAACGTGGTGCAAGTTAGTATCGACGGTCTTTCCAAGGATGCCCCGGAGTTGCGTCTGTCACGATTGCTCGATGAATACCGGCAGACTCGCGAAGAACGGCTCAAAAACGAAACCAAGCGGAAACAAGCAGCTTCCGGGTTGCTGATCACGGGCCTGCAGCAGCGGCTGCTCTCCTCCATCGAAGCGTTTGCGAGAACGCTCAAGGTGCATCGCAAGACGGTCAAGCGGCAGTGGGAGAAGATGCAGGAGGAAGCCGGAATCGCGGAACCGGCAACGGCATCAAACGACCTGATCACCGGTAGCGTCGACAACGACGATGACCGTGCCACGATGGAAGAGTCCGAGCTTCAGGCCGAAGAGGACGCCCAGTTCCAAGCGGCGTCCGCGGCGACGATGGGGCCGCTGGAGGACATGACTGCCAAGCAGCTTTTTGCCCGGGAACAAGAACTGCTCGATGAGATGACGGATGTGGCTGAGCAAGCCCGCGGGCGCAATGACGCTCGGACCGACAAATTGATCGAATGGATTCGCAACAATATGTGTCCCGACCTGGGAAAGCAAGGTGCCAAGTGGAACGACACACGCGTGCTCATCTTCACCGAGTACGACGACACAAAACGCTACTTGGTCAGCAGACTCGAAGCCGCCCTTGAGAACAGTGATCAAGCGGGGAACCGGATTCAGATCTTTCACGGACCAACACCGCCCGCCAAACGGGAAGAGATCAAGCAGGCCTTCAACACCGATCCCCGCAAGCATCCGGTACGGATACTGATCGCGACTGACGCGGCACGGGAGGGTTTGAACCTGCAAGCTTACTGCCACAACCTGTTTCACTACGACGTTCCGTGGAACCCGAGCAGGATGGAGCAGCGGAATGGACGGATCGACCGCAAGTTACAACCGATGGACGAGGTGTTCTGTCACTACTTCGTCTACAAGCAACGCCCCGAGGACCGGATCCTACAAGTCCTTGTGCGGAAGACGGAGACCATTCGGGAGGAACTTGGCAGCTTGTCCCAGGTGATCGATGCGCGACTCGCGAAATCACTCAAACGTGGGATCGGACACCGATACATCGACGAGCTTGAAACGGAGCTGGAATCCGCGAACATCGACGACGGGCGCCGTGCTGCGATTGAGGACGAGTTGGAGGCATCTCGGGAGCGGCAGCAGGCGCTGCGTGAACAGATCGACCGACTTCGCACGCTGCTGGAAAACTCCCGCAAAAGCATCGGTCTCGAAGACACGCACTTTCAAGCTGCCATCTCCAGCTCACTGCATTTACTGGGCTCGGACCAGTTGGAAGCGACCGAGGATGGTGACGGCATCCATTGCTATAAGTTCCCGGCGATCGATGAGCGGTCCGGTGCGGACCCGACGTGGGTGGAGACGATGGATACGTTGCGTACCCCACGAAAGCGTGATCAAAAGCTCTGGGAGTGGCGACGCGAGTCACCGATCCGGCCAGTGGTCTTCAAAGATCCTGGCATCGTCGGTGATGACGTTGTGCATCTGCACCTGGAACAGCGGGTCGTCCAACGCCTACTCGGTCGGTTTACCGCTCAGGGATTCGTCCATCACGATCTATCCCGTGCGTGCTTCGCTCAGGCCACCGACTCGATCCCACGAGTCGTCCTGCTTGGCCGTTTGTGTCTGTATGGAAACGGTGCCGCGAGGTTGCACGAGGAATTGATCCCGGTCACCGCGCGCTGGTCGGATCCGAGTATCCGCAAAGGTCCGCTGTCGCCGTACGCGAAAGACGCCGAAGCCAAAACACTGGCACTACTCGACCAGTCCCTGCTTGAAACCGGCGGCATCAAACTGACGCCAGAGGTCGTGGGGCAACTCCAGCAAGCCGCTCCAGCAGACATTCGAGAGCTGCTGCCGTACTTAGAAACGCGAGGCGAGGAATACGCGGACGATGCGATTCAAAAACTTGCGGCTCGCGGCGCGGCGGAAGCAAAGGCGATGCGAGAGATTTTGCAGACACAACAGAAGCACATCGAAAACACGGTCAAGCGGATCTCCAAGCTCGATCCCCGCCAGATGCGACTCGACTTTGGGGAAGTGGAGGATGAACTCCTGCAGCTTGATGCCAACAAGCGTTACTGGGCAAAACGCCTGGAGGAAATCAGAGAAGAACTCAAAACGGAACCGGACCGAATCGAAGACCTGTACTCGGTTATAGCCCGCCGCGTGGAACCAGTCGGGTTGGTGTACCTGTGGCCGGTGACGGGGTAGTTGTTAGTTCTCGGTTGTCAGTTTTTAGTTGTCAGTGGTGCAATCACTGGTTAAATGAGTCACAGAAGTCAGAAGGCTACTCAGCGGTCCGCGCTAATCACTGACAACCGAGAACTGAGAACTCACAACTTCACTTGGGGGCAAAGATGGCGAAGCGAGATTTTCGAGAATTGATTGTTTGGCAGAAGGCGATGGAGATGGTGACCGAGATTTACAGGGAAACGAGGGCATTTCCGAAGGAGGAGGTCTACGGGCTCACGAGTCAGTTGCGCCGGGCGGCTGTGTCGGTCCCAAGCAATATCGCAGAGGGACAAGGAAGACTGACGAAAGGTGAGTTTCGCCAATTCTTGGGTAATGCTAAGGGATCGCTCGCCGAAGTCGAGACGCAAATCCTGATCGCAGCTAACTTGGGCTACTTGAACGCGTCCCAACCACTGATCGACCGAGTTTCAGAAGTCGCAAGGCTTCTCAACGGCCTGCTCCGATCACTGACAACCGACAACTGAGAACTTACAACTCGCTCTCATGGCCAAGTCACCTGAAGAATACGCACACCTTGAATGGCTTGGGTACGTTCAGCCTGTCGGGCTCGTCGTCTCGATCCCAGCACTGTTGGACGCGCAGTGTTACGTCAACAAGAACATCATGGAGGAACACGGGCAGTTTCTTAGCTGCCTGCCGAAAGAGGATGACAACGTTATCCCCGAGATCCGCGATTTGCCGGAGTTCACCTCGAAGGTTCTCGGTTGGGAGTCGGAAGATCTGATCGCGATACCGCAGCGGGAACCGCTTACGGGTGACATGGCGTCGCTGGAGGTCGTTCTGCCTCAGTATCACGAGACGCTTCGCCCGACTCGCGCCGTTCCGGTATTCCGTCCTGAGGAAGGACAGAATCCCTGGATGATGTTGGTTCAAGAGATACCTACTGGAAGCGACCTGGACGAAGCAGGTGAAGCCGACTCCTCGAAACACTGGCATGCGGCCCCGCAGGCCAAGTTTGAACGCTTGCTTCGCGAAACCGATGTACCGATCGGATTACTTTCCAACGGTTGTCAACTTCGGTTGGTCTATTCCCCACGAGGTGAATCAAGCGGCTACGCCACGTTCAACGTCGACGAGATGGTCCAGGTCGCCGGACGGCCGATGTTCGCGGCGTTGCACATGCTGTTGTCGGCGGAGCGAATGTTCTCGCTTGGCGATGACCAGCGGTTACCGGCGATCTTGGAAAACAGTCGTCGGTACCAGAACAACGTGTCGACGCAGTTGGCCGAACAGGTCATGTCGGCACTGTTTGATTTGCTGCGAGGATTCCAGGCCGCCAATGACCATCGAAAAGGTGAGCTACTTGGGTCAATCCTGAACAACGATCCCCAGCACGTTTATCACGGTCTGCTGACCGTTCTGATGCGACTCGTCTTCATTCTCTACGCAGAAGATCGCGGTCTGATCTCAACAGATCCGATCTACGCGAACCACTACTCCGTTTCCGGGTTATTCGATCGGTTGCGTGCAGAGCACGGACGCTTTCCCGACACGATGGATCAGCGTTTCGGGGCATGGGCTCAACTGTTGGCCCTGTTCCGCATGATCTCGGGCGGAGGACAGCACGGCGAGATGCGGATTCCGCCACGGGAAGGGTATTTGTTTGATCCGAACCGATACCCGTTCTTGGAAGGGCGATTTGATGACAATGACGTCAATATTTACTCCGATCCCGAACGTCGGTCCCCGATCAATATCCCACGTGTCAGTGATGGCGTGGTCTTTCGTGTGCTCAGCAATTTGCTGGTCTTGGACGGGGAGCGTCTCAGCTACCGGACGCTGGATGTGGAACAGATCGGCAGCGTCTATGAAGCCATCATGGGCTTTGAGATCGAAGTCGCGGGCGGCAGATCGATCGCAATCAAACCGCAAAAGAAGCACGGTGCTCCAGCCACGATCAATTTGGATCGAATGCTGGAAATGCCCGGCAAGGACCGTGCCAAGTGGCTGAAAGAGCACACGGACCAGAAGCTCGGTACCGCAGATGCCAAGGCAATGAAGGAAGCGACAACAATCGATGAACTCTTGCTGGCCCTCAACAAGAAGGTCGCCAAAACGGTGACACCCAATGTTGTCCCAGAAGGATCCATCGTTTTCCAGCCTTCCGACGAGCGACGTCGCAGCGGTTCGCACTACACGCCCCGATCACTGACCGAGCCGATTGTCCGCACGACTTTGGCACCGATCCTGAATCAACTGGTCGATCCTGACAAGGACCTGCCAACACTCTGGGAGCCGACTTCAGCCGATAAGAAACGTTTCACAAAGGGCGAGATCGCCCTCCGCATCAAAGCCTCCGAGCGACACATCAATCACGCCCAAGCCGCTCGTGAGAAAGGTACACCCCACCCTTCCCAAATCCTCGACCTGAAAATCTGCGATCCGGCAATGGGCAGCGGAGCTTTCCTGGTCGAAGCCTGTCGCCAACTGGGTGACCACCTGATCGCGGCTTGGCACGCGCACGACATGGTCCCGCCAGACATCCCGGCGGATGAAGACGAAGTGCTTTACGCCCGCCGCCTTGTGGCCCAGCGTTGTCTGTACGGAGTGGATAAGAACGTGATGGCGGTCGATCTGGCGAAGTTGTCGTTATGGCTGGTGACGCTGGCGCGGGATCACGCGTTTACGTTTCTGGATCATTCGCTTCGACACGGCGACTCGTTGGTGGGTCTGACGCGAGAGCAAATCATCGGCTTCCATTGGGATCGGAAGAAATTCAAGACGCTCTTGAATGAGCCGATCCAAAAACGGCTCGACCGAGCCACCGAAGCCCGGGCGAAAATCCTAAACGCCCGCGAGGATGTTCAATACAGAGATCAGGAGCAGCGATTGAAGGTTGCTGATGATGCGATCGGTTTGATCCGCATCCTTGGCGATGCGTGCGTCAGTTGTTTCTTTGCCGAGTCGAAAAAGAAAGCCCGCGAAGAAGAAGCGGATCGCGTTTATGGGCTGGCCAGTTCTTATCTGGAAAGTCAGAAGCAGCCGCGAGTCGATCATGCAAGTCGAACGGGTCTGCAGGAAGCCGCCGCTCGCCTTCGAGACAGTTCGCAGGAGCATCCCGTTCCCGCGTTTCATTGGGAGATTGAGTTTCCCGAAGTTTTTTCGCGTGAGAATGCCGGGTTCGATGCGTTTGTGGGGAATCCGCCGTTTGCGGGGAAGAACAACTACGTCAACGCGAACCCCGAAAGCTTCTTAGACTGGCTAAAGACACAGCACCCAGAGACGCACGGAGCTGCTGACATCGTCGCGCACTTTTTTCGCCGAGTGTTTGATCTTCTGCGTAACAGTGGCACGTTAGGATTAGTTGCTACAAACACAATAGGTCAAGGTGACACTCGGAGCACAGGGCTAAGGTGGATTTGCGAGAATGGCGGAACGATTTTTTCGGCACGTCGCGGGTTGCGTTGGCCCGGCGTCGCGGCCGTCATTGTCAATGTCATTCACGTTGTTCGGGGGCGCGATTTCCCCCGTTTGCTCGATGGCCGAAGCGCACCATTTATTTCTGCGTTCCTATTTCACAGAGGCGGGCATGCTGACCCACATGTATTGAAATCAAATCAGGGGATCAGTTTTCAGGGAAGCAATCTGTCGGGGATAGGATTTACGTTTGATGATGACGACACAAAAGGATTGGCAAGCAGTATCGCCGACTACCACTCTCTGATTGAATCATCGAGCAAGAATCGCGAGTGCCTGTTTCCGTACATCGGTGGCCAAGAGCTGAACTCAAGCCCTACCCAAGCCCCTCGTCGTTTCGTCATTAATTTTCGCGATCGTACTGAAGCTGAGGCACGTCAGTATCCCGATCTAATGCAGATTGTCGAGGACAAAGTCAAGCCAGACCGTATGAAGAACAAGCGTGCTACAAGAAAAAAGTATTGGTGGAGATTCGGGGAAACCACACCTGCACTTTTTGAAGCGTTGGCTCGAACGAAACAGGTTCTTGCAATCTCTTTGGTCACCAAGCATATGAGCTTTGCCTTCTTGCCCGCTCACTACGTCTTTTCCCACAAGCTTGGGATTCTCATTATCGACTCTCACTCGGCATTTGCGTTACTTCAAAGTCGCGTGCATGAAATATGGGCGCGCTTCTTTGGATCCACGCTTGAAGACCGGCTCAACTACTCAACAACGGATTGTTTCGATACGTTCCCATTTCCGCTACAAGCGGACTTGGAAGATCTAAACGATATCGGCAGGAGGTATTACAGTGAGCGAGCGACTCTAATGTCAGCAGCTAATGAAGGTCTTACCGACACCTACAACCGTTTTCATTCGCCGGAGGAGCGTAATGAGGGCATCTTGGGGCTTCGTCGTCTTCACGGTTTGATGGATGGAGCGGTGCTGCGGGCCTACGGCTGGGACGATCTGGCCGACCAAGCCGCCAAGCCCGACTTCTGCCAATTCCTGCTCGACTACGAAGAGGAAGAAGAAGACGAGCCGGGCAGCAAGAAATCCAAAAAGAAGAAGCCCTGGCGCTACCGCTGGCCCGACGACTTTCGAGACGAAGTCCTCGCCCGCCTCCTCGAACTCAACGAACAACGCCACAAAGAAGAGTTGCTCCTCGCCAAACAATCCACAAAGGCCGAGAAAGAGGAGAAGAAGCCGAAGGAGTCCACCAAGGGGAAAGCGAAAGCCATGCCAGACGATGCCGGGCTATTCTCCACAACGCTGGAACGCGAGCATCACTGCCTGCTGATGCTGCTCCGGCAATGGGAGGGCCGTTCGGTGTCACGCCGCGTCCTCAACGCTGGCATAATTCTGATGCTCGACGATTCTCTGCGCTCGTCGGTCCTTTCGAACAGCAATGTTTCGTCTGGAAACAAGAAGTCATCCACGACGATCAACCAGCTCTTTACCGATCTGGAAATCGACGGGTACATCGAACAGGCTGATTCGGAACATCAGCAGCTCTGGCGCATCACCGAGGCTGCTCCTGTGACCGAGCTGTCCGCTGATGATCAGAAACGCGTCGAAGAAGTGCTAGAGTTCCTGAATCGGGAACGGGAAACAGGCAAGGTCACCATCAGCGAGGAGGTAGTCGATGCCGACGTCGACCTTATTCCCGCTTGATCGGGAGACACTGAAGCCCGCGAAGAATCGCCGCGAGCCGGACCTCATGCTGCGGCGCGTGGTGATCCTGTCAATACTCGATTCCAAAGCCGTGATTCGGAACATCCCGTTTCGCCGTGGCCTGAACATCATCAAAACTAAACAGATGAAAGCCCAGGGCGGCCCCGTTGCCGGTCACAGCGTCGGTAAAACGCTGCTGATGCGGATGATTCGCTACACGCTTGGCGAACCGTACTTCGGAACCGAGGAAACCCAACATAACCTGGCTAGCACACCGGGGCTGGAAGCGGCCCACGTGGTTGCTCATTGGACGGTTGCTGGAAACGACTGGGCTGTCGTTCGCCCGTTGCGCATGGACGAGTCGAGCGAGTCCTACTGTGTCCAATGCAATCAGTGGCAGCAGGCTATTGACGCTCCTGAACAGAAACTTCCGCATCGTTATTTTGTTGAAACGGTCAACGCGGCTGTTCTTACCGACTTGCCGACCTTCACATTGCCACGCGGCCGTGATGCCAAGTGGCTGGATGTACTCGCCTGGCTGTCACGTGATTACCAATGCGGCTATCGCAAAGCCAACGAGTGGCGACACGAGGATGCACATTCCGGCCCCACACTCGATCGCGACGAGAACAGCCTGATCATGCAATGGCTGATGGGCATGATGTCCGCCGATGAAGTTGCGTTGCGGTTAAAGCACACCGATCTACTGAAACAGCGTGCTGAACAGAAACGGACCGTCGACCGCGAACAAAAGAAGTTGGAGACGCTGTGGGAATCACTCCGCGAAAGGCTGGAGCTTACCGAGGATGCCGAGATCGAAGACGACCAGCCTTCGCTTGCTTCCATCACACCTGCGAAGGTCGTCACAGATAAAGTCGCCTCACTGCGACGATTGAGAAAGGAGCGAATCGACCAGTCGAAAGTTTCAGAACTGGAGTCTGCACACACAGCGGCTCTGCAACAAGTGACCGACGCCGAGGGTGCCATCGGGGAATGTCGAGGAACGATCACACTCCTGAAAAGACAGATCGCGGAATACGAAGCCGATCCAACCAAACCGTACGCTCGGTGCCAGGCTGACCCGTGCTGGATGTCAGAGCGTGCCAAGAAAGCGGCACGCGATCCGGCGAAAGACGAACATCTCGCGGACTTCAGAACACAGCTGGATACAGCAGATCAGCAACTCAAGGAAGCCCAGCGAGAAAAGAGAATGCTCGTGAAGGTCGCTGAAAATGCAAATCAGCAGCTGGAGACAGAGAAGAAACGGCTGGCCGATGAGTTGACTGGCATCGACCAGTCGATCGGTCAATGGCAAGGCATGGAGAAGGAAGCAAGCAGTTTTCAGTCGCTCGCTTCCTCGGCGAATCGAATCACCAAAAAGCTCAAGAAGGCTGACCGCGATTACGACGAGTCCTTGAAGACGCTCGATGACCTTCGCAAGAAAGACCGTCGCAAACTGAACCGCCTCTCTGAGGTTTACGAACAGATCCTCCAAAAAATCTTTGGCGCCAAAGCCTCTGGGAAACTTCAGGTTGATGGGAACGGCCTTACCCCTGTCCCTGATAAACGACTAGCTCCGTCCGGAGCGGCACTGTCAGTTATGACGACAGTGCTGGCCTTCGACGTGAGCTGCCTCGCCGCCAGCGTTTACGGACACGGACAGCATCCACGATTTCTCACGCACGACAGCCCGCGCGAAGGCGATATGGAAGGCCCACTGTTCCGCCGCCTGTTCGAGATCGTGCACGAACTGGAATCACAATTCACCGACACCGAGAGCGTGTCGTTTCAGTACATCGTCACCACAACATCAGAACCACCCAAAGACCTCGCCAATCCCCAGGGCCCATACGTCGTGGAAACCCTCGACGCCACAGGTCAAGACGGCCGACTCATGCGGAGGGTGTTTTGACGTGCGTTTCTCGGACCAAGCGAATACATCCGTATTCTGTGTCAGCACCCGATGTTGAGGCCCAACGCAAGAGGACCGTCGAAATCACAACCTTGAATGCTCAACGACTAATATCATGCCCGAACAATCTTCCCCAGACCCGCGACAAAGCCCTGCAAGCATTTACCCGATGACGGTGACGCTATTTAGTCCACTGCGTCCGTCGCGGGAGCTTCATCGGCAAACCCAACGAGCTTTGAAATCACACAAAGAAGGACGTGACCACTTCACCGAGATCACGCTTACGGACGGGCGACGGCCGTGTGAGATGACCGTCGAATATCTCGTGACCGCGACGTCACCGAAATCGGCAGAGCGGCTCGGGACGGTCTACTTGTCTCAGCTTTGTGATTTGCTTAGCGCTGTGACACGGTCTCCGGTTGAGTTTCATGCTGACCCCAATGACGCAATCGAAGAACGAATGCGTCTTGGGCGTCGCACCATGACGATCGAGCGGAAGCTCACGGAGCAGGAGTGGTCGTGGATTACCGGCTCACTCGTCGCCTTACGCCGTGAACACCCTCGGTTCCTTGCGGCTGCCAGCTGGTACCGCAAAGGGCTGACCGGAAAAGACTGCCTGGAAGTGTTCTGTTGCTACTGGCGGGTGATTGAGCGAATCGCATCCACCTACGCCGACAAGTCCAGTTGGGCACCGGACGAGCGAGGCGTTCGAAAGTGCGTCACTCAGCTCACATCCGATCTGTTCGGACCGGAGGATACACCAGAACTCCTTGCCGACGAGGATCGCGTCAAGGCTGTCATCAAGCTGCGCAACGACATCTCACACGGAAACCTCCCGATCTCGGTGGACATGATCGAAAAGGCCAGTGACGAGACCGACGCCCTGGAAGAGGCGGGCTTTCTCGTGCTGGAGCGGATCCGGCAAAACAGCCTGCAAATTGACGTCTAGCCGTGCGAGGGATCCTGCTGTGCTTGGAGGTTCGAAGTTGATTTACCCGAAAACGCCGATTTACTCCGTAGTGAATTTGCCTGTTTCGGTAAATTACGCTTGCGTGAGTTTACTAGAAATCAGATATTTACTGCGTAGTAAATGCCGTCAATTTGGTAAATCCATGGACTCCACGCCGCCCCCTTTCGAGCAGACTCTGGCCAAAACACTGGCCGATCTGGGCGATTTTTCGTTGGTTCCCCGCGCTGATCGCGGCTACGACTACTGCTTGGTCGCACCCGATGGCTCCAAAACCCTCATCGAAGTCAAGGCATACAAGCGGGTCACGCCAGCCACAGCCGAAGCGGCTCTCCGTGATCTGAAAAGAAAGTGCGAGGTGACCGGCGCAGAGCCTGTTCTTTACGCTGCGGTTATCTCCGATCGAACCGCCGAGATCGCGGTAGAACAGGGAGTTTCTTGGATGGATTTTGCGGGAAACTGCCGTCTGGTGTTTCCCCGTCAAGGAATCTATGTGCTTCGCAGCGGACTCCGTAATCCGTATGGCAAAACCGTTTCGACGAACCTGAATGTGTTTTCGCCGAAGTCAAGCCGCGTCGTCCGAGTGATGCTGCAAGACCCGATACAGGGCTGGCAACTCAATGAGCTGGCGAAACACCCCGACGTTCGAATCAGCCCGGGTTTGATGTCACGTATCAAAAAGTCCTTGGTCGCAGACAGCTATGCCGTCATGCACGATGGACTGCTTCGCTTGAAACACCCTGAGGCGTTGTTGCGCGACTGGGTAGAACACTACCGCAACGTCGATCAGCCCCGATACGCTTTCTACATGCGGGGTGAACTACAAGACATCGAGAATAAAGTTGCCGACTGGTTTACGGACTGCAACGTTGAGCACGCTCTGTCGCATCTCTCCGCTGCATGGCGGCTAGCTCCAGAAGTTCGCTACAACGTTGCCACGTTCCTGGTGTCCAATGAGGCAATTCGCGATGACTCGCTCAAAAAATTCAGAGAAGAATGCGGAGCGCGGCGAGTCGAAAGCGGAGCGAATCTAATGTTGCAAATCCCCGAGGACGAGAGCCACTTTAGTGGCCGTTCAAGTGAACCTCTTCAAATGACGTCTCCACTGCAGACATTCCTGGATTTGATGAGCATGAGCGGACGTGGCGCAGAGGCGGCTGAACCAATCTTCGACAAATATCTGAAACAGCCGATGAAAGCGGCGACAGAGGAAGCGAGGAGCTTCCAATGAGTCCCGAAGAGGCCGCTTACAAGGTGATGTTTGAAGTCACCGAAACACTGGCCCGGTGCGGGGATTTCGTCATCGTAGGGGGCTGGGTTCCTGAACTGTTATTCCCGAACAAGGGACATGCGGGATCCATCGATGTGGACCTTGTCGTGGCCCCTGACGGAGTCGCTCAGGGAATCGATCTAGACGATTATCTGCGGCACCACGGATACCGTCGATGTGAAAAACCTGCTCCGACTCGCTACCTCCGTCCCGTCCCCAACACGGAAGCCGAAGTCGCCATTGATCTTTTGACGACGCCTGTTCATCAAGGCAAAAAGGTTGTCGATGCAAAAATAGGTGGAGTGTCTGTCGGAAGTCTTCCTGGACTGGATCTTGCGTTACGCTGCCATGAGACGCTGACCATCGATGGCGAAGACACCGAGGGGAAACGCTGCAAGATCACTGTGAAAGTTGCCCGACCAGAGGCATTTATCTTGATAAAAGCTTATCCTCTGGGTCGTCGAAAAAAAGCGAAAGACGCCTACGACATCGCTTTTATCTTGCAACACTATCAACCAGACCTTCGCCGACTAGCAGCGCGTCTGGCACCCTTGATAGAAACGGATTCGGGGCGTGAAGCATACTCAATCCTTCAAAACAGTTTCGATCAGATTGATTCTGAAGGCCCGAGGAAGGTCGCGGCATTTGCCCAGGAAAATGGCCAAGATGCAGAGCTGATGCGGCAGGCGGCATACCAGGATGCACAAGAGCTTTTTCAAACAGTCAAAATCGCCTCTGCAGAGTTTTGAAACGCATGAACAAAGAGACTCACCCCGAAGCGACCCAAGTTCGACAATCGCTGTTGGAGGCTCTTCAGCTCGATCTGATTGGGCCATCGGATTCACTCGGGAACACCAGAGAGGTTTTGCCGCAAACCCCGTCACGCTGGTACCTGACAGGGTTCCTCGTTCCGCTTGATGCGGACGAAGAGCAACGGTCGGATCCCACCAGCAATGACGAACTGGACCAAGCTGCCGAACCAGCAGGGCTGGATGACGACGAGACACCGGAGAAACCAGCCGCGCGACGGTCGTATCTTCCAAGCAGTATGGGGATCAGCCTGCTTCTACCGGCAGGTACTGATCAACTCGATGCAACGGTTGCCTACGGTGAATACCTACGTGTCGAGCATGAAGAGGGAGAAACTGGTCCGCAGCAGTGGCGACGCGTGCCACATAGCCAAACGGTTCTCGTCGACCTTGGAAATAAGACCACGGGGAACGGTGTGGTCCCAATCCCCGCAAGTCGCGGCGTGGAATTGGTCTGGTCGTTGCGGACCGTTCCCGATCATGAAATTGATGGCGGGCTGCCCAAAGGCACGCGAAGTCTTTCGCTGTTCGTCGTGAACCGTCGGAAGCCGATGTCTGACGAGTTGCAAGACGAAGGATCCATCTTCCAGGTCTCATTGGAGGTGCGGAGCAACGTGTCGTTCGTAGCACGGCCGAACCTCCACAGTTTGCAGAGCGACGATTGGGACGAGTGTGTCGCCGACGTCCAGTACCGCAATGCCTTCGAGTTCGCCGTCGGACACAGTGTTTCAACCGAATCCGTGGTCGAGAACGGCGAGTGCCGAGTCGTGCGATCCTGTTGGTTGCCGACCGCCGAAGTCGAGAAGGTCGCGCCGTCAAAGATCCCCGGCATCACCTTGGAAATGGAAGCCCTGGCAATTCTGCGAGATGGCGCAGACGCACAGGAGCAGCTGGGCGGGTTCGTCACGAACTATAAGACTTGGATCGATAAGCAAAAGGCGTCTGTTTCCAGTCTGTCAGCGCGGCGGCAGGTGACGGCAAACGAACTGCTTCATCGGGCCAATATCGCTGCCAACCGCATCCAGTCAGGGATCGATCTGCTTGGTGATTCCAAGTACCTGGAAGCCTTCCGGATCGCGAACCGGGCGATGGCGGCGCAGGGACGGCGACGCCTCGCTCAGCAGCTTGGAAAGCCTCCGGGCGAGATCATCCCGGCATGGCGACCATTCCAGCTCGCGTTCATCCTGATGAACCTCAAAGGGATCGCCGAGCCTACAAGTAACGATCGCGGACTCGTCGACTTGCTGTTCTTTCCAACCGGTGGCGGTAAAACAGAGGCCTATCTCGGACTCGCGGCGTTCACCCTTGTGCTGCGGCGATTGACTCACCCCGGGCTGTCGTCGGCCGGACTTAGCGTCCTAATGCGGTACACGCTTCGCCTGCTGACGCTTGACCAACTCGGCCGAGCAGCAGCCTTGATCTGTGCCTTGGAACTAGAACGCCAAAAGGATGTAGAGAAACTTGGCGAGTGGCCGTTTGAAATCGGGCTTTGGGTCGGCCGGGCGGCAACGCCGAACCGAATGGGCCACAAAGGGGACACGGACAGTCAGTCGGCCCGGCGAAAGACGATCGCATTCAAAAACGATGACCGAAAGCCATCGCCAATTCCACTGGAAGAGTGTCCCTGGTGCGGCACCAAGTTCAATCGGACGTCGTTCCAGTTGCTACCCAGCGCCGACGAGCCGACGGATCTTCGAGTCACGTGCGCAAACCGACGCTGCGACTTTTCACGTGGAAACAACCTGCCGATCCTTTCGGTCGACGAGCCAATCTATCGTCGGTTGCCCTGCTTCCTGATCGCGACGGTCGACAAATTCGCCGCGATGCCCTGGACAGGTGAGGTCGGCGGGTTCTTCGGACGCGTGAATCGAGTGGATTCCGAAGGCTTTTACGGCCCATGCACTCCTGTAGCGGGTCGACCGCTTCCCGCCGATCGACTGCCGCCTCCCGATCTGGTCATCCAGGACGAACTGCATCTGATTTCAGGCCCGCTGGGGACCATCGTCGGTTTGTACGAAACCGCCCTGGACGAATTGTCAGCAATCGAAGTTGACGGGCAACGCGTCCATCCCAAAATCATCGCGTCAACAGCAACGGTTCGACGGGCGCAAAGTCAGATCCGGGCGCTCTTTAATCGCCGCGATGTTGACGTGTTTCCACCGCCCGGGCCGGATGTTCGAGACTCTTTCTTCGCACGAACCCACTCGACGGATGAAAGTAACGCCCGCAAGTATGTCGGGATTGCGGCGCAAGGACGCAGTCCCAAGGTCATTATGCTTCGCGTGTATCTGGCTCTGCTCTCGGCGGCAAAGAAGGCTTACGACGAAGCCGGTGGCAACAAGACAGATGCGAATCCCGCGGATCCGTACATGACTTTGCTTGGCTACTTCAACAGCCTGCGGGAGCTGGGCGGTGCCCGACGGTTGATCGAGGATGAAGTCAGGACACAACTCACCGGCCGCGGAGCAAGGAAACGCGTCGGCGAGTCCGATGGCCTATTCAACGACCGCACGATCGCCTACGAGCCCGTGGAGCTTACCAGCCGTGTGACAACCGACAAGGTTTCCGAGGCAAAACGTCGGCTGGAGCAACCTTTCAAGGAGAAAGACCACGTCGACGTTGCCATCGCTACCAACATGATTTCCGTCGGACTGGACATCACCCGCCTGGGCCTGATGGTCTGTTTTGGGCAACCGAAGACCAGCTCCGAGTACATCCAGGCGACTAGCCGTGTCGGACGTGATGACAATCGCCCGGGTCTGGTGATCACGATTTTGAACATTCATCGGCCCCGCGATCGATCGCATTACGAACGGTTTGCGACATTCCATGAGTCGTTCTACCGCAGCGTCGAAGCGACCAGCGTTACCCCCTTCTCACCGCGGGCGCTCGATCGCGGACTAGCGGGCACCTTGGTCGCGCTTGCCCGCCAGGGACACGCGCCAATGACGGCACCGCGAGGGGCGACTGAAATCCTGAACGAGTACCCACGGCTCGACTTTGCGGTGAAGCAACTCGCCCAACGAGCTTTTGACACTCACCAGAATTCCTCCTCGGAAGAGGCCCGGCAGCTGCGGCTCAAGGTCGAAGAACGTTGCAAGGACCTGCTCGATGACTGGAGCAAGATCGCCAAGGAACTCTACGATGCCGGTGGCGCCCTTCAGTACCAGACAGAGGTAGGAAGTGCCCAGCGGCTTCTGTACGAGTTTCTGAATCCGGAACTCAAGAATCTGCCGCCGCGGCACAAGAAGTTTCGGGCGAACCGGTCCATGCGAGATGTTGAGCCGAGCGTCAACTTGTGGCTCAAGACGATCGATGGCATTGAAATCGAAAGTGAGGAGGAGTCGTCATGAGTCGACGGAGGCACGCACGTCCGCACGGACAAATTCGCCAGAGCCAACTGATCACCTCGTTCGGTCCCGGAGCGATGTTGGATCTTCCCGATCACTCGGCGTTGGTTGGTGGATTGGATTCCTGGAGCACGGGCGGCGACGAGATTATCGAGCCGCGACTCGCGGACAAACTCAAGGACCTGTTCGAGCCACCGCTTCAGAATTTGAAGCTGTTTAGTCCACCGCCGGACAATGATGACCATGGGGCACCGCAAACCGGTATTACAGCGTGGCAATTTCCCGAGTGGTTCATCACTCAAGATGTTGACCGTGAAGCCAGCCACGGCGTCGTGCGAGCCAGAATGTTGGTCCATCGCCGAATGCTGACCAGGGGAAAGTTTATTGATGACGATCGCAAAAAGCGAAGTGTGGTTCCGGTTCGATTCGTCCGGGCCTGCCGTAGCGGCCACATTGGCGACATCGACTGGTACAACTTCGTTCACGGCGGCGAGACAGACTGTCGGCGGCAGCTATGGATAGAGGAGCGTGGTACCAGTGGGGACTTGGCCGAAGTCTGGGTGCGCTGCGAATGCGGGAAAGGTGAACGAAACATGGCGATCGCGGCGGAGTCTCCAGCTTCGCTGCTCCGGTGCGACGGAAAACGACCTTGGCTCGGACCCTATGCGAACGAAAGATGCGGCGAGTCCAACCGCCTGCTGATCCGCACGGCGAGCAATGCGTATTTCCCTCAAGTGATGAGCGTGATCTCGCTTCCCGATCGGAACGCGGATCTACGGGAGGCCGTTGAGTCGGTTTGGGATTTCATCGGGCAAGCTGAAGACGAGGGTGAAATCAAGTATGAACGCAAGAAGGAGAAGGTCAGTAAAGTCCTTGAGGGCTACACTAACTACGAGGTCTTCAATGAGGTGAAGGTTAGGAAGGGCCAGTCGGCCGAAACGAAAAAGTCGGTAAAACAAGCCGAGATGGAGACGCTGGTCGCTAGCAAGGACGAACTTGGAGACGACAAACCCGACGGCAACTTCTTCGCGCGGAACCTACCACGAGAGCACTGGGACGCACCGTGGATGAAGGACGTCGATCGCGTCGTGCTCGTCCATCGGCTTCGTGAAGTGATGGCTCAGGTCGGCTTTACGCGTTTTGAAGCAGTCTCGCCCGACATCGATGGCGAACTCGAAATGGGAGTCCGACGGGCATCGCTCGCCCGAGAAATCTCATGGCTTCCCGCGATCGAAAATCGCGGTGAAGGCGTCTTCATTCAATTCAATTCGGAAGCCGTCCAGAATTGGGTGGCTCGCGACGAGGTGCGGGCAAGGGGAGAACGGTTGCTGGCAGGCTACGAAGCCTGGAAGGGCGAACACACCGGTGCAACGAAAAAGTTTGTCGAGGAGGGGGGCTTGCTGCCCTACGTTTTGTTCCATTCCTTCTCGCACATGCTCGTCACGGCGGTCTCCCTGGAATGTGGCTACCCGGCAAGCTCGATCCGCGAGCGAATCTACACGATCCCAGACGTAGGTTACGGAGTCTTGCTCTTCACCGGGACGTCCGATGCCGAGGGAACACTGGGGGGACTGATTCAAGTCGGTCGCAAGATCCACGAACACATCCGCAGTGCCCTGGAGATGGGCGAGCTGTGTTCCAACGACCCCGTCTGTGCGCAACACCAGCCCGCAAACCAGCACGAGCGTCGCTTCCTCCACGGTGCCGCCTGCCACGGATGCCTGTTAATCTCGGAAACGTCCTGCGAGCAACACAACGAGTTTCTGGACCGTTCGCTGGTCGTGCCGACCGTCGACAATCTTGGAATCGAGTTCTTCAAGTTGGCAAGGAAATGACGGAAGATCTGGTCAAGCTGAGCGACACGGACCTGCGTGGCCTTCTCAGCGGTTTGCGGTCCGGACGGATCACGGCCCCATACTCTGAGTTTCAGCTCTCTCGCGTTCTCAGTGCTGCGACCAGCAAGTCGGTGTCGCGCGCCCTGGCCCTCCTCTCCCAGCGAGGGATGGCGGCCGATCAGATCTCGCTCGCCATCGAATTGCTTCTGGCTGATCGCGGCCGGGCACGAGCCCACCGAGAAACGATTGACTTGGTGACGTCTGGCCCGGAAGCTCCCGGAATCAACAATCGTGACACATCAGTCGTCGTTCGAGAGCTGTTTACCCATGCACAAGATTCCGTGATGGTGGTCGGCTATGCCGTGTATCAAGGCGACAAAGTCTTTGAATCACTTGCAAAGCGGATGGAAGACCGGCCGAACCTGAAGGTTCAGTTTTTCCTGAACATCGCCCGGCCCGACGGCGACAAAACCAAGTCCGAGATTTTGGTGGCAAGGTTCAAAAATCGATTCGAGAGCACCCAATGGCCCGCAGGCTGCCGATTACCGGAGGTCTACTATGATCCACGATCGGTCGCCGACGACGTCCCAGTGCGGTCATCGTTGCACGCGAAATGCGTCGTCATCGACGACGAACGGGTCTTCGTATCCTCTGCCAACTTCACCGACGCTGGGCAACATAGAAACATCGAGGTCGGATTGAACATCCGCAGTCGCTGGCTCGCCGAGAGGCTGACTAGGCACTTCTTCCGACTACGTGACGCCGAATTGATGCGGCAGATGATCTGACCCCGCTCCCAAACCTGGACACTGAAAAAACAATCGATGTTGCTACCGACAACACGTGGGCGGCTCCTCCCGACTGCCGGAAGGTCTCCAATCCAGGACCTTTAAGAGTCGTCTTTTCCAAATCCGCAATGCTCGAATCACCGCCATGCCAAATCGCGAAGAAATAATGGAAACGACTTTTCTCGATTCGTTCGATCGTCAATTACGAACTGTGCGAAGCGAGTTGTCCAAACGCATCTACGACGCGCTCATCGCCAGCGGTGTCTTTCAAGTCAGGTACTACCGGCAACCAACAAGGGTATTCGCGGAATTCTGGAGCGATGCAAATGAAATTTGCCGAGCAGAAATACGACTTCCGCATGATGATGCGTCGCGAGACTCAGGGATGTGGATCTGTAAACGCCGTGGAAGTGAACTCCAAGACTGGCCGGAGGACCGGCAAGCCGACTTCGAGTCTCGCTTTGGCTTCCGCGCTACCGCGGGACACAGAATCAGCGACTGGTGTGTCGAAAACAGCGACCGTGTCGACGAGTTGGCAGGTTGGCTCGTGGCACAAGCAGCAAGCAGTCAATAGCAACAACTCCAACTTCATCATCTTTACGACAGCAATGCCAAAAATGAAAAAGACCTATCAAGTGCGATGGAAAGGGAAAACTTACGTTTGGAAAGACGGTACTGAAACTTGGTGGGACAGTCATGGGAAAGCAATCGAGTATGACGTAGCTTCCAAGCTGACCGAACGATTCATGGCAGAAGAAGCAACAAAGCACGTTGAGGGCACCTCCGACGATGACGATAGGCTAGACCTATTTGACGACTTCTCAAGGATGGGGGCGACGGAGCGTGAATTGATCGACGTCGGCGGCTGGTACTACGTCTTCCGTGAAGACCCGGACTTTGCGGCGGAGCAGATAGTCGACACGCTACCACCGGCCTCGCGAAGCTTTTTGAATTGTCCACTGCTTCGAGACGAGTACTTTAATGTCGCTGCAGAGTGCTACTTTTCCTATCCAGTTGCGATTGTAGGCCAGTCGCCCTTCGACCGTGTTGACTTCACTCACTTTTTGACGGACCATCGGATTAGCGTTTGCGAGCTTGGCAGGGGAACTAAAGTCATCATCCTCGGACGCGAAGGCTGGTCAGAGTTTGATATCAACACGATTATCAATTCAGCGAGCGGCCTCTTTTTGCGAATCTACTCGCAAGAAATGTTCTTATCCGTGCTTGCTGGTCAACCGGATCCGTTTGAGATCCGAAGCATGAGGCACCGGACGCTCTGCCTGAATGCCTTTCGAGTCGGGCATCCTGGCCTTGAGTACGTCTCCCAGGGATGGGCCGGATGGGTCCGAGCCGACCTTACCACGCGAGGCAAGCTGCCGAAGAGTGCGAAAGCCGATGAGATTGATCGAGTTGCATCGAGTCCAATTTACAAGATGGGCTATCGCGTGGGCAGGCAGGGGCTGACTCCTTCGGCTCGGCGGAAACTACTTTCGGATGCTTTCACCGGTGACCTTCCGTTTGTCCAATCGGCATCCTACATGAAAGAATGGGGAAGGTCCGGATCTGGGAAACGTCTCCGGAAACTCGCTCGTTTGCTTGCAGCAAACATCCACAACGCCAACAATCGCTCCGGCGCCGACAGTTACCAAGAAGCGATCGAGGACTGGCGTGATGATCTCGAGTGGTTGAAAACCAAATACTACTCAGGCGTGCATCACTTCGACTGGCCAAGAGCCAAAATTCACCGGTAACAGGTCGCAGTTCCGCGAGCGATTGAGGAAACAATTATTTGCGTGTGCTGTGGGTTGGCGAAGTTACACTCACTCAACCCAGAGGCTTCCATGGATCGCTTGCCCGGATAAAGCTCTCTCGTACGGTGGAAGACGTCATGATTGAGCTGGTATCCGGAAATCGAGACTACGAATCGCTTCGTTCAAAGGTGTGGGGGTATTCGATCAAGACTCGATTCCCGCGGCCGCCAGAAGCAACGGGACGAGCACAGCATCCGCCGAGAGCGTGACTGCCGCCGCCGCCGACCGCAATCGCCCAAGCCTCCGTCTCCTTGTATAGTCAACTACGCATTGCCAACTAGTTCTGGTATACGGTTGCGTTCAACCGGCGAAGCTCATTATTCGTTTCAAGTTGATGACGGATTAGTTTTTGTCAGGGTTGCAATGAATAATTGCTCGGAATGGCTGGAGATCTCGGCAGTGGGGGCTTTGCAAACCGATGCTTTCTCTGGGGGATGCTTCTACACCTCGCTACTGCGAAAAAACGTCGCGGAAAGGCCCTATGAACCGCCTCTCCGGAGACCAGTCCGTGATCGCAAACACGACGGTTGAAAAGACGCCAGCGAACTGCGATTCGAGTGCAGAGCGGAAATCCTGTGCGGTCCGTTTCGGATCGTTTTCGAAGGCGCCGCAGCCCCAGGCTCCGAGCACGAGGCTGCGATAGCCGTACGCCGCGGCGATGGCGAGCACGCGTTGGATGCGGCTCTTTAGCAGGTCTACGGATCGTGGTTGACCGATCGTCGGGGCGTACGGTGCCGCGCAGGTGAGAAAACTCAGCCGCCATGGTTCGTCGAGCTCCTTGCCGTCATCTGAGCGAAAGACGGGGACTTGCGGCGAATAAATGGCCCAGTCGGTCGAATCGGGTTCTTCTCGCTGTCGGTGGTGGTCGTACATCGGATCGCCGACCAGTGTGAGAAATAGCGCGCTCGATCGGCAAAGGCCTTCTTCTTGAGCACGCGCGCCATGGAGAAACCCGCCGCCCGGGTTAACACCATTGGCGAAATTCAACGCAAGCGGGTCTTGTCCTGAATCGGTCAGCCGTTTCGCCGCTAGCAAGGTGGTCTCGTTCGTGACCTGGACGGTCGTTTCGGCAATCGTCGTCGGGCTTGTTGCCGGCAAGGAATCGTCTGGCGCGATGCTGACCTTACCTGAAACTGCGTTTTCGACCATCTTCCCGATGTCGACTCGCTCGCCCTTGGCGTTTTGATAAGAGCCTGACTCGGAAATCTCGACGGCGGATCGCCCCAGATCCCGAGCGAATTCACGCGAGATCCCCAGCTCATGCCGACGGGCGTCGGCCATCTCGTCGGAGTCGAGGCAAGGGAGCAGGTTGAGACCGTTGCGTGAGTCGTTCATCAAAAACCTCGATTCGGGAAATCGCGATCGCAGGATCCACCCATTGTAGCCCCCTCGCAAATAGGAATCATCGGCGGTCCATCATTGCTTCGGTCCTGATCCGCAAAAGCCTCCGAATCGGCTATTCTGTGATCGCCTTGGGCTGCATGGTGGGAGTCGGGCTCTTGATCGCAATCGCTGTTTGTAAATGAGTTCATCAAAGGAGATCGCTAATGGACCAGAAGATCGTCAAGAAGCTTGAACGCGATTTTCAGAAGGCAATCGCTCAAGTCATCATGGAGATGGGTTTGAAGCGATTGCCGCTTCTCCCAAGTCACCAGACCATGCACCTGATGGCGAAAGCTGCGGTCACGGTCTACGAAACCGCCGTGGAAAATAGCAGGCGAGACGATTGACCGCGGTGTACTGACCTGGTTAGGACCGACCGCTTGAGCCAGAGGCCATTTCCCGAGAATCATCCGGCAATGCCTTGTTTCTGTCTATCCGAACAACAACGGATTTTTGAAGTGAAGAGCATTCTCGATAACCCCGCGATCAGCGGATGCTACCTCTTTCCACAGACGCGGTGTGTTGAGGATCCGTTTCGCGTCAAAATCGATCAGATAGAACTGGCCTGCTACAGGAGGATCATTGATGCCGATGGGTTCACGATGATTCACTTCCACGGCAACGGCGAGGCGGTTGCCGACTACGTCCCCTTCATGGCGGACGTGTTTGCAGATATGGGCCTGAATTCTTTGTTCGTTGAATATCGCGATTACGGTGGCTCGACTGGCGAGGCCCAACTCGTTGCGATGCTCGGTGACGGCGAGGCGGCCATGGATGCCGCTGAGGTTGCCCCAGAAAAGGCAATCGTCTTCGGACGGTCCATTGGATCGCTCTACGCCATCGATCTAGCTCATCGCCAGCCAAGCATCGCTGGCCTGATCATCGAGAGCGGCATCGCCGATCCCTTGGAGCGATTCTTGACCTATACCGACCTGGAGGCGGCGGGGTTGGACGAAGCGGATGTCCAGGCGGACGTCAAACGCTACTTCAATCACAACAAGAAGCTTGCCGGATACACGAAACCGCTTTTGACGCTGCACTGCGAAAATGACGGTCTGATTGACATCTCCCACGCCGAGCGCAATCACCAATGGGCCGGTTCCCGACAGAAGCAACTTGTGCGATTTCCGTATGGGAATCACAACACGATTTTTCGGGCGAACGAGATTGAATACGTCGATGTCGTTGGCCGTTTCGTCAGGGCACTGCAACGATGAAGTGCAACTATCGACAGACGCATCGGGCGCCGCTCTGTCTGCTCGTTTACGTGATCGCGGTCGTGTTTCTTGGATTGGGTTTGGTTTTGCGCGGAGAGCCGGTGATTCAGTGAGTTTTCCCTGCCGTTGGCGTGCTGATGTTCATCCTTGCGGCCTCATTCCATCATCTCACGGTCAAAGACGAAGGAGACCGACTGTCGATCCGTTTCGGGCCAATGCCTTTGTTTCGACGATCCACGGCGAGCAGTTGCTTATCGGAGCGATGTCGGCCGGTCGACATTTTGGACTTGCTGATCATGTGAGTTACGTGAACAGCTGATGCAAATACGCAAGTGCGTGGCAAAAAGAAAATTTGCCGTTTGTCGACTTGGCTGGTTGGCCGAGTCTCGTTTGGAATGGGGGCCGGCCAATTGGGAGAAGCCGGCTGGCGGTGTGAAATCGACTCTCGTGATCGGTAGCGGGAACTGCCCCGGCTAATCGACGGACCATTGTGCGTGACGCGGGATCTGCCCGGCGGTGGTACTCCCGTTATCGGCCGGCGACAGCATGTCGCTTTGTTTGGAATTAGCTCGGCGGCCGTGGTGGATCGGGTACGTGCGACGCACGGATCCGCGAAAAATTTGCCGAGCGACTTCTGGGAATTCACTCAAATCCAAACAACTTCGCGGCATTCCCGCCGAGAATTGCCATACGATCCGTTTCCGGTAGGTGGGCGATGAACGATTCGGCTCGGTCGAATGCCGCTCGGTAGGACTCAGGCGTGGCGTCCGCACTGAAACCGCCACCGTAAATCACTCGCTCAGCGCCAAATTCGCTGACCAATCTCTTGATGACCGGCGCGATGTCGCGATGCGGGTATTTCGTTTGTAAAGGAATCGACGAGAGCTTGATCACCGTGTTGTGGAATCGCGACCACCGGACGATGACTTCATGCTCCTCCGGAACGCCCTGAAATGGTCGACCGAGGTGATCGATGACGACGCGAGTCTGGGAAAACTCCTTGATCAGCGGCTCGAACCCACGGGCGTAGCGAGGCTCAAAGTGAAGTTGAATGGCCAGGCCAAGGTCGCTCGCGGTTTTCCACAAATCACGCAGTTCCGATTTGCCAAACGGTGGCAATCGATCCGGAGCGTAGGCATGAACACGCGTGGCAACGATAGGAGCACGCTTGACCAAATCCGGCAACTTGGCGACAGAGCCGGGCCGGTCGGAAAAAAAGAGGCAAGTTCCCTTGAGGCGAGTGCCGCCGACCTCAAGGCAATGCTCTAGGTACCGATGGTCATCTTGATAGGGTTCCGGGTGAACCACGACTGCGAAGTCCACGCCGGCGCCGTCCATACATTCCATCAGATGTTGGGGTGTCGCGGGGGTGTCGGGACGATAGGGAGCTCGATCGTGATAGCGGAAACGCGGGTCGTTGGCACCGGCGAAACAGTGGAGGTGTGTGTCGACTCGTGGTACGCGTTTGTTGATTTCGTTTGCCAATCCAGTGGCGAGGAACGTAGGAGCGGCAGCTCCAGCGACAAGTAATCTTCGGCGGGACAAATTTGTGGTCATTCTTCTTCTCATTTGGCCTTCGCCAGCACCACCGGGGGACCGACAAAATCGGAATGAAAACGAGTTTCCAATGTTGTCGGTCACTTCAACTGGAGAAGAACGACGCTGTGGCCGTCCAACGTCAGATCGAAGTGCATTCGGCCTGAGCGATCAAGGGTCGGTTTGGGCATTGGGTCAAGGGGCTGAAGCTTGCTCATTTCTTCGTATTTTGCTCGGTTTGCTGCCATGACCTTGATCGCGATTGCATAAGGATTCGCTTCATCCCGGACTTCGGCCCGGGCCTGCTCCATATCGGCACTGCGCTCGCCCATGAATCCCGAGTGATCCCCATCGAGCACATCGGCGCGGGTGACGGCCCAATTCTTATTCGGCAGTGAGTCGCCGCCGAGCGTAAGACGGACGGGCAGTTTCTCTCCGTTCTCACGTACAGACAAGTGGCGGAAAACGATCAGGTTGACCCGATCTCCCTGCTTCGCGGCAATGCAACCAATGTGGTCCTCTTCACTGGTTCGGGATGTTTCGACGGCCATTCGCGTTCCGCCAGCCATCTCTTCAAGCATGTCCATGACATGGGTAAGCGGGGTCGGAAGGTCGCCGCCCTTATTTGTGTTCCACGACCACTGGAAGACACGACGAACACGGTTTCGATAGATCTTGTCCGCCATGTGGGGAAGCCACGATCCTCCAAACTCAGTTCCGTCGCCAACGATCCACTTCCCACCTTCGCTTAGGATACCGAACTCTTGGATCTCGACGGGTACGTCGGCAAATTGAGCATGCTCGCCGAGCTTGCTGCGCAATAGAACTACCAAATCATCGAACCGCTCGTCCGTTGTTCCTACAGCCGTGTAGTACGAAGAACCGAAGAATCCGAGCCGAGTCCCGTTCTGGCCGGTGGCATGATTCGTTCCGTTGGCACAGTGCTCAATGATCTCGGTCCCCCATGATTTCCACTTTCTTTTCTTCACCGGATCAATGATGTTTCCGGGACCAATCTCGGCGTTAGGCAACACGCTCAGGACCGCCGCGACGGTGTAGTCGTAGTGCATCAGGTACTGCTGCTTCGTACCGGACCAGTGTCCCGGGTAGAGATCCGGCTCGGTACCGACGCGGAAACGCCACTTGGAGACTTCCTCAGGCCCGAACTCGTCGACCAGTGACTGAACGAACTGCCGGATGTAGCTGCTCCATAGGTTAAAATCAGCCGGCGGTTCCGTGTTGCCGTAGCGGTTTTGCGTCGGATTCTCGCTCATCTCGGCAGGCACATTGTCCAGGACGATCCACGGCGTGAAACCGCAATTCCGGATTCCGGAGAGCATCGCTAACCCTTCAGAGAAATCACACACTGCCTGACCTTGGTCATCAACGCCTCGAAAGTAATCATCTTTCTTGAGGTCGATCCCGCCAAGTAGCCGCACACAATTGATGTATTTGGCATACCGATAGGTTTGTCGCAATTGATCGAATTGCTGCTCATGGAGAAACGGCGTCTGAACCGTGACTGGATAGACATCCCAGAAGTTGTACAACTCGCCGACCTCAGTACTTAGGTCAACGACAATTTCAACGACGTTCGAGTGCGAGCCGACCGGCTTTTCAGCCGTCAGTGTGAGCGGCGGCAAAAGGCATGTCGTGAAAGCAAGCACGATCCAGGTACTAAAATGGTTCATCGCTGATCCTATTTTTCTTGTGCGACATCCAACTATACGCGAAACCTACGTGCGGATGTCATGAGCAGGCGCAATAGCACCGGGCACAGACGCCGCGCGCATGATGGATGCCCATGCGTTTGCTCCGCAATTCGGCCTATTCGTGACATCAGTTGCATTGGTCGACCAATTCAAGAGGATCGGCCGAATCACAGCGGTGAAGATTTTCCCACGCAAGTCGGTCTGGGCGTTTTGGGGCCGCAGTCGATACACACCACCGTATGGGCGTGACCGGGTCGTTGAACAACCAATGGTCTGTTCCACCGATAACGGCCAGCAATGCGGCCGGTCGAAAACAGCAATCGGTCTACGCCGGTGATGCGACACCTGACGACCCGGGTGCTTGTTTTTGCAACACCAATGGAAAAACAAAACGCAGCATTTGTTTGGAGTATCGCCGGGGCATCAATAGATTGATCGACAACAACTTCGGATCGCCTGTTTCAACGAGAACGCTGGTCGGTTGCGTACCGATCAACGTGATCTTTTGATCAATGACGAAACACGGTACTCCAGCACCTCGAAAACGCTGAGACATTTCACTGGCGATTGCAAGTGCATCCATCCCGCTATCGCAATCCAGCGTGGCCTCGGCCCCATTCCTGGGCATGCCGGCGTCAACAACCACGCCGATCAGCTTCTGGCGATTGCCCATGTCCAGCGCATCGCAGAATTAGGCTTGAAACAATGCCTCGACGAGGCATCTTGGCAGCCATTTAGGTCCGCCAGCAAAATCAACCGGTGGGCATCGAGAGCGTTCAGCGTTCGTTCAATTTCATCAAAGGAAAAACGTATTCCATCGGTTTTCCCGACAGCAATAACGTTGGCGTCCGACTTGAGTGACCGGCCCCAACTGCCAAATTGCCGCGTCCGATAGGCCAATGGATCGGACGACCGCCGGAGTGCCCCACATCGGTTCGTGAGCATTCACTCCCCCACGAACGCAACCATGATTCTTAACGAAGTCCTGTTCCGATGCCATCGGCGGCTGCTCACCGCATCGCGATTTTGTCGTTGGCGATTCGTTTTCGTCCTGGCCGCGCCGAGACGAGTCGCGTCCGGCAGAACCGCACGCAGCTGAGCTGGTCCACACATGTTCATGCACCCGTTTCGGCGCAGCGGTGAATCTGACCGCCGCGCCGAAGGGGATCCATGAATCGCAGAGGTGAAAACACCGACGCTTCGAATTTTGAGTTAGGCTAAAAGATTCACGGATGTGATCCTCGCCATTGCTGTCGGCGTCAGTTTCGAGCTTTACGTGCAACTCTACCGCAACGCCCGGTTGTATTGGATTCGGAAAGCTCCGTCGTATTGACGTTCGTTGGAGGTGACGGGGAAGGCGTAGGCGGCGGTGAGGTGGGTGTGGAGACCGAATTCGAAGGTGGTGGCCAGGACGGCGCTAGTAATGCTGGTCGTGCCGCTGAAGTTTCCGAGTTGCAAGTTTCCCGCTGAGACGCTGCCGGCATCGTCGAGTGAAGTGGTTTGATGGACTTCCAAGGTGGGGATGATGGCGGTCAGGTAATCGGCCTGGTCGTTGCGGTAGGCGAAGCAGCCCACGGCAAGATCGGCAAACAGGTAGCTGGGATCGCTGATCGATCCGGCTTGCTGGAGCCCGTTGCCGTCGGGGTTCAAGTACACGGTGTTGTCGCTGGTGGCGAAGCTGAACTGCGTGAATCCCTGCGCGAACCATTTGTCGCCGGGCATGTACAGTCCTCCCAAAAACGGCTGGATCTGGACGGAGTCGTTGGCGACTCGCAGCAGTGGACTGCCGTTGCTCAAGTTGATCTCGATGGATTCCGCGCTTGGCAGGGCCAGACCGAGGCCGCCGGAGATGGCATAGTTGGTGCTTTCAAGCAGCAACGTCTTGAAGTACATCATCACGTTGCCGACTTTGGCATCCGAGTTGGTGGACAGACTCCTTCCATCTGCCGTGATATTCGTGGCCGCGTCCGCTACAAAGGGAAGTCGCACCTCGAAGGAGACGAGCTGGTTCAGGAATGACTTTTCGAAACCGGGTGTGAAACGGCTCAGTCCTCCTCCCCCGTACGCCACATCGCCGATGTAGCTGTAGCGGAAGAAGACGCGGTCTTGCGGCAGGACGCTTCCG
Organism: Stieleria maiorica; assembly: GCF_008035925.1. Classification (NCBI taxonomy): domain Bacteria; kingdom Pseudomonadati; phylum Planctomycetota; class Planctomycetia; order Pirellulales; family Pirellulaceae; genus Stieleria; species Stieleria maiorica. The sequence goes on from NZ_CP036264.1 coordinate 5,978,407, forward strand.
CCTTCGGCGATCTTCAACGAGCCCACGCTGCCATTGGCCGCATCGGCGATTGCGGTGTCGACGTTGATGACGTGGTCGTAGAAGTAGTATGCATCCAAGTCTTCGCCGCCATTGAGCGAGTCTCCCCCGCCTTGAATCATCGCCCCCGAGGCTGATGAGTTGTAGACGGTGGTTCCGGCGACGGTGTTTCGGCTTTGGAAGATCGAGTCGACCGCGGCAGCATAGGTTCCGCTCGGCGTTTGCAGCAAAACGATATCATAGCCCTGCGGCGTCGAAGCCAATTGGGACTGGATTTGCGAGATCGTGTCACTTGTCGTCAGTGACGCATTTGCGGAAATCGTGCCGGCCAGCGTGACGCCGGGAAGCGTGCCGCCGCCCCGGAAAATCGACTGAGCTTGCTGGACGGACATCAAAGACGTGTCGAAAATTCCGACCGGTCCGGATTCGGAAATCGACATGATGCTGTTGCCTGGAGGTAATGTCGCGGGTGCGTCCAGGTCGTCGGCGTAGACGAACAACCGATCAAAAGACGCGCTGCCCCGAGCGCGAATGTTACTGCCGCCGAAGAAATCCCCGACCATCGCAGGAAGACGATCGCGCAGCGAAGGGCAAGTGCTGTTGCCATCGCCAGCATCGACGCTTGTCATGGCAAGCTGGAAGCAGCAAACCGCGCATAGCAGTAACCCATTGCGTGAAACTCTCACCGATCGCTCCTCAACAATAGAGACAGACACCACCCTGCGGAGAGGTATCGGCCGCCCATTCGGACCGATCAAAGCGGTTGCCCGGCCTGGAGTGGAAGAACATCCAGAACGAGCGGATCAATCGGAATAGCCGCTAAAGGTTCACTGTTGCTAGCATCGCCGCGGGTTTTGCTCCGAGGCATCATTGGCCGGGTTGCGCTTGAGATGGCAGAAAAATGGGGGAGTCGGGAATTGTATCGACAGGAGAATTGCTGACAAGAAAATGTGATGCGGGAAACGAATTGACATGATCGATTACGAGGGTCGCAGAATTCGATTCCTTCTTCCCAAGGAGCCTCCGCAGATTTTCCTGTCATCCATTTTCTTGTCTCACTTTCGGTTCCATAGTTCGTCGCGGCGCAACAGGATTTCCCTGCCTATCGCCACCTTCTCCACTTCTGCGGCGTCTGCATATTTACAATCAACTTGAGTGGTTCGATTTCCGTGGGTCCGGATAGCCTCGCTGCATCGCTAATTTGACAAGCCGAAGTTCGCTGCGAATCAGACAGGCACACTGAATGGTCTTGAACCAAACTTCTGTGTTGCATGTGGTTTTCTGTGGAGCACAGAAGATCGTTGTGCCCGAAGGCAGGTGTGTCTTCGCCATCATCCAGGCGCGTGACATATGCCAATCGCTGGTGATCAGCGCTACCGAGCATGGCTTTGAGTGATCGTGTCGCGATCGAATGATCTTGGCACACTCAAGCATATTCTGCTGCGTCGTCCGGGAGGCCTCTTCCAGTAAGAGTCGGATGGGAGCGACACCTGCATCGAGTGCAATGGCCTCCATGATTTCCGCTTCACTCCGGCCAGACGTGCCCGTCGCCCCGCCGGACAGAATCAGCGTGCCTACTCGTTCGCTGCGAACCAATTCGATCGCACCGCGAATCCGAAACTCCATCTCGGACCGAAACTTACACCCAAAGACGATTCCAAAGTCCGAATACTGAAACAGATCTGCAGAGCGGAAAACATCACGCTCACCAAGCTGGTTCATGTCCGGCCCTCACAGTTTGTAGATTTCAACTACGACGCATTGCACGCGAATAGGGTAGAATTGAGTCCTGGAACCTTTGACTTTCCGTACGCGGCATTTCGGACCTCGGTTTCCAACATTCGCATCTCGACAATACGATGTTACAAGCTTAGATCTCCCAATAACCCCCCCTTCCCCTTTTCCTCGTCTCCTCGTCCATCGCTTCCCCTTTTCCACGTCTCCCCTTTCCTCGTTCATTGAATTAATCGTGGGTAACAGACAGGAAACTGCAGGCAAGTGGTACGATTCCCACCGAAGGTGGTCCTACAGCATCAACTACCGTAAAGCCCGCCCTGCCTAGGAGGAGGTAAATCTCTGGGAGAGTCGGGCTTCCAAGCAACTCAAGGGTAATTGGGGCAAAGGCTAACGCTGCGCCCCCGATCAAAGCACCAGCACTGGCTGTAGCGATTACTTCTACTGTCATAAGGTCATACACGGAATTTGGCTGTATGCACGCAAAGGCGAAACCAAATGTCAATGTCCCACCGAGTATCGCTCCAACTGCAAAAAGGCTGCCAAATGCTCCCCATTCCGAGATAGAGGCTAATCCAGATGGGTCGGTCGCATTCAATGGGGAATTGGAAGCAAACGTATACAGTCGCAATTCCCCTCCTGAAAATCCGATCGGGTCTTGGCTTGTAAACCCGCCGATGAAAGGATCGTAGTGCCGGGCTCTGAAGAAATGGAGCCCCGTGGTACCGACGGCCTCCCGACCTTGGAAGCCATATCGATCTCCATCCTCGAAGGCGACCGTAAGATAAGCCAGCCCGAATGCGCCCCACTCGGAGTGTGAAGCAATACTGCCGTCGGAAGAAGAGTAGTCGCGTATCGAATGTTGGCGATCAGTCATGTACCAAACGATATCTTCATCACTGCCTATGCGTGCAATTATTTGGTCAATTCGACTTCCATAGAAGTAACGGGTCGGTGCACGCTTTGTTCCATTGAAGTCTGCCCATCCGTGGTCACCATTGAATACCATCAGGTCGGTTTGCGTATGTGCCGATCCAACAACATCGACATCAACTATTTCAGCGATCCGTCGACCAAACGCATCGAAGTCGTGTGCAGTTCGACTTAGCAGAACTGCCCCTGGGGATTGACTATAGGGATCGCCAGGATCGCTGCTCCAATCATCGACTTGGACTAGTCGGTTGTGGTGGTCGTATGTGAGTATTCGTGTCTCGTCGGAAGCTAATGCGATCCGCTTGACCTGATTTCCTTCCCCGTCGTATTCGTAGTTGTAAATTCCGTCGCTTTTGAGTTGGTTGGCGGTATCGGTGGTGTAGGTTCGTTCTTCGGTACCGACTATTGAGTGGGTTCGGTTACCGTTGGCGTCGTATTCGTAGTGCTCGTCGTCTTGAGTGTCGAAGTCGGCGAAGGTGAGTTGGCCAGTGAGGTCGTACTGGTAGTCGATCGTTTGTTCGTATTGCGTTTCTTGGTGGGTTCGGGCTTCGTGGACCAGCAGGCCTGAGAAGTCGTAGTCGTAGTCGTATCCGGCGAGGAGTTCGTCGGTGGCGTTTAGGTGGGTGAGCAGGTTGGACTTGCCGGTGGTGTCGTAGGTTCGTTCGGTGCGACCGACGAGGTTGGCAGGGTCGGAGTCGAGGTCGCTGTAGCGGAAGACGTCGCTTTCGCGGCCGGCTGCGGTGTAGAGGAAATCGACTCGGACCGGATCGACGTCGGGGTCTTCGCTTGTTGGAACGTCGGCGTCGTACCAGCGGCGGATGGCGAGCCGGTTGCGCTCGTCGTATTCCGAGGCGACGGTCACGCCCGCGTCGTCTTGGGTCTCGATGACGTTGCCTTGGGCGTCGTACTGGTACGTCAAAATCACTCGCGGCAGGTCGAGCGTGCCTTCGGGGTTGTTGTCGACGCTGGTCAGGCGATTAAGTGCGTCGTAGGTATGGACGTAATGACTGTTCACGTCCTGGGCCGTCAGCATGTTGCCGAGCGCGTCGTAAGTGAACGCGAGTGTGTTGACCAACGCCAGTGGATCCGTCGAATGTTCCGCTTCGTTATACCAGCGTTCTTCTGTCAGGCGACCCGAGTGGTCATAATCGAACTCGCGACGGCGTCCGTTGCGGTCGATCATCTCGATCTGGTTGCCTTCACCGTCGTAGGCGAAGGCTCGAACGTGCTCGGCGCCGGTGTTGGCAGCGAGGTCCGCGCCGCTGGGCGTCTCAAGCAATGCGATCGCTGCGTCGATGGTTAGGTTTTCGTTGTAGAACGGATCACGCTCTTCGACGACGCGGTTAAGTTCGTCGTAAACCCAAGTGGTGATGTTGCCGACGGGATCTTGCAGCAGGATACGATTGTCGTTTGCGTCGTAGCGGAATTCGACCACTCCGCGGGCTTCGCCCTTGCGGTTTTCAAAACGCTCGGTCGTCGAGTTCCACCAGGCTTCGGCGTCAATCTGGCGTATCAATCGGTCCTTCGCGTCGTACTCGTAGTCCGTGATGCGGCTCTTTCGATCGGCAACCGGTGTTGCCGGTGTATCGTTCGGAGATTCTGGATTTACGATGATTTCCCAGTCCAATAGATGTCCGTCGTAGACGCTGCGGACGATTGTGGGCGGATGGTTGGGATCGCCTTCGAGGCCGGTCTGCTGTTCGATGACTCGTCCGGCTTTGTCGTAGAATGTCTTGCGGTATTCCACCAAGGTGCCGTCGGCTTCGTGCGTCGACTCTTCGGTGACCTGGCCAAATTGGTTGTACTGGAATGTTTGATAGGTACCATCGGCGAAGGTGGCCTTGGACGGTGAACCGCAGGGGCAGGCGTCGGTGTAGTCATAGACGGTTGTGTTGCCGTTAAAATCCGTGAACGATGCTCGGCGACCTTCATCGTCGTAGGTGAACGAAGACGTGTTGTCTTCTGCGTTCTTGATCCGGATCAAATTTCCCGCGCGGTCGTAGTTAAATGCCGTGACGTGACCGAGCGGGTTCGTGATCGACTTCACTCGATTGCCGTTATCGTAGGAGAACAACGTCACAATCGGTTCGGCGAAAGGATTGGCTTCGCTGCCCCGTTCAGTGATTTTGGTCACATTTCCACGAGCATCAAATTCTTGGTCAGTGATGAAGCCACGGCGGTCGACAATCCGTGTCTCCGCATCCGGATTTCTAGAGTCGCCATACTCCCGAAGCGTTGCCAAGCCAAGTGGATCGATCTCTTGTAGCACGTTTCCGCGGTCGTCGTAGATCAACGTCGTGGCATTACCGTTGCCGTCGCGGACCACGCCGGTGTTTTGATCGGTTTGAAAATCTCGCTCGTCGACGCGATTGCCCAACGCATCAACGACGCCTTTGAATTCATACAATCGTGTTTCGGCGTCCTGTTCGTAGACCGCTTCCATTACTTTGCGGCCCAGAGAATCGTAGGCATTGTCCAGATAGTGAGGCGGCGTTTGGCGATACTCATAGCGGGTTTTTAGATCAATTTGATTGGTAACCTCTACCAGATCACCTTTCAGATCGTATTCGTAGCTAATCCTCTCGCCGGCCGGGTCGATTACAGATGTGATGCGTCCACGATGATCGCGGATAAACTGGATGGATTCTCCGGACGTATGCGAGATGCCGTCTTCAGTGAATGTGACCACGTTTCCGTTGCGGTCCGTGACCGTTTGAAGACCGGTGAATTGGTTGTACCGGTACTTGGTGCCATCTTTGGTCGTCAAGGTGTAGACGTCAGGATTGATCCCGCCGCCCAAGGCTCCCAGAATGCCTCCGACTGCGACACTGGTGGTGTCAATGGTCAGTGTGTCGTAGACGCCCTCGTCCGGCGTAAAGACCGGCCGAGCGGTCGTGCCGAACCAGCTGGCTTGAAGGTCGGTCAGGTTGTAGGTGAAACCGATGCGCTGGCCATCTGGGTTGGTCAAATAGACTTTGGTCACGCCCGGTACAAATTTGTCGTTGCCTCCGTTGAAGGCTGATCCGCTACCGATCGCGGTGGCTTCGAAAATACGTGCGTCTTGGACACCGAGCTTCCATCCGTACCCAAAGTCGCCGGATTCGGTGGCTTCCAATGTGTCATAAACACGTGTGACTTCGATCGGGATTCCGGAGAGCGGAATCGTAAGGTCAGTCAGCTGCAATTGGAAATTTCCGGTCTGAACGCTGCCTTCGACGTACACCATTGTCGGCTGGACGTAGCCGCGTCCGTTGCTGTCGAATGCGGTGACGATGATCGCGTAGGCATCGTTACTGACCAATGCCGGATCAAATACCGCTAACTCGCCCGCCCTGACTTCACTGGACGAGCGTTTGATCAGCACCCAGTCCGGGTCATCTATGTCGATATTTGCCAGAGAGACTCGGTCGGCACGGGCGTAGCGCACATCGTAGTACCAAAAATTGCCTTCGGGATCGTAGGCACTTCCCTCTATCAGTGTGGCGTTGCTGATGCGTTTGCCCAGCACGGGTTTGGTGATTTCGACGACGGGTTCACCCGCGTCGGACGGATCGGGATCGGGACGTGTCGGAAACCCCGGCTCACTTTCTTTGGGCGGATTGTTGCTCGACGGATTGACCACGGTGATGGTCGCGGACGTCGATCCCTCCAAGCCTGCGGCATCGTTGGCGTACGCTGTCAAAGAAATGTCACCTGTCGCAATCGTCGGCAATCTAACCAGCCCAAACGCGTCGAGTGTTACCGGTCGACCGTCGACTAATAGTCGAATGTCTGTGACTGCGACATTGTCGGTTGCCGTGACTCGCACCCGGTAGTCGGCCCCCAAATCGACCTGCGCCGTTCCTCGATGGGCTTGATCTCCGACGATCACCACCAGGTCGACTGCCGGTGGCTGGGTGTCATCGTTAATGGTGATCGTCCAGTCTTGCGAATCCGGTTGGCCCCGGTTGTCAGTCACAATGACCGTGACATCGACCGAATCATTTGCGAATCCTGTCGTCTCCCAAAGAATTCTTCCCTTGTTATCAATGGACATTCCCGCTGGAGCCGAGTCGCCGAGGCTCCAGGTCAGCGGGTCTCGATCGGGGTCTTCAGCGGCGACGGTATACCGGTACGTCGCGCCACGAGTGACCTGGGTATTGGGCGCCGATGTAATCGATGGCGGCTGATTGGTGATGACCGACAGCACGTAACCTTGGGTGCTGGTCGCGCCAAACTGATCGATGGCAAGAATCGAAATCAACGGCGTCCCAATATCGCTTTCCGTGGGCGTCCATGTCACCAAACCATCATTGATCTCCATCCCAGCTGGCGAACCGTCCGCCAATGCAATCGTCACGTTGTCACCATCCGCGTCAATCGCCCGGACTTGGTATTGGTAAAGCGAGCCGACCTCGGAATTGAAGACCGGAGCACTGGTGATAATTGGAGCACGGTTGCCCTTGGTCGGTCCGTCGGGGTTATTGGGGTCAACGGGTGCATCCGCCGAATTGACGACGAGCGTGTAGGATTGCGTGCCGAATCCGAGTTCGTCGCGGACTTCAACCAACACGTCATGGCTGCCGATTTGTCCGGAATTCGGCGTCCAGCGAATCACGCCGTTCGATTCATCGATCGACATGCCTGCTGGCGCGTTGACAAGCCGCCACCGCAGCGAGTCATTCTCGAAATCTTCGCCTCGTGCCGGGTACAGGTAGATTCTGTCAGACAGCGCAACCGTCGGGGGCACGGAGACAATTGCCGGCGCAAGATTGTTACAGCCGACATGTATCGTAAACCGCTGAGTGGCATGGCCCAGGAAAATATCGTTTGCGGTCAGAACGACTTGGTGTGATCCCAGTTGCTGGTCGTCGGGCAACCAGCGGATCTTGCCAGAAACCGCATCAATCGACATGCCGCGTGGCGCGACCGTTAGATTCCAAGTGATGGAATCGCCGTCTGGGTCCTTCGCCGAGGGATCATAGGCGTAGGATTGATCCAAGACGGCTGCAATCGGAGGAACGGAGTTAATGGATGGAGCAAGATTCGTGTCGACGGAGACGATGCCCAAACGAAAGGGTTGTCGTTTTTCGCCACCGCGCCCGTCCGAAACGATCACATCGACCGCAACCGATGTGTCAGTGTCCAATGGTGGCGTCCAGGTGACCAGCCCATCGGATGTGATTTGCATTCCTTGGGGGGAAGCTCCGAGGGCATAGGTCAGTGCCTCGCCATCAGGATCAAACGCGGAAACTCGGTAGGACCAAGGCAAGCCGTGGCGAGCCTTGAGACGCGGCGTCGACGTAATTTCTGGAAACCGATTTACCGTGGCGGCGTCAAGTAAGTCGATCGACCATTGCTGAACGGTTTCGCCGCCCCGGCAATCCCGAGCGACCACGCGAATGAACGTGTCAGCATCGGCTGCGTCAAAAGGAACACTCCAAGTCAGTCGATGGAACGATTCAACGATCTTTTCATCTGAATTCTCCAGCTCAACAGGTTCGATTGTCATACCAACGGGCATCATTCCGTCAATCTCGAAGGTAATCGGATCACCGTCGGCATCTTGGGCGGTCAGCTCGTACTGGTAAGTGGCGCCTCGGACTGCTGTGCGGACTGGCTGCGATGTGATCACCGGCGCGACATTCGGATCATCCACCGAAATGCTGAACGACTGCACATTGGATCCACCGCGTCCGTCGGTGACCTGCACTAGGACCTCGTGGGTGCCAACCTGTTCAAACGAAGGCTGCCAGACCATTGCTCCCAAGCTCGGATGAATGGTCATGCCGGCAGGTGCGACCGGCAACTGGAAGGTTAAAGGATCCTTGTCAGGGTCTGTCGCGGACACGTTGTATCGATATAGTGCTCCAACCACGTTTGCGGTCACCGGTTGAGACTGAATCGCGGGACGGCGGTTGGGACCGTCAGAGAGCTTTCGATTTGTAAAATCGACGTCTGAAACCACATGGTTGCGTGCAACGTGGACGGAGTAGCCATCGGCAATGGTGTAGTCAGGGACGACAGACAGTCCGGCGGCGATAGGAATTTGTGTGTCGCCGATGACGGTCGCGATCGGTCCGTTGAGGTCGATCTCCAAAAGCAACGACTGACTACCGGAGGTGAACAAATCGTATGTGGTGGCAAAGATGGTTCCGTCACGATCAACGTCTAGGCCGATGACGCTGTACTCTAGGCCGCCGAGATTCGTCACCGCCTTGGTGAGAGGGTCGTATACGCCAATTGAGAACGGCTGTGACAAATGGGTGAACAACAACCGACCATCGGGGAGGACCGCGAGCGAGTCGACATCGGTGAATTGAGCGCCGAACACGGCCACTTCTGACCACTGCGAATTTTCCACGTCAATAATCGCGAGACGCTCTGCTTGCCCGTCCTGGTCAAGGGAAATTGCCGCGTAAAGATTGACACCGTCGAAGGCCAACGCTTCAATGTTCTCCACGCCATCAAGCACGGCAACTTCGGTTGCAGTTCCGGTCTTGAGATCGAATCGGCTGACACGGTTGCTGTTGTGACCGAGGTAGGCCGTGTAGGGGGCGATGAACTCGAATGAGTCAGCCGGCAAACCGATCGAGGCAATTCGTACCGCCTGGCCGGTTTTTGGATCAACTTCAAATACGTCGCCGTTGGCCTCGCTCATCGCGATCAAACGCGAACCGACAGGCCGTCCTGGATAGGTTTGCTCCCAGCCTTGCCGAGCCTCCTCACGAACGGTGTAGCGTCCTTCGGCGAGATCGGTGAACGCGTAGTCCCCGTTCTGGTCGGTGATCGTAAAGCGTTCACCAGCGTCGCGGACACCATTTTGATTCTGGTCCAGGAAGATGGTCCATCCGCCAGGCCCTTCGTCAAAACTCGATTCTGCGATCACAACGGGATCAACATCGACCACCGTCTTTCGTCCCCGAATCTCTCCGCCGGCGGAAGACCGCACATTGATCGTAAAACGCTGTTCATCGAAACCTCCTCGGCCGTCTTCGACCCGAACGGTCACCGGATGTATGCCGATTGCGTCAGCAGAGAAAGTGCCTGTCACCAAGCCGTTGTCTGGATCAATCACTATTCCGTCGGGCCCGTCTAACAGCGAGTAGGACAGTGCATCCAGGTCCGGATCGATTGCATCGACGTCGTATTGATAGAAGGCGGATGCGTCAATCGACCCGATCGCGCCAATAGCATTGATGTCAGCTTCGCCGCGTGTTTCGTCTGGAAGCACATCGGTCAAACGGACGAAACGAAAGACGCTGTTCGCGTCGACAAACGGACCAATGTCGATCCCGGTGGGCTGGCCTTTGACCGTGCCGAGATCGATCCAGTCGATGCCGTTTTCACTGATTTCGACTTGAAAGCTCTCAACGGCGCTACCGGCTTCGAAGATGTACAGATCCAGCCCCCCGGCGACATCCTGTTGATCGACCAGATAGTTGTCGACGAACTCCACGACCAGAACGCCGTCTTTCCCAAGTTCAGTGCGTGTCCCGAATTCGCCATTGGGTTCTGGCGGTCCCAATGCATTCTGAGGATTGTCATCGCCGACACCTGCGACATCCGGTCCCGGTTCATACCGAACGACGCGATCCGCGAAAGACAGATCACCTAGCGGGAATTCGATTCCGAAGTGGGTCGTCGGGTCGGACGTGATTTCTACGGCGCGCAATGCGAGGCCTGCTCCAAGCGTGATGCCCGCGTCATACACAGATCGAGTCATTGATGTTTTGGGATCGACGACGTAGACATTGGTCGAGGAACTATTGGCCGCGAGCAGACGCCCGTCGCTGGTGAATCCCAATCCGGTGACGACCATTCCTAGATCACCAACCGCGGAGACCGTCTTCCTATCCAAATCGATTTGTATCAGCGTGTCGGATGCTGGGGGAGGACCCTGGAAAGCGGATCCAAAAAGATCTCCCGACAATGGGTCAAAGGCCACATCGCCGTGAAATAACCACCCGGTATCGAACAACACCGTTGCCGCCCCGGTGCTGCGATCGACAAGATAGAGCTGAGAACTTTCGAAATCCGCCGCGATGATTCGTCCGTCAGGAAGGATCTCCAGCGAACTGGGAGCAGGCAATCCGGTCGCGCCAATAAAAGCTGTTTCTGCAGTTTCAAGGGATAGCTGATACAATCCGTCGGCATTGATGGCAAACGCTTCACCGGTTGAAGGGTCGATTGCGAGATCGCTAAGCTCCGAGACGGTGGTGCTGCCCACGACGACGGCGTTCGAATTCAGATCATCAACGCGGTACAATGACGTCGGATCGGCGAAGTCAATGCCATAAAGCACCGATCCGGTACTGCGAGCGGGAACTGTAATCGACGTTACTGGCTCACTAATGATCACTGGATCGTGGTTATCCGGATCCGGATGCACACAGACGATGAACTCCTGCGTCGCGACGCCGCCACGGCCGTCAGACACTTCGAGCACAACTCGGTGATTGCCGATTTGTTTGACGGTCGGATTCCATGTGATAGTCCCAGTAGTCGGCGCGACTTGCATTCCATCCGGGGCTTCTTGGAGGGAAAAGCTGAGTGGATCGTTATCGGAATCGATCGCACTGGCCGAATACAGATATTCGGGTTCGGCAATCCCTTCTGGTACGAAGTCGGCAATCAAACGGAAATCGAGATAAGAGACGACACCCAGATCGATTCCGCGAATCGCCAAAGTGTTTTCACCCACGTTGACGAGTGAATCTGAGACATTTGCTCGAAAGTAATCTCTCTGAGCACATCCACCGCCACCGCCTCCAATGCGCTGTCCATTCCAGAACAATTCGTATCGATTATCGACCGCACCATACCATCGAATGTTTCTGACGTTGCTTGGGAGGTCAATTTCATGGCGAACGAGTAGGTCGGTGTTCGTGGGCCAATTTGTCCTGATAGGCGACGGAAGATTTGAGCACCCATTTCTCGGACTGCCAAAGGCCCCCTGTCCCACAAGAAAATCTGAGTCATCGAAACCAGGCTGTTCAAAACCTGGCAGGAATCCATGACTCCCGACCAAGTACTTTTGGCCAGCTTCCCCGTACGAGATAATTGGGATATCGGTGCCAAGAAACTCGAATGAAGTACTCGCTGTTGACGTTATCGGCACGGACGTAAACACCGGTGGCCGGTTTGGCGGGGCTTCGAGCACCTCAATTGTGAAACGTTGCTCTGCGGTTCCACCTCGGCCGTCGCTGACGGTGACGACGACGTCGTGGTAGCCGATGTCGCTGATGCTGGGTTGCCAGACGACATCGGTCGTTCCCGGTGCGAAGTCCATCCCGGCGGGCTTGGTGGTCAAGGTGTAGCTGAGCGGGTCATCCTCGGGATCCGTCGCCAGCACCTCGTAGCGGTACTCTCGGTCGTACGCGGCTTCGATCTTCGGTAGCGACTCGATGATTGGCGCTTCGTTGAGCTTGCCGTAGAAGACGAGTTCGTAGTCGAATTGCTGCCGCGAAGGCGTGTGGAACGTGACGGTGGGCGAATCGGTGGTTTCCCCTGCTTCGAGCGTCCCATCGCGGACCGCTTCGGTGTAGTCGTAGTACGGCGTTCCGCCCGGCATGAACCCATCCGCACCGACCACCGAGACGGTTGGGTCGCTGATGTTCTTGATTCCGACCAACAGAGGGACATCAGTTTCGAAGGTCCCTGTGTTCCTCGTCGCCAAGTCGACGAGAAGTCGGTCGTCAGAGTCTTTGAATGAAGTTCGACCGTAGACTTCTTGAAAAGTATCGGTGATATCGGAGAAGCGAGAAAAGTCTATGTCGTCTCCACTCGACAGACCGGTAATCGTAAGTGATGTTTGTGATTGTTGATCCAGTGCATCGAAGGCTGTGATTTCAAAGCGGTTCTCGCCAGGCCCAACCTCGACGTAGGCAAAAAAGCTCCCAGAGGCGTCGACAATATTGACTGGGCGGTCGTTAATTAAGACGTGAGTGATGGACACCTCCCGTTCCGTCGGCCCCCCTTTGCCGATAATCGAACGCGCATCTCCAGTGATTAGCGTCTGATCGCCTACTTCCACCCTGGAACGCGCTGTACGCGCATTGATGGTGAACTCGGGAACTCCGATCGGATCAAATGATTCGTTGTACTGCCAGTTGATGATGTCATGGTTCCCCCAATCGGCGCCCGTGCCCGATGTGAATCCCACGAAGGCGGTTTCGCTATTGATGATTTGTGGAATATCTAGCTGCCGGGTTAATTGCGGCTGCTCGGGACGAATGTCGTTCTGGCTCACTCGAACTTCAAGTTCTGTTCCGTCGTAATCGACCCACGCGTACCAAATGGATCCGTTGTCGAAGTCGGGGGAGATGTTTCTCGTGTGAGGCGCTCCCGATCCATGATTGACAGTTCCACCAACATTGATCCCGATATGGTTGGAGCTTGGATCCCTATTTGCAGCATTGCACCAAGTGTCGAATTCAACGCCTACACTTCTGGATATCCCTGCGTAGCCAATGCCCTGCCCGCTTGACCCGATACTCGAACTTACCGACTGGACAACAAAAACAATCCCATCGGCACCGGCAATGCTGTTGCAGTCAAAGATTCGCCCGCCGCGATTTGTGATTCGAAAGCTAAATGCCGAACTGAAATCGGCGGCGTTAACTTGTGTGCTGCTAAAAAAACTACCGGCCTGACTGGGGCCAGCTGAAGTCACCCTCAACACCCGCCCGTCTTGAGAATTTAAGGTTCGGGCAGCACCATTGAGCTTTAAGGCTGACGTATCACTGAAATCTTTGAACTGCACGAACACCGAGCTTTCGGCTGAATCATTGCTTTGCTCGACGCTAGCAGAATCCGAGTTTTTGGGTGTCGCCGGATCAAGGCTTGATTGAATCTCACCCGGGGGGACGAGGTACGGTGAAATGTTTGTCGACGTTTGCGTCAGAACGTTTGATCGGCTAGAGGACTCAGTGACGGCAGCGATTCCAGTGCTTGTCGATTGAAGCCCACCTAAGTGCAATTCGGTGATACGTACTGTGCTCGCCGAATCAGCATCATCATTGATAAGACGGAATACTAAGTTGGCCGTTTCGCCGGTTGTCAGGCCTGAAATGTCGACGACAACCTTATTTTCGGTGATCGTCACACCCGAGGCTGCCGCCGTCGCAATCTGCTCGGTCACATTGAAGAATGCATCGTGCCCACGGTCGATCGAAGGGACCAGTGAATTGCCAAATGGATCCAGTAGGGCAACTTCGAAGGCATCATTAATGAAACCGGTGTCTGTCTCGTCAAACACTAGGTCATCAAAAGAAAATTCGAGCGCTGATGGTGCATCTGGAACGACAAATGCCTGTCCAAGTGTGACCAAGAACGAGTCCCCCTCGGTCATCACCGCACTGCAATTGTCGACCACGACCGAACCTGGGTTTTTGGTGTCGCCGTGTTGGGTGACGGTCCAGTTGTCGAGGTTGGGAAAGGCGCAGGATCCGACGCTGACTTCGAAGGTCTGGCTGTGGTCCTTGATCGGATCGCCGTCATCGGTGACCGTCACCGTGATCGGATAGACCCCTTCGTCTTGGTTGGCAGAGGGTGTCCAACTGAATGCCCCGGTTTCCGGATCAATCGATGCGCCGTCTGGTGCTCCAGGGTCCAGTGAATACGTCAGTGTGTTCACAGGAGAATCGGGGTCGGTCGCGATCGCGGTGAAGGCCACCGTCTCGCCCAATTCCACCGTCACGTCGTTAATTGTTTGAAGCACGGGTGCTTCGTTAACTTCCAAGGCCGAAATCATCACTTCTTGAGAATCGGACCGCGAGGGATTCCCGTTGTCGGACACCGTGACTTGGATCACGTAATTCATCGGTGCTTCGGTTTCCGATGGCGTCCAGGTGAAGACGCCGGTAATCGGATCGATCGAGGAGGTCGGCGGGTTGCCGGTGACGCTAAAGGTCAGGTTGTTTGCCGGAATGTCGGGGTCCGTTGCGGTGGCAGTGAACCTCAGAGTTGTCTCTTCGTCGACCGTCTGGTCGGGGATGAAATCCAGCACCGGCTCCCGATTCAGTTCACCAACCGTGATTTCGAACGAGACCTGATCGGATAGGGTTGGCGTTCCGCTGTCCGTCACCGTCACCACGATCGGATACGTCCCCGGCCCGTCGGCCTCGCTCGGCGTCCAAGAGAACTCGCCGGTGGCCGAATCGATTTGGGCGCCCGTAGGTCCTTGTGTCAGAGTGTATTGCAGCAAGTTGGACGGGTGATCGACGTCGGTAGCGGTGACGTGCAACGAGAAGAGGGCCTGCTCATCGATGGTTTGATTCAGAATTGGCTCCGCTACCGGCGCGACGTTCACTTCTCGCGCTGCAATCGTGAATGATTCGGTATCCGTTGCTCCATCCAGGTCGCTGACCACCACCACCACCGAATAGCTGCCCGGTCCTTGAAGCTCGGTTGGCGTCCAGGAAAGTTCGCCGGTCTGGGGATCAATCTGCATCCCGGCCGGAGAGGACTGCAGCGAATACGTCTGCGAATCACTCGGGAGGTCGATGTCGGTTGCGGAGGGCGAATACGTCCACTCGGTCAACTCGTCGACACCCTGGTTTTCAATCGCGTCCATCTCGGGTGCGGAATTCGCCACGGTCACCACAAAGGACTGCATGTCGGTCATAGCTTCTGGATCAACGTTGTCGCTGACGACGACCGACAGGTTGTACTGTTGACGCGATTGCTGTCCCGTGGGCGTCCAGCTGAATTGTCCGGTATCTGCGTCGATGCTTGCCCCGGGAGGCGCGCCGGCTGCAAGCCGGTACGTCAAACGGTTTTCCGGGATGTCTGGATCAGTCGCCTGGGCCGTGAACTGAACGGGCTCACCGACTCGAACCACATAATCGTCGATCGGCGACAAGATCGGCGTCCTGTTGCCTTCGCTGACGACCACGGTGAAGGTCCCGTCGTCGGATTCATCGCCATCGGAAACACGCACTCTGAAGACATAGTCTCCCGGGCCTTGCGCTTCGGTCGGCGTCCACGAAAACGCCCCCGTGACCGGGTCCAGCGAAGCCCCGCTCGGGCCGGATTCAATCGAATAGGTGAGCGTGTTTGCGGGCCGATCGGGATCGGTCGCTGTCAGTTGAAGCTTGAGCTCCGTCTGCTCTTCGACTCGTTGGTTTTCGACCCGGGCAAGCACCGGTGGCTTGTTGACTTCACGAACATCGATCGTGAAGGAGGTTTGGTCTGATTCACCCGCTAGATCTTCGACATGGACGGTGACGTCGACTTGTCCAGGACCGACTGCTTCGGAGGGCGTCCATTGGAGTTTCCCTGTTCGGCCGTTGATCGACATCCCGGTTGGGGCGTCGAGCAGTGAGTAGGACAAGATGTCGTCGGGGTTGGGATCACTTGCGACGACGTCGTACGTAAACGGTTTCTCTTCGTCGACAGTCTGCCCCGGAATGGCATCGAGCTTTGGCGGCAAGTTCGACGGGTAGGGGGTTCCGATCGTCACGTCGATCAAGACATCATCGAAACTTCGATCGCCGACCATGTGAGATGGCCAGCTGTGGGCGTGCATTTCCCAGCCGATCTGATGCGCCGAATGATGTTGATCATCCGCCGCGAGTGCGATTGAATTCGCGCCGCGGACGCGCAGGTGGTTTTCTGGATTGCCTTGGTCGTCAGCCGGCTGCAAAACATAAACGCCGAGATGACTGCCAGCGGGTAGTGTCATCTCCCAGGCGGGCGGTGCGGAACGGAACTTCGAATAAACTACATGCCGATTGGCTGACTCGAAGACCTTTTCGGCGTATCCAGGATCGTTCGGATAACGGCCGCCGACTCTACCCGTCGCCGTCTCCACGACGAAGTATCCCAATTCGTTGAACTGCTCGGCGATGAACTCGAACTGCGTGTCGATATCCACCAGCTCGGTTTCGTTGCCTGGCAGCGTCGTGAACATGACGCTGGCGAATCCGGCGGGCGCAACATCCCCTTCACCTTCCGCAAGTTCGTAGACGGGAGCCCCGTTCGATTGCCCGACACCGTTGATCACCATCAACGCATCGCGCGGCGAAACCAATCCGTCCGCATTGGTGTCAAAGTAGGATGCAAGCGGATTCGACCGGGGGCCAAGCGGGCCCTCACCATCCAAGGCAACCCGATTGATCACCCGCAACGCATCAAGTGGCGTCGCCTGTCCATCGTTGTTGACGTCCAGGGGACGAGAGGGGTTCTGCCAGTCGGAGGCGAGCAGGAGTCGCTGCTCAAGCT
Source organism: Stieleria maiorica (assembly GCF_008035925.1). Taxonomy (NCBI): domain Bacteria; kingdom Pseudomonadati; phylum Planctomycetota; class Planctomycetia; order Pirellulales; family Pirellulaceae; genus Stieleria; species Stieleria maiorica. The sequence continues at coordinate 5,995,297 of NZ_CP036264.1, forward strand.
GCTCCATCCGGTGATGTCGAGTCTTTCGGCGGTGGCGAGCTTTCTTGTCGCGGGATTGCGGGGCGAAGCGAGTCATGGATCTAAAAATCACTCGGGGGGGGGCAATTGAAGCAGTGCACATTCTTATCCCCCTCCCTCAAGGACGCTACACACAACCCCTAAAATCGGATAAACCGGATGCTTGCAGGCTCTTTTGCTGTCCGAAAGATCGCAATTGTTGCGGTTCAGGAGTCAGCCGCCCTTCGCCGCAGGTCGAAGGCGGCGGTGTGCGAGTCTTCTTCCTGGTCGCGTTGTTTCATGTACTGCACGGCTGGACGTGGTGTCGAAAACGCTCCATGGCTGTACGCGGCGACTCGTTCTCAGCGAGGATCCGAGTCAAAGGCTTCTTCTCCCCCGAAAGAATTGACTGGACGGAAGTCGAATCTAGATTCTTTGACGACTTCGAAGCCTACATCTCAAAGCTCCTAGCAACGGACCGGAGGTTTGTCCTTGATTTTCACGATGGCCGGAAAAGCTGGGTCACGGTGAACGAGGGTCAGGAATCCAAGGTCTTGCAGTTGCAGAAAATCGCCGAAACGTCAAACCGGAAGAGTTGAACGGGCAACAACCCTCTTGCACGCGACGGGCGAGCTGGGAGACTGGCTGGTAGGAAACATCCATCGAGATGATCAGCTATCAGCGAAGCTTCAGTCATTGAGTTCAGCGTATCTGGAACACTCGCTCGTGATCAAAGGCGGTTGGGTTCGCGAAAAACTGCTCGGCCAGAAGTCAAATGATGTCGATGTGGAAGTTCTTGGGGAATCCGTCGAACGAGTCGAAGAGAGGCTTGCCAGCACGTTCGGCGGCAATGTGTTTCGGCGGGGGCAGCGAGTGCCGATTCTGGCCGTTCACAATTTCGGCGGACCGGAATTGCAGGTCGTCGTTCGGCGAGAGGGCGATGATTTGCTCCACGCTAATTACACCTGCAATGCACTCCGCTACAAACTTCGCGTTGTGAAGATCCTCTCGGCGACCTAGGATCCATCGCCGAAGGCCGCGTTCACCATCGGAACGAAGCACTCGAACTGCTACGCCGAGTTTTTGCTCTTCGATCCGATTCAGGAACAGAAGGAGAGTAATGTGCATTCGGGTAAACAATAACGCTCGACATTCCAAGCCTAGCCCGACTTCCCCAGTTCAGACGCTCAAAGATTTTTTTCGCGGTTTTTGCGGCCGTGATCAGGCGATTTGAAACTGATTTGCGTTGCCACGTTTTTGCCGCTTGCCCAAATTTTCGTCGTTTCCCGCTACACGCTTTGTAGTGACGACTTTTGGACTGGCCCGGCCTGTTGGGATTTCTAACATCTTGGCATGTTCATCCGGCAGAAATTCCGAACCAAGAACGGCAAGCGTCATGCTTACTGGGCGCTCGTTGAGTCTTATCGCACCGAACGGGGGCCACGCCAGCGCGTCGTTTCTTGGCTCGGCAAGCTCGATGAAGAAGGCCGACTGGGTGTTGGCCAGCTTGCATCAGAAACAAAGTTCCCATTCGTCAGTGATCCGATCAAAGGACAAGTTCAACTCTCGTTGCTGGAGGAACCCAAACCGCGGTATGTCAAAGTCAACGCCAAGGCAGTCCGAGTGGAGAACTGCCGCCAGTTTGGTGCTCCCTGGATCGCTTTGAAGCTGATCGAGAAACTGAATTTGAAGTCGCTGTTCGATCGACTTATTCCGGCAGGACGTGAAGCGGTGCCATGGTCGTCCACCGTGTTGCTTTTGCTGATTGCCCGTTTCTGTGAGCCATCGAGCGAACTGTACATTGCCGAGCAATGGCTGCCGAAAACGGCGTTGCCGACTTTGCTCGGAGTACCGCAAGAACGAGTCGATGACAATCGGCTCTACAGAGGTCTCGACCAGTTGTTGCCGCATAAAGATGCGATCGAAATGCATCTCAAGGAACGACTCGGAGAACTGTTTGAGATCGAGTTCGACCTGCTACTTTACGATGTCACCAGCACCTTTTTTGAAGGACAAGCCGCCGCCAACCCGAAGGCACAGCGCGGCTATTCACGAGACAAGCGAAGCGATTGCAAGCAGGTCTGCATTGGCTTGGTCGTCACCCGCTGCGGTATGCCGCTTGGGTACAAGGTTTTCTCGGGAAATACAGCGGACGTGACGACCGTTGAAGAGATCGTCGAAACGATGGAGTCCCGTTACGGCACGGCAGGGCGTCTTTGGGTGATGGATCGTGGCATGGTCAGCGAGGACAATATTCAGTTTCTTCGTGATGGTGGTCGCCGCTACATCATTGGTACTCCTAAATCAATGCTACGGAAGTTCGAAGCGGAGCTGCTCAAGAAAGATTGGAACAGCGTTCGCGACGGTTTGGAGGTCAAACTCTGCCGTCGCGATGACCTTGGCAAGGGAGAACTTTTTGTTGTGTGTCGTTCAGCAGATCGGCGTCGAAAAGACGAAGCAATCTTGCGCCGGTCGGAGGAAAAGATCGAGACCCGCCTTAAGACAATGACGACGCGTTGCACAAAGCAAAAACGTGACGTTCAGAAAGTGGAGCGTGAGATCGGCAAGCTGCTCGGCCAAAATACTCGTGCCTCCAGGCTCTTCGAAGTGCAGGTCAAGGAGCGAGATTCAGGTGGGGCGGAAATCATCTGGTCAAAAGTCAAGAATAACACTGATTGGGCAACATTGAGCGCCGGTTGTTATTTGCTTCGCACCAACGTTCAGGATTGGAGTGACGAAGAACTGTGGAAGGCGTACACGCAACTGAGCGAAGCGGAGGCAGCGTTTCGGATTCACAAAACCGATCTTCAACTCCGTCCGATCTGGCACCAGAAAGAGGACCGGGTGGACGCTCATCTGCTGGTCTGTTTTCTGTCTTACGTGATGTGGAAAACGCTCGGTGGGTTCTGTGAACAAGCCGGCCTTGGCAGCGAGCCTCGCCGTGTGGTGGACGAACTGAGTGAGATTCGATCGATGGATGTGGTCCTACCGACCCAAGAAGGGATTGAAATCCGCCAAGCCTGCATCGCTCACCCGAGCGAACATCAAACGATCTTGCTTGAGCGTCTCGGCTTGGATCTTCCCAAGCGAATACGTCAAACGGAAATGTAGTGCCAACTTTTTGGGCGCCACCCCGCAAAAAGCGGCGATTACGCAGCGAACTGGGGAAGTCGGGCTAGCGGATGTCTGAACCAGGTTGGGCACCGGTGTCCGTCACAGACGCCCCCCGCCGGCCGCATCCAGTCGAAACGATTCCATTGATTCCCTGCTGGCAAGATAGATCCACCTGCGTGACCACAAGGTTCGAACTACAACAAGCATCCCAGCGAGCCGATTCGACGTAGCGGAAAAGTCCTGTCCATTGAAAAAACTGTGCCATCCGATGTCAGCGCGGCGGCCTGGACACCGCCGGCGCGAAGCGGTTCACCTAATGCGCGGCGGTGTCGGACACCGCTTTTTCGGCGCGGCGGTGAATCTGACCGCTGCGCTGAAGCGGGCTTCGTTGGGCGCGGCGGTCGATGCAACCGCCATCTCGAAAACTGACGTGAATCGCGTCAGCTAATGGCGGTTTCTAGCCCATTGACCGTACTTCGGTTGATGGCGGATTTCATTAGGGGGTGCGTTTGTTGGGTGAACGCGGTGTGGATACGAAACGGTTGCCAAGACCCAATCAACCCACGGTCGGTGGTTGAAGATGTGATCGCGGAAACGAATCCCACGTCAACCACTGGCACAACAGTTCTTAAACATCTTTCCACTTCCGCAACCGCAACGCTGTTTTCCCGCCATACGTGCGTCTCGTCGGTGAGCGAGGGCCCGCTGGCGATCACTGTAATCCGCGCGTCGTTTCTGCGGCCTTCGCCCGCCGTCACCGTCGATCATGGTGGCTTCTAAGTACGCGATCTTTTTAGAGCTTCCGTTCTCAAGACATTTCCGAATCAACGGCGCCGGGTCGAAGGCATCGTCGTGTCGCCGGAAGTGAGACTTTTTAACCTTGGGACGCGGGGCGCCTTCGGTCCATCTCTGGAGATTTGTGTAAGGTGTGCAGCGACTTTGGGAGATTTCCCGCCCAATGGAAAGGGTTTGTGAGGGGACTACACTCTGGAACGTGATTGGATTATCGGTCGCCAATCACATTCAACTTAGAGTCAGACATGAATCGTATCATAGCCATTTTCGCTTTTTCCATGCTCGCGGTGCCTTCGCCGGCACACGCGACCGACCGTTCTCCCGAAAGCCGGGGCCCCCGCTCGGTTGGCAGGCCTGCCGGCATCATTTTGACATCCGAGACCGCTGCAAAACCTCCTGCAGACGATGCCTGGAAGGCACCTGCGTACGCGAGAATTATTGTCCCCTCCGACGCGAAGGTTTTTGTCGACGGTAGCGAATTAAACGACCGCGGGCCTGTTCGCTGGTACAAGTGGACGCCATCCAAAGATCAACCTTCGAAAAATGTGACGTTGACCGCGACCTGGCAGGACCGAGTCACTCAGGCGAGAAAGAAGCACACCCGCAAGATTGTCATGCGACCCGGGAAAATTCGATGCGTCATTCTTTGCGGAGCATCGCTCGAATCGATCGTCGACGGTGTCATCTGGCGAACGAATCTTCAAAGACAACACTTTGGGATTGCACCTTTGGTCGAGAATCCCATGCTCACCGCAGCCGTGCAAAAGCATGCCCACCACCTCTCGCGGCAAAAAAAGCTTACTCACCAATTGAACGGAAAAGGGTTCCTTTCGCGATCTCGCCGCGAAGGCTACCACTTGATGACGGGCGGCGAGAACATCGCGGAGGGAGCGTGGTCTTTTGTCGACGTCGTGGAGATGTGGATCCGTTTGCAGGGACATCGGCGAAACATCCTGAGCAGAGAGTTCACATAAATTGGCCGCGGAACAGCCTGATCCGCCAGCGGCAGCCGATACGACGTCCAAGTGTTCTGCCGTCCCGCACCGGGAGTTTTCGAACATTCGCAATCTTGAGCTACCTGTAGAACAATGAAACTCAAAGCAATTTGCCCTCAGTGTAAGAGCTCGTTGATCATTCCGGCAAAGCTGGCGGGACGGTCCGCCAAGTGCTCCGCTTGTCAGCATGTCTTCGAGATTCGAGCCGTCCAAACGCCTTCACAGCAATCAATTGAATCTGGGTTGCAGGTTGACGAACCGGCTCAACTTTCCGAGCCCATCAAACAGTCAGCTTCGACGCAATCGAACGAGCGCTCCGCGGAACGAGGCGACGATAAGGTCACGGGCACGAAACGCCCTGCCAAGAAGCACTCTGCGATGCAGAAGCAACCGGCTGGTAAGCAACGCACAGGCAACCGATCTGCTTCCGACGCCAATACGACGTCCCGCAAAATGCCAATTCCTGCCGCAAAACAACGCGCGGTCGTCGAGCAACAAACCGATGCTGCACGATCTACTGCAAACGCGGATACGCGGGAGAAGACTAAGTCGACGGGTGTACTAGCTGAAAACAAGACAACTTCGGCGGTTCCACCAGCGAATATGGCCGCCGAGGGCGACGCGTTGACCGATCCGGCAATTCCTGCCGAACGTCCGATTAGGCAAGCGGTGTCGAAGGCTAGAAAACCAACCGACGCAAAAGAGGGCGGGACCGCGATCGGGCGATTCGAAATCGAAGAGATACTCGGTTCCGGCGGCTTTGGGGACGTGTATCGCGCGTACGATCCGCTCCTTGACCGGCATACCGCGCTGAAAGTCCTGCGAGCAAAGGCGACGACCGAACAGCGCAAAGAGCGGATGTTGCGAGAGGCCAAAGCGTCGGCTCGTCTGCGCCATCCAAACATCGTCGCGGTCTACGAAGTCGGCGAGGACAAAGAACGAATGTTCATCGCGTCGCAATTCATTCCCGGTACAACGCTCGCCGACCATCTCAAACGGACCGACCATTCCAGTCCAGACCCCGAGGCTCTGCGAGCGTTCGTCGTTTGGTTGGTCGAACTGTCGAGAGCACTGGCTTATGCCCACCGCGAATCCATCATTCACCGGGATGTCAAACCACATAACGTATTGATCGATGAGGATTCGCATGTCCAGTTGGCCGATTTCGGCCTCGCGCACCAAATTGTTGCGGATGCTGACACGACGCGACAACTCGTGGGCACCCCGGCCTACATGTCGCCCGAGCAAGTGGAAGGCGACTTGTCCAATATTTCGCCCGCTTCCGACCAATATGCGGTCGGCGTGATCCTTTTCGAGGGGCTGGTGGGGCGGCGGCCGTTCGAAGGAGACTCGATCAGCTTGCTCTCCAGCATCGTTCACGACGAGGTTCCCAACCCAACCGATTTGAAGTCGGCGGTCCCACTTCCGCTTGAGCAGATCTGCTTGAAGGCGATGAGTCGAGATGCTTCCGATCGCTACGCCGACTGCGATGAATTGGCCGACGACCTCCAGCGATGGTTGGACGGTGAATTGGTACAGGCCGGAAATCCAACATGGATCGATTACTCGTTGCACTGGGCGAAGAAACGCCCGCATGTTGCAGGTTGGCTTGCCGCACTCGCGGCAACTTTTTTGATGTTAGGCGGAACGACAATCACCCTGGGCCTGGTGAAGCTCAACTCGGCCGCGACAGAGCTGACGGCGAGTCGCGAAGAGCTTGGTCAATCCAAGATGGAGTTGAAAGAGGTTCGTCTTGAATCGGACCAAAAAGAACATGAATTGGAATCACGGATCGTTCGGGAAAAAACAGTAGAGTACGCGCGGAAATTCGACGGCGGAACGCGTGTGATTGAAGCAAACGACCTCGCGAGGATCCACCGCATGCTGGACCGCGTCCCGTGGAAGGACCGCGGCATCGAGCACTCGTTATTAAGGCGGCGTCTGATGGGAACGCCCATCATCCTGCATGCCGGTGAACCGATCCGACATCTGAGTTGGAGTCACGATGGCAAGCTCCTGGCCGCCGCGACCGAAGGAGGAGATATTCGATTTTGGGACGGCATTCATCACACTCCGCTCACGGTTGCGCACGTCGGCAACATAGTAACTGCGGAATTCCATCCGTCGCGCATGGAGCTGATTTCGCTGCACGATCAAGAGTACAACCGTAAGACACGCAAGTCGACCAAGGCGATTGTTCGTAAGTGGCTTGTTGCGCGGGACGGCGATCAGATTCGGCTTGCTCGTTCAACGGAAAGCGAAAGCGACATCAGCAATTTTCGATCGTCAGCGTTCCACCCGTCCGGCAGGCTGTTCGCCGTCTGCGGCGATGGCGGAGTCGAGATTCGTGATCTGCAAGACGGCCTGGGTGTCAAAAGTGCCGTCAAGAACATCCGCGGAAACGTTATGGATATCGCCTACTCCGCCGACGGAAAACGACTCGAATGCCTTGTGAAAAATGGCTCGGACACCCGGCGATTAATCATCGATGAGGAGCACCCCGATGGTCACGAAGCGTGGGTCGAATCCCCGCGGACACCGCCCCTCGCAATGGACCCAAGCGTGGTGACCGTTCAGCCGCTACTTGCCCCCATTGACCGTGCGGATCCGAACCCGACCTATTTTCGCGGCAAAGTGCTTTCGATTGACGAGGCTCCCGTAAACAGTGGTTCGCCGGGCCAACCGACATGTGCAATCGAATTGGCATCGGGACATTACTTCCGTGGATATTCCGATGGCCATGTGATGGAGGGGGCCGTTTCGAGAGTGGGGCATCTCGCCGAAATCAGCGCAGCGGCGAGTCGTCCCGATCTTGCCTGTGTCGCAACAGGCGATCGCTCGGGTGAAATTCGCATTTGGCCGACAACGTCACGAACGCCCGAGGGTGCGCGATGCACCTTCGCTAATGGAGGCGGGCCACAGGACGATCGATTGGTCTCCAATTTTGACGGAACGCTGCTCAGTACCAACAGCGGCGGATCGGTGGTGACGGTCTGGCAAACGAACGATGGAAAAGTTGCGTTTGAACTCGGCGGACATGCCCCTGGCACGCATGCCGTCGACTTCCATCCCGAACGAAACGAAGTTCTGACGGTCGATGGCGAAGGCGTCTGTCGGATCTGGCAGCTGGTGGCTTCGAGTCAAGGGACCCGCGTTTTACGAAGCTGGCGATTTGAATCCGGCGCACCCAATTTCGCGTGTTTCGATTCCTCTGGCGAAAACATCCTGATCTTCGGAAGCCGCTTCACAGAAACCGAAGACGACGCGGCGGTGGGCTTTGCCATGGTTGTGAGCGCCGCGGACGGGAGCAGCGTTTGCGAACTGCAAGGCTTACGCGGATCCCCAATCGCGGGCGCGTTTGTGCCCGACTCCGATTTGGTGATCGTGTCCTGTGATGAAAAAACCATTGCAAGCTACTCCAGGCAGACTGGGGAGCGTATCGCTGACTTCGAAACCGACGGGTTGGTCGCCATCGATCTCGATGTGACCTCGGAGCAACTCGTCGCAGTCCTGGCCGAACCGTGCGCGCTGCGTTCAAGGGGCGATGGGCGGTCTTCGTACCGAAGTCACCTTCGCAGTTGGCAAATCGCAATCGGCAAGAAAATGTTCGATGTCGGCGAACCCGGTGTCAGCTATCGCTTTGTCGATGTTGACGCCACGCTAGGACGCATCCTGGCACCGGCGGGCGATGGCTATCGCATTCATGACCTCGCGACCGGTGAGCGGCTCTGGACTGACTACCGTTACCCCGCAAGCTACCAAGTTTATGAAACGCGCGAGGAACCTTACACGGTTCAAGTTCCGTACATGGAGCAAATTGAGCAATCGTATACCGTTCAGGTCCCGTACACCGAGGAGATCGAACAGACCTACACCGTGTGCGTGCCAGTCACGAAGACAGTGGTGTTGAAAGGGACCCGCAGCCCTGATGAGCCGGACACGATTGCCGGGGCACTCGTGGAGACGGATCAAAGCCGCCTCGACGCGATTCTCGAAGGAAAGATTCGACGGACGAAAAATAACCTGGGCATTTCGCTGGTTTCCGATCACCAATTAAAAAAGGGGGTTTTTCTGAAATCAGACGAACGGGGAAGCATCCAGTTGTTTTCGGATCAATCGTTGACGAAACAGGTACGGCTTGCACCGGTTGAAGCAGAAGAGACAGCCGTTGCGATGGAAGTCGTATTTGCTGTTCAAGTGGAAGAAAAAAAAACTCGAATCGTTCAGTGTACCAAGTATCGCACGGAAGAAAGGACGCGGTCGGTTGCGGTGACGAAGTGCAGACTGGAAACCCGCACCCGAACCGTCCCTGTCGCTAAAGTTATCCCCATGACGACGGCAAGGGGAAAAGCGATCTTTTTGCCTTCAGGGCGAGGCCTCGCGTTAGCACAGTTCGATGCGGCTTATGTGGTCAGCGCAGCGATTCCTTCGTCACCACGTGAATTGGTCGCCAGTGATTGTCACTACGAAATGTTGGCGACCGATGCCGCGGGCAAACTCGTCGCGGCTGCTGGCCAGAGCGGTAGCTGTGGGGCATGCGGTTGCAACGATATCGATATTTGGCAGGCGGAAGATGGACAGCATCTCCGTACTCTTCGCCTGTCCGGTGCCTCCGCGGGTGCGATCAACTTTGATCCTCGGACAGGCAACTTGCTCGTGGGAATCAGCTGTTTCGGCGCTCGCGTGAATGCGAATAAGCCCCCGGATGCCGCCGGCCGGGACGAGATTGCACTACCAGTTCCCGAGAATGAGGCCGAAGAAGCATTGGCCTATGAGGGCGCGACGCTATTGGTATTCGATCCGCGATCCGGCGAAATCCTGGAACAACTCCAAGGCCCCGAGTCGATCATTCGGATCGTCACAAGCATCGATCGCGAGAGACCCGTGGTGTTGTTGGTCGATCAAGAGAATCAGGTTTATCGACTCAATGATGATGGAGTCATCCAGTCGCAGTCGATCCGCGCCGGAGACGCCAGATCGGTCAGTGTTTCTGAGGACGGACAACTGGCCACATACAATGATCCAGAAGGACGTTCCGTTGTCACGCTCGTCTCGGCAATGGAAAAACAAGCCCGACTTCCGACTCCCTGGACCCACGCACATCTTTGCTGGAGTGGTAAGGAGCTTATCGCGAAGAAGTCGGCACAACCCAATGACGCAATGACGATCGACCAGGAGTTGACCACCATGGCGTGGACGATCGATCGAATCACTCACATGCTTGCTCAACCACGTCCCGCCGCTGAATTGCCTCCGGGCACCACCTCGAGTGATGGCTGGGTCTTGCCGGCAATGGACACCACCCTCGTTCAATCAAAGGGTGGCCGAACCCCTGAGTTCCGACCGTTGCATGCACATTCGACCTTGAAAGAATTTCAGTCCGGAGGGTCAATGGGAAAACAGGTCTTCCGAGGCGGCAAGGTGTTCTCAATTGGCGATCCGTATCCAAGTCGCCGGGGGTGGCCGACCACGCACAACCATGTGATCACTTGGGACAGAAACGGAACCCCGGACTCCAAGACGAACGTGTCGATGCTGCTTGAGCCATCGCCATCACCCACGAGAACGGCGCCCACGTCCACGCGATCGGGAATGGTCAGTGATGGGGCGTCTGCGAAGGTTGGCCAGAGCAAGGCTCGTCGAACTGCGTCGTCAGATGGAACCGAAAAAGAGATCTCGAGCCGTTCGGAGCGCCACTCACTAATCGATTATCTACCAGACAATTTAGAAGAATGCTTGGTCAAGGGAGCCGCCGACCGGACGGAAAATGGTGCGATTGTTTTGCATGGTCCAGACCCCGAGTCCTTTCTTGAGATTCCCGCCGTCCTGCCGGAAGCGTATCGGATGGAGCTAATGGTACGTAGAGAATCCACCGGTGGAACGTTTGTGGTGTGCGTTCCACACAGAGGCTTTCCAGCTTGCTGCGTTATTGATGGAAATGGCGGGAGTGGCATCAGCGATATCGACGGCAAATCCTATGCGTACAACTCGACCAACGTGCAAAAAAGGCAGTTCCAGAATGGTCAAACGCACTCGATTCAGATCATCTCATCGCCGGATGGAATCGTCATCAACTGGGACGGTAAAAGACTCTTCGAATTCAATGGAGCACCTGACCGACTGAGTCTGCAATCCTATTCTTGGCACCCGAATCGGTTGTTTCCAGCAGTGAAGGCAGCCAATGGGGGCAATTTCGTCGTGGAAAAAACGATCGTGCAAACCGATGGTCTGGATGCCCCCAAGCCTGCCGTTCCACCCTATCCGCAAAGCGATGCATCGATCGCGCTGGCCGAAGAACGGTTTGGTCCTGCCCTTCGCGACGTCCGCGACCTAGCGGAAAAGCTCGGCGGATTTATAACATTCGAATCAGCCGATACCGGTGGGCAAAGGCTTCGTCTCAATACCCAATCACGGAAAGGACCTAGGAAGTGGGTCTCCGTTGCGGGAGTCGACTTTTCACCGCTCGCGAAGATATCGGGACCGGTGAAGATCTCCGCTCCAGCAACGACGAATTGGACTCAAGCCATTCTTCCGAAATTTGACGCTGGTTTTCGACTCGAAATCCTGGACCTAAGCCAGGCCCAAGACGTGACCGCATCGGTGCTTCGGAATTTCCCTCTGGAGCATCTTTCCTGGCTGAGCCTGCATCGTGCGAACGGGCGGCGTCATATGAGACTGGGTGACGATACATCAGAAACCATCGCGCAGATGAAGTCACTGAACGTGGCCGACCTTCGTGGCGTTCAGATCGAATTGAAGAACGCAACTGCCTTAGCCTCTTTATCGAAACTCGAAGTGCTGAGAATCAACAGCAACCTCGCATCCGACGCCTCCATCGAGAAACTGTCAACATCGCAATCGATCCAGGTTCTCGAGGTTACCAACGAATCGGAAGATTCAACGGTCCTGTCCGATGCCGCTCTCACAAGTCTTGAGAAAATGACGGAACTGCGGGAATTGAAATTGGAAAAAACGGGCGTCTCGCAAAACGCGGTTGACAGATACCGTCAATCGAAACCGCAGGTAAAACTGTCCTTCACAGCTGCCGAAGTCAACGCATCCGTTCAATAACGAGCGTCTAATGGGTCAGCTACCGATTTAATTCTTCGTCGTCACTGATCGAAGAAGATGGTACCGTGGAGCACTTGATTCGCATTTCCGTGAGCAATGAACGACTCAAAAAGGGCAGCAGTGGCTCGTGGTGATTTAGTACGCTGCACGTCCCCGCATTCGGCCGTTCATACGATCGCTTGCGCCCAGATTGACCGTATGAGCTTAAGTCGGCGTTCAATGGTTGCCACGGAACAGCCGATCAGGGCCGCGATCTCAGCATTTGTATGTCCCTCGAGTCGTCGGTTTGCGATTTCAGCGAGATCGGGGGGGAGGCTGGAAAGCAACCGATTGACTGTTTCGAGTGATTCCACGACGGCGTCGGGAGTGGAGTCCCAGCGAACCTCGGCTTTGACGGGAAGCTCAGACAAGACGGAATCGCCACGCACATCGCCGCCACCACGTTTGAGCTGAGCTTCGCGTCTTGCTTGGTTGAGTGTCTTCCGGTGCACGATCGTTACGATCAACGGCCAAAGCGAGTCCTCCGATCCGATCGCCCGAATCGACGTCTCCCCGTACCGCTCATAGAAACTGCCTAGAGCGGATAACGCCACATCTTCGCCGTCGGCAACGCGTCGATTGCGGCGCCCCAACCGGGCTTCCGCGTACCGCACCAATGAATCAAAGTATCTATCGAAGATACGCTGTTGAAATTGAGAACGGGTTTCGTCCTGCACCAATTCGCTCCAATAACTCACTCTGCCGCGACATGAAAAAGCTGGAAATTGCTCACCTTTCAATCGAATCGCAGCGACGAATCGATGAAATCTGTCGTGTTTACGAAGATGACGTGCGATCGTCCCGGAACAGCAACCTACTGACGATGCTGGACAGGGTACCAGAGCAAGAGGCGCCTGTGTTGTTGTTCGAGTTGTTGCGTTTACACGCTGAAATTGAACCGCCGGCGAAGGTGTTTGACCAGGTCCGTCAGCTACGCCCCGAGTTTGCATGGGTCGTCGAACACGTAATTGAATCCTTGCAGTCGCAGACCTCCGAACCGGATGAGACCATCGCCATCAGTGTTTCTGAGCGGGAACTCGTTGGTACGTTGGAGGGAAAGGAGTACGCTTTCCGTCTTTCAATGCCAGGACAGTACATTTTCGGGAGTGCTGCGGAGGCAGATTTGACCATCACGCATGGAGCAATCGCCCAGCGAACCGCATGCTTCATCATGGAGTCGGATCGTTGCCTCGTCGTGACATTTCCAAATGAGTCGTCGGGCGCAATGCTACAGGAGGTTTCTTATCATTCATCGTTCTCGGTTGGGCCCATTGAATTTCATTTTCGCACGCCAATGAGTCTCGGGCGAAGCGTGGCTACAGTCGCTGATGATGAAGCGTCGTCCATTCGCCAGATCGGCGTCGATGGTTTTGAAATCACAGGCGAGCTTGGCAGAGGCGGATTTGGAGTAGTCTTCGATGCGATCCAATTGGGCAGTCAAAAGCGTTTTGCAATCAAGTCACTGCTACCGGACGCCGCACGTTCAGAGAAACTCAAGAAACTGTTCATGAGAGAAATCTCAATCGTTTCGCAACTCAAGCATCCCAATATCGTTGGCTACCACGGGTTCGGAATCGCTGGTGACCATCCCTATTTGATACTGGAATATGTGGAGAACCGTCAGATCGACGACGTTCTCGCCCAACACCCCGAACACAAGAGACTTCGTTTGTGCATTGGGATCGTACGCAAGATATTGTCCGCGCTTGCACACGCGCATGATCAGGGCGTGGTCCATCGCGATGTCAAGCTCAGCAACATCCTGACCGGGGTGGAGAACCGACGGCTCTTCGTCAAACTGACCGATTTCGGGCTGTCCAAATTTTTTGAGACCGCCGGCTATTCAGGAATTACCGCCAGCGAAGCGGTGTGCGGAACAATCGCCTATATGTCACCCGAGCAGCTCACCAATAGCAAGTATGCCGAACCCGATTGCGATGTTTACTCGATCGCCGTTTGCCTGTATCGTCTGTTGACAGGGCGTTTCCCTCACGACTCCGACTCTCCGGCGGAGATCGTTCACCAAAAGCTCAATGTGATGCCAATACCGATCGACGAGATCGACCCAAGTCTCCCGGCCGGACTATCGGGCCTGCTCCAACGCGCGCTTCATCGGGATCGTGAACGACGCATTGAATCGGCAGACGAGTTTGCCAGAGAGCTCGAACCGTTCGGTTTGTAAGGCCCGGCAGTCGGCAGGTACGAGCCCGTCATCCCCTACGACGAACGCTGACAACTGGCCGATCAATGCGATTCGGTCGCGGTCGAACCGCCATTGGACAAAGTTCGCAGTTGCCGTCGTAAAAGAGAAGTTCGGAACGCTGATGGTCATCACTCAGAAAACTCAATTCCCGATTACACGCAGTGGCGGTGAACCGGCGTCGCTTTTGGCCCACCAAACAAGCTGCCACATGGGCGTCAAAGACACCGCTGACGGGCTCCGTCTTCAGCACCATTAACCTGCTTCGGATGGACCCACCGCCGGCTCGAACCGATTTCCGCTCGGCGCGGCGGTGGTGGACACCGCCGGCACTTCGGGAGCACTTTCCAGCGCGGAAAATTGACCAAGCTCGAAGCAAAATCCGAATTCTGAATGTCCTTCGACGCCAACAAACTCTGTGGGAAACGCAGCGAGACGCTAACGTGGCCGCGCGGAGGCACCTCTACATCGCGGTGGAGGTATCCGTTTGTTGCCTTCTTTCGGCACTGTTGGACTTGCCACGGGGGAGATCGGGGTTGGCAGCGGTCAGGGGAGACGGCTTGTCTCGGGAGTGATCGAAGAAGTCTCGTTGGGTCGTCGGACCGCTACACCTTGAACCAGATGCGTGGCGCCGTCGATATGTTGCCCGACGTCGAACTTCGCTGGTGCCACGCGGGCGCCAGCGTCGCTCCCATGCTTCAAACCGTTTCAGGCACCGGACCGCACTGCCACGATTTGCAGCGGAGAGGGAAAAACAAAATCCACCGTTTGGCACCTCGGCGGGAAGAGCCGCGGGCGGATGCGGAAAAAACAGGTCCGGACGGCATCCGGTAATCGCCAAACAAGAGACGAATACTTCAGCTCAGAATGATGTGGCGTCTCGCTGGTTCTCGCAATTGACACCGGACAACGATGACGGCGAATGCCAGGCTCGCGTTCGCCCGTTGACAAGTTGATCCGCTGGTCCTCAAGCTAGCTTGTCGAAGCCGAGCCATTCACTGCCTGCTGGCGGGCCGCACGTTAACCGGTGAGCGTCGCTGGGACATGCAGCGGCTCCTGGACCGGGCAACCGACAGACAAGTCGTGGTTTCCCGGCAAGTATTCATGATGGGAGATTCTGGAGGCGGCACGAACCGTACATCTTCCACTGCGATTGCAACATGGTGCCTGAACTGATCGACTTGGGTGGACTACCCGCTGTTGCAGGCTTGATTGCTCCTCGTCGTCTGGCCGCGGTCAATGGTCATCGGGATTCGCTTGTCTCCGAGGCTACGATCGGGCGAGCGATCAGGAAGACCTAGGGGTTTTCGGGGCTTCTGGGCGCATCGAACGATATGAGCATCGCTGGGGCGGTGCCGGGCATCGTTTCTATGCCGACTTAATGTGGCCGTTTGTCATGGACGCCCTGCAAGATTGAATGTCCGTCGATGGACAGTCAGCGATTTGTTGAGAGCAAGTGACGCTACGGGACTTATGTTTCTCTCAAAACCGTGAGCCTGTCTAGCGGTGCCTCTTGTCTGGACGAGCCTGCAGTAAGTCCGTGACATGGCGGCAAGTTTCTGCAGTGAGCTCAAGGCCATTCCCTGGGAGTAATCGCAAGTGAGACCGGACTCGCCACACTCTAATGCAAAACACTTCCATCTCATCGCGTCGAAATAGCAAATCGCGACCAGTTCGGCAGCCAACGTCAAGGAGAGATCGTTTGCGTGGTGTGACCTTATCATTTCCACCACCGTGTTGATTTCTGCCCTGTGCATCCATAGGTACGTAGAGTCGTCTCTCATCATGTCGTTCCGCTCAAACTCGCGGGCTGTACAAAACAGATCGACCATGGAGCCAAGCAGAAATGGGGCTTCATCGATCAGTTTGCCCAGCATCCTATTTGCGCCCGGATCGCCTCGGTCGGCATCCCTCCACAGCCGAGAGAACACCAGATTAGCCGGAGGAACTCCCAGCGTTTGCCCGCAACGCCATGAGGCGGCCTTGTCGCAGGTGGTCTGTCGGGTTTCAACAGCTTCAACCATGTCCATTGATTTTGGATGCCCAAGGTTGGTTAGTAGTAGGTGGGTGGAACGTGGAATCCACGCTCGAATTGACACGATTCCACTGACAGCACCAAATTCGGCACCTGGTGACGGAACAAGCACGATGGAATCCGAACGATTCCGAGATCAGCCGGCACTGGCGATTTCCGCGAGATCAGCCAGGGCGTCCGCGCTCGGGTGCCGGTTTCGCGGCGGGAATCCGAATCGGGATTCTCGCCCCAGGGCACGACGAATGACGCATCGACCAAGCTTGACGGGCGAGCCGGATTTAAGAAATCCAGCTTCGGCGTAGCGAAACTTTTTCGCAATCAACCTTTTACGCTACGATAGGATCGGACGCTCGCGGCTGGTTACCGTTCCAATGCCTTTGCCCCAGGTTTTGGTCGGCCAGTCGCGGGCGTTCTTTGTGGCCACAACAGCGATCAGAGACGCAGCCGCCACACGGTTACTCGTGCGTTTCAGCACTGCGGTGGATCTGACCACCGCGGCGAGCGAAATCGCCTACGTGCGTTCGGTCGATGCATCCGCCATCACGAAGAATGGAACTGGGGCCTTCACCTAAGGATGTGATCGTGACCGTTGCTGAGCAATTGGGCAATTAAATGCAGGTGCTCAAGTCACTGCATTTGGTTGACATTCGTGCGGGGCACTAAGCTTTGCGTGCCAGCCCCGATGGCACATCCGCTGAAGGAACCCAGTGATTCATAGCCCGTTGGGCTGTTGTCGCATCCAGTGGAGTCTGGTGCTACCTCCGCGGTAGCTTCAGCATGAATGGACTTGGGACAATGGAATCCGGATCCGCGTGTTGGTATTTCGCGTGATATGCCCGACGTCAACCGAATCCTTTCCGAAATCGAACACGGCGATCCGTCCGCCGCGGATCAGCTACTGCCGCTTGTTGATAACGAGTTGCGGAAGCTACTCGACAAACAAATGATGAAAATTGTTTTTGCCACGGACTTGCAAATTGTCCAAGGGTTGGAGACGCGTCAAAGTGACGCCCCCACTCTTCGCCCTTGGTGCAAAACCAAGTTGTCATGCTAAGGGTTCGGTCAATTCCAATCGCGCCGAGAGCTCCATCAGCGTTTGATGAACCTCGTGAATCCTCGCGTCTTCTTCAAATGCCCGCTGGTCAAGTACGTTTTGGCGAGTCTTCGCATCCAGCGAGAAACGGTTTCTTTCCGTCTCGGCGTTGCGTTGCTCATTCCTCCAAAGTCGGCGTTGCGAGAAGAATCACATTGTTGTGTTTGGTGTTATGAATCGCGTAGACGAGCAAAGACTTTTTGTGGAGGCGCTTTAGGACTCGATCAATGCTGCGGAACTCCAGCGACCACTCTGCTAGGAATTCTTCTCCAATCGCGATTTCACGGCGGTTGGTTGCGTGGGCTTGCGCCCACAACGGAAATATCACGGGATACGCGGCCTTGTCCGATGGTGCTACACAATCCTCACAGCCAACCGCCAACCAGTACCATGTCATTGGAATGCTCAGTAGAGATTCTCCCATATCACCAGGCCCAGGAAGTGGGGGAGGGAGATGCCAATTTGACATCCTGAACGCCACGTAGTCGGGATTTTTCA
Organism: Stieleria maiorica; assembly: GCF_008035925.1. Classification (NCBI taxonomy): domain Bacteria; kingdom Pseudomonadati; phylum Planctomycetota; class Planctomycetia; order Pirellulales; family Pirellulaceae; genus Stieleria; species Stieleria maiorica. Next base: position 6,013,134 of record NZ_CP036264.1, read on the forward strand.
TGGCCCGGTTAGACTTCATATGAAACGGATTGGCCATGTAGGGGAATCGAATCTCATCCTTGGGATCAATCGGCTCGGAGACTTCTGGGCGGGCAAGTTCTGCAATATTCATGGAATCTCTCATCTAACGCGAAGGAACAACTGACTACTGGGTTGGATTCTATCGCCGCTAAGAAGAGCACCAAATTTGCACGCCCTGTGCAGAAACGTTTGCTCCAACTCTCAGTCGAGCAGTGTTTCCAGCGACATGCGGAGCAAGGAAACAACGCTGTGGATTTGACGGGATCGATGGCGCCGAATCAAGGTCGAGAAACCCCTCACGGCATTGCCCAAGATCCCGCAGGGAAAACGCGGATCATGAGAGTGCGTTTCGAGCGTCGCTCACCCTGCGCTCAGCGAAGTCGGCAATTCAAATAGGACACCAACGCGCGGACGGACTCGCAGCTATTTCGTGAATTTGGCGTTGCGAGGTCTACTGGCATTGAACACATCCAACACTCAGTCGCTCATGGGAGCAGCCATAATGCACGTCAGCAACTCGTACATCGTCAGCATGTCCCACGTCGAAGGCCAGTTCAACGGATACATCGGCGGAAAGGACTATCGCCTCGGCGATGGATCCGTCTGGAGGATCATCACGCCGATTTATGCCATACGGAAGAAGCTGTGCCCTCAAGCTACAGTAATTCGCAGGGGCCACCGACACTTCATGTTCGTGCGAGGCATGGAGCGCGACGTCGAAGTTGAAGCCGTTTGTCTGCCTCGCTGTATCCTTGAAACACCGCTGAAACGTCCCGAAAAGCAAGAACTACAGGAGCAGTTCGCCATCCCTCACCTGACCCAACGGGCGTTGGCAGGGTGGAAGGAGTGTGTGGCACAACAGGATGGTTAGAGACTGTCGCTTGCTCATTCCCATCGCTTACATTTGGCTGTCGGTCGCTCTGCAGATCTGCGGGGCTGGGCCGTAGCCTCCTCGGAAGCTCCGTCCTGTTCTCAGCGGGCTCAGTCCTGCACCTTCCAGTTTTTGCAACGGGAATGGAAAATCAAAATGCAACATTTATCAGCGTCACTGTCGCGGCGCGGAAAAGTCTGAATACAGGACAAGCAGCCAGCGACACCACCTTCTTCCCGAAATCGTGTTGGAGACGAAGGAAACCTTGCTTCCGAATTTGATCGATCACCGCGGTTTAACACAGCATACCTGCCCCGGCTCAGGCATCGTCGCTGCTGCTCTTTCAACTAATTTGGCAAGGGTCTCAGCCCGCACGGCAGCTACCGCCTGTGCATGGTGGGCGACGAATCTGAGCATTGCCGGAATCTGCCTGGCAATAGCGAATCGTATCGCAATTGGTACGATCTCATCGCAGATCCACACCGTGTAGAACGTCTCACCATGCTCGTCAGAGACCTCGACATGTAGGCATCCGCCCGAGTGGTTGTTAATCCGGCCAAACCTCAGGCACACGCGGTCCGAGGGATCGTCGCGAAAATAGGCGGCACGCTCGTCCACGTCGCACACACAGCTGCTGTGACGGCTCCCCGGCAGCGTCGCGAGGAATTCCTCGGCGACACCAACGGCGTCATTCATCGCCGCAAGATGGTTTTGGGATTCTGCGTTTGGAGAATGCATGGGTGGGCCCGCGGGTTGAGGCGAAGTGGTCATGATGGGGTTGGGTTCGGTTCGGGGTGACGGAAGACTGACTATTTGGTTTTGCGCGAGTAGGAAATGACGCGTCTGCTTCTGCTTTGCCGGACGAGACGTTGGTACGTCTGCTGAATGCCGACGAACCGTCGCACCGATCGGTCGGCAAGTTTTTGGATGTGATCCGCGTCGGATTTGTTTTCATGCCCGTTGAGGACCAGCATCACGCAGCGCATCGCGTCCAGTTGGCTGATCGCTACGACCTCTGCCATCAGGCCCAGGATGGGATCTTCGACGTGCTCCGCCTTGATCTTGTCTTCGATCCCCTGGAGTCTGGCCATCATCGCTTTGGTAAATACGATGCTGTCGCTTGAAATCCCGCTCAGCACCGCCTGCTTGGCAAACCGAATCAGGTCCGCCGTCGATTCGAGAATCTCGGGCGCTTGCTCGATCAGCTCATCGAGCCGCCGTATGGCCTCTGGGTCTCCCGCGTCGGCCCGCCTGCAGAGCTTGCCGAATGCGTATTTGGCGGGAAGGACCTTCAGGGCTTCGTCGATTCGTTCCCAGTCAGGCTTGGTTGCGACGGGCTGCGTTGCTTGGCCCGGTGCGTCTGGCTTCGACATCGAGGACGGTTCCTTAAAACGGGTATCGGCGAGTCGGAGGAACACGAAAAAGCGATTCATCAGCGCTTCAAGCAGCTTCATGGTCTGCTCGATCTCGCGGCACTCACTGCGGATCGCGTTCATTTCCATGCGGAGCACCCTTGTGATCGCCTTTTGCAACTCGGATTTCCGGTAGATGAAGCGTACGAACGGGTTCTTGTAGCTCCCCAGGTGACGCTGCACGACCTGTCCCTGTTGGCGTGAAGTTTCCGTCACAAACGAGTTGACGCCGATTCGGCGGAGGTTGATGGACATTCGAGTTCTCCGTTGATGGCTAGGCAGCGATTTTGCAATCAAGGATCTTCCGGGCAACTTCGGTCGGCGTACGGCGCCAGTGGTCAACCAGGGCGTCTGTAACGTGATCTAGGACGCTTTCGGCGTAGGGACAGGTTTTCGGCTCCCGGTCGAGTAGCTGCTGGTAGAAGGGCAACAGCTTCGGGTCGTAGAACTCGGCAGCCGGTTCGCGGGATGCCATCGTCAGTTCAATTTGCTCCCGCTGTCGGCCTTCTGGGGTTTCCAAGTCGTGTTCGGCTCCGCAACCGATAAAAGGCAGGTGCAAGAGCCAGTGTTCGGCGACCAGCGGCCCGCCGAAGTACGCGTGCCAGTACAGTTCGCGACGGACGGTGTCGTCGCAGTGGCCCGCCGCATGAATGATCTTGCCGTCGATCGCCCGGACCGCGTGCAGGCGATCGCTGACATCGAAGAAGATGCTGCAGTAGTCGTGGGCGACCTGAACCGGGACACACGTTGCCTCGGCGGCAACCGTGATGTCGCGAAAGGCAAGCACGCGCGATTCCAGGGTCAGGCGTTTTAGCCGATCGTTGAAAATCGTCAGCAGTGGCCCGATCGAGAACTGTCGAGTGCCATCCAACGAAGTGATCCACTCGTCGCCGTGCTGAAAAAACTCAGCCAAGTCCCAGCACGTTGCGTCTGGCAGCGATGCCGCGTCAGAGATCGGCACGAAACTCATGGCAAGCCGCCACCGCCAATCCGGATCTCGTAGCCCGTTCCTTGATGCAGCGGGCGCCTCGTTGGGCTGAATCTTGCGTGTGTTGTTCGGCATTTAATCTTCAACTTCAGTCGGGACGCGAATGAACATTTCAAACCTTTGGTACACAACATTTTTGATTTCGCCAAATTTGAGTTTTCGCGACAGATTGTTGGATTGGAGCCAATGCCGCTTGAAAGCCATTGGTTCTTGTGACGAGTTGGCAAATCTTCGAGTTTGTGATTGACTTCGCTCGCAATTGGAATTGTGTTGTTTTCGATCGCGCCAAACGGGGAGGTCATTTGCGTCTACACAGCGATACGTTTTTCAGTTGTGTGGCGTGTAAAGTGCGTTCATGCTGCAGGGACGTGCAACTGTTCGTCTCCATGTCGCGGGGAGAGGGAAGCTTGGCCGGCAGGCTCTGGTTCAGTGCGAGGACACGTCTTGTTCAAGGCAGCAAGGGGGGCGTGTCACAGTGATACGGAAATGCAGCCGAAGAGAAGCCTTCGATCACGACGATCGATCTGCGAAGACTGACCCTGCGTAGATTCCTTTACAGTCGAACTTATTGACCATACGATCGAAGGTTCGACCACCCGTCACGAGGCCAAAATCTGGTTGGTGGCGTGCTTGGAAGTCCACGAGCAAATTCCCATGGCGTGCGTCACCAGCGGAACGAGCGATGACGAGTCGGACGATGCCGTCGCGTTAACTGTGCAGTGCCTACGAAATGGCATCGCTTCGCACGAGTACGTCAACGTTCTGGTCAGCCTCCAGCGAATGTTCGACGACCACTATGAGAATTCGAAAGGATTGGCATGAGCCATTGTTGGGCAACAGTTCACCATGTCTGCGTGAGTTCAACCGTGAGCCGATCGCCACAATCGAAACCAGTTCCTTCGCATGTTGACTTTTGATGGTGCCGGAATGGGCAAGATCCGAACGATCATAGGAAGGGCAGCATATTTGCCGCAGAGCAGAGTCTCTGCCGACGAGCTGCTCCATCATCACGTTCACACGGCGTTCGGCCAGCGAGTTTCGCAGTCGAATTGAAGGGGTTCCAGTCCGGAAGCTTGCAGAGGTTGTCAACGTCTAACTTTGAATCCCGTGCTTGGCAAAGCGAACCGACCAGAAGACGACGTCGTGTGTTGCGAGATCTTGATCCGTAGAGACCACCCAAACAGCCTCGACAAACAAATGATGAAAATTGTTTTCGCCACAGATTTGCATAACGGCAAATGATCGGCAGCAGGCTACGCGAACACGACGACGCATAGATTGAAGAGTTCATGGGTTCGCGTAGTGCCTTCCGGCGGTCTTACAGCGGTAGAATGGGAAGGAAGCCGATCTTGATCATCACGGGAAGGAGGCTCGTACGAGCCCAATTTGGTTGCTTAAGGTGAGGCAAATCGATCACCGCTATCGACTCGCGGGCGTGCATGTCGGGCACGGGGCACAATGAATGCGACTATTTCCGGAGGAGGGAGGGCTTGCGAAGGCTGCTGTATCATGTGCCAGAGCAGATCAATTTAGCGAGAAGGAACCAGCATCTGTGGACCGCTTCAGACGCTTCGGTCCGCTTCCCCAATCGATTGTATTCGATCAGCAATGAACGCAAGAAAACTTGAATATTTGGCGGACGCTGTTTGCGATTATATCAGTGTATGTGAACAGATGATCGTAGATCGATCGAGGAGAATTGCGGCACGCGAAGATTGGCTCAAACGCCAAGTTGCAGAAGCAGAGTTGAACCAGCCCGTTCGCGTTTCAAACAGTGGGCCAGAGCCAAGCTTTCCAGCGTTGCCAACTGAGGTGCAGGATTGGCTGAATGAGGTTCACGCAGAGAGGGCTGAGAACATCATGCTCCGCGTGCACGACGCGATGTATCGAGGCACGTTGGTCGAGGGAATTGGATTAGTAGAGTCGACGAGGAAGATTGTCCAAGTCGACAAAGAGCTTGTTGACCTGTTCCGGGAATACGTGGATCTTCTAATCGACTATCGAGATCGGATATGGAGCGAGTTGGAGAATCGCGATGGTGAGAAAACGCATGATCCACCCAGGCAAAAGAAAGAGAGCAGCAACAGTCCGAAATCGGCCGCCGAACTTCGCATTGAACGGGATAACGCACTGCTGAATTATTTTCTGAAAGAAAAGGATGAACAACCAACCAATGGGGAACTCAAGGACTGGTTGGCGAACATCGGCGGCGATAAGGGTTGGGAGTTGCTGGATTCCGAAACTGGTATTGCAGGAGCACTTAGAAGGGCATGGGCGAGGCAGAATCCAGAGAGTCCGAAGTGGCCCTTTGATCGACGAGGCAGACCAAAAAAGAAATAACGAAACAACGAAATCTGGCTGTCGATTCCATTGATTTCGACGACCAGTCAAACTCCACACCGTTGCTTCACCCCTAGGTGCGGAGAAAATGAATGAAAACGATAGATACGGTGCCTTCGCCCGAGAGAATCGCGAAGGAAATCAATCACTCGCGGCGGGAGCGAGATCTGCTGCGGCGGCTATATCGCCTAAGCGTTGATGTGCGGGAACTACGGAATGCAATCCCGAACGACGGAACATCTAGCGAAGGCGGTAATTCAAGACCGGAGGGTAATCAATGACGCCCTACGAGTTGGAAACGATTGCCGACGCCATAGCCGATCGAGTCGCGGATCGCCTTGCAAATCGTCGTCGACTGCTTACTCGCCACGAATTGGCGCAGGTAATCAATGTCAGCCTGCCGAAGTTGGACACTATGTTGCGAGACAATGAACTGCCGGTGATCCGAGTCGGGCGCAAGGTGCTGTTCGATCCGCACTCTGTGATTCAACATCTGGCGGCCAAGTCAAAAGGTGCGTGACGAGATGCGGCTTTTGTCATGGTTGCGAGCCCGCCCACCACCAATTCCAAACGGTCACACTCGGATGCCTCAGTATTGCGATACGAGCTGGCGTACGTCCCTGGGCTTACCCCCACAAAAGAACAGAAATTCCACCGGACCCTGCGTTCGCGGAAATTGACAACAACGAAATAAAATAGGCCGGTGATGCCACTAACATCTACCGGCCGAGGAAGCTATCCATGTCTGAGTATAACAAACCGAAACGGCCGACGAAAAAAAAAGCAAAAAAAACACCGAAGCAGGAACGCAAAGAACTGTTTCCGGATATTGCTGACAATGCGGCGCCGAATCCGACGCCAGCCACCGGGGCCGAACCGAAGAACGAATCCCAGCCGGACCCGTTTGATCCGGTCTCGTTGCGAATCGACCCTAGCACTGCCGCTGGTGCGATCGGCGTGAAGCGCAAAATCGTGACGATGAATTGCTGCAAGCCCGACAAAATGGAATTCTGTCGAGTTCATCCTGATACGGCCTTCCGACTGGAGACGGCCATCATCGAGGACAAAAAGAATCGCGAGTCCTACTTGGTCGTAAGGGAGTTGTGGCCGGAACTGCCGGACTTCATCCAATTGGTCCGGCTGTGCCTGGCCGTTAATCGTCACGGGTCACCGTTTTTATGGCCAGCGAAACTGCCAGATCCCGACGGTAAGACACTCGCGTGGCACACCTCGATGCTCGAAGCGCAAGAGCTTGCGGTTAATAGTTGGGTCCGATGCCAAGCCGATATGCAGGCGGGCAGCTATGCCGTGTACGAGGCGACCGGAAACCTACCGGATCCACAATGGCCGGATCTGGACTTCAGGCAGTGCCTGGAGCTTGTGTTCAAGTCAAGGTTCATTCGTTCGCTAGACCACCCCTTTCTGCTGGAATTGTTTGGACAGGTGTGATCGTGGATTGGCTGAACCGATTTGATTCGGTTTGGTCGATCGACTTCGAATTCTCGCAACCGCCAGGCGAACGGCCACACGTCGTTTGCTTGGTGGCTCGCGAGTTTCATTCCAAGCGACTCGTCCGAATCGGATTCGATGAAATCAACAAGATGGATCGACCACCGTTTGACGTGGGACCGAACGCGTTGTTCGTCGCCTATTTTTCATCGGCCGAGTGGAATTGTTTTCGTTCGCTGGGATGGCCTTTACCGTCGCTCGTGTTGGATCTGTGGTGTGAGTTTAAAAACATGTTGAACGGCTCGACACCGCCGGCCGGGTTTGGACTGCTGGGTTGTCTGGCGTTCCACGGGTGTGACTCGATGGACGCGACCGAGAAAACCTCTATGCGGGATCTGGCGATACGTGGTGGTCCCTATGACGCCAGCGAAATGCTGGCCCTTCTGGACTACTGCCAATCGGACGTGGACGCGTTGGACAAGTTGTTGCCGATCATGCTGCCGAAGATCGACTTTCCTTATGCAATCCACCGTGGTCGGTACATGGTCTCCGTGTCGGCGATGGAGCATGCCGGCGTTCCGATCGATGTGGAGACGCTGGCCATGTTCCGTCGTCAGTGGGGACCGATCAAATCGAATCTGATCGCGTCTGTGGACGAATCCTTCGGCGTGTTCGACGGCCTGACGTTCAAACAGGATCGGTTTGCGGATTACTTGATCCGCCACCGTATCCCGTGGCCCGAAACCGATTCGGGCCGGTTGGCGTTGGACGACGAGACGTTCCGCCAGCAAGCGAAAAGCTACCCGCAAATCTCGCCACTGCGGGAGCTGCGTCACTCGCTCTCGGAAATGAAGCTGGAAAAGCTGGAAGTGGGATCGGACGGAAGGAACCGGACAATGCTGCGTCCGTTTGCGAGCCGATCCGGACGGAACCAACCGTCCAACAATAAGTTCATCTTCGGCCCGTCGGTGTGGCTGCGATCACTGATCAAACCGAGACAAGGACGTTCTGTCGCCTATGTCGATTGGTCACAGCAAGAACTTGGCATTGCGGCCGCGTTGTCCGGTGATCCCGCCATGGCGCAAGCGTACGCGTCTGGCGACCCGTATTTGGAATTCGCCCGTATGGCCGGCGCCGTTCCACCGTCGGCAACGAAAAAGACGCACCCGGCCGAACGGTCCGCGTTCAAGGTTTGCATGCTGGCCACTCAATACGGGATGAGCGAATTCGGGTTGGCCGCGAAACTCAACAAACCTGTGGCGTTCGCGCGCATCCTGCTGCGTCAACATCGAGAGACGTTCCCCGTGTTCTGGCGTTGGTCGCAATCCAACGTGGACACGGCCATGTTGACCCTTGAATTGAAAACCGTTTTCGGATGGACGATTCATACGATTGGCGGAGACAACCCGCGTTCGCTGGCGAACTTCCCGATGCAAGCGAACGGCGCGGAAATGATGCGTCTGGCGTGTTCGCTGGCGACCGAGGCCGGAATCACAGTTTGCTGCCCCGTCCACGACGCCATCTTGATCGAGGCCGATACCGACAAGATCAACGCGACGGTGGCGCAGACTCAATTGATCATGCAGGAGGCCGGCAAGATCGTCTTGGACGGGTTTGAACTGGACTCGGACGCCAAGATCGTGTCGTGGCCGGATCGGTATTTTGACGAGGACCGTGGCCGCGAAATGTGGGAAAAGGTGTTTCGGCTCGCGACGGAGGCGGAGAAATGAATCGGTACGGGTTGTCCAAACTTCGGTACGAATTGTCCGCAAAAGTGTATGGAATGTACGACCCGTACCTTCTTATTCACTACTTCTTATTGATTGATCTCTTTTTCCTATATGGGTAATTCGATGGACTTAGACTTAGATCTTTTTGCGGCGAACGAATCGCAGGTGGCTGCACTGCATGCGGCGCAGTCCAAACGACCGGCCAATCGCAAAACACCGAAACGAGAGACGCGTCGATCGGTTGATTTGCCGAGACACGGAAAGGGCGAACGATTCATCCGGGGACCAATCCCCCTGGAATGGATGAAGCTGGCGTCCAAGTGTGGCAACCGATCGGAGGCCGTGGCGATGCTGCTGTGGTACGCTGCCTCACTTCAACGTTCGAACCCGGTGCGATTGACTAAGACGATCTTGGACGAACTGGGCGTCCACACGAGGACCGCCAAAAGAGTATTGTTGAAGATGTCAGATTTCGGACTTGTCGATGCTCGTTTTCAACGTGGACGATCGCCGATAGTCACGATCAAAAGTCCGGAAAGCAAAGTGTTCCCTAACAACGATTGAGGATGCAGATGGAAGATGAACTCAAAAAGCTGCGGCAGTTGAACGAAAAGTTTGACAAGAAATTAGGTTGGTTTAAGTCTCTCGTCGAAGGCGCTGGTGACGGCGGTTCTTGGCAGGTCAAATCTGTCGAAGGAGACAAGGAACGAATTTGTATTGAGATTTGCGCCGAGGTCACGATTCCGGGTGACGATGGAGAATCTGAACGCGTGGAAAGTGTCAACATCCCTATCCATCTCGGAAGAAAAGAGGCAACAAAACTCATTACAGCGATCGGTATTGCCTGTTGTCGCGCCTACCCGTAGACCGAAGCAGATTCATTCACTGTAAACTGGAATCTGCCACGGCTAGGTTGATCCCCGAAAAGCCGGTCCCATACCGGCCCCGCCGTGGCGTTTGTTTTCTTATGGGGTTCAACCGATGGGAGTTGAAGTGATGGCAAGTCTGCGTTTTGAAGCGAAGAAAAACGGTTGGCGGTTGCAGTTTCGCGACGTTGAAAAACGGAATCGAAGTTTGTGGTTGGGCGACATTCCGGAATGGTCCGCGCGAGAGATCAAGGAACACGTCGAACACCTGTTGAGCCGTGTCCCACGAGGACAACCGCCGGAACTTGCCACGTCGAATTGGCTGGCGGGAATTAGCGATAGGCTGCGCAACAAGCTGGCCCGATGCGGATTGGTGGAGTCCGTTGTTCAACGCGAGGCCCGTGTCCTGACGATCGCGGCGTGGCTGCGGGAATACTTCGCCGAACGGACGGACGTGAAGCCTGAGACGCTGAAAACGTACGAAAAGGGACGCGACAACCTGTTGGACCACTTCGGCAAGAAAAAACTGTTGCGGGATGTGACGACAACCGACGCGAAAAAATGGCGAACGTGGTTGAAAACCAAGGGCAACCGGCGCGACACCAACCAAAAGCGAACCAGCATGGCCGAGGATACGGTCCGGCGCCGAACTGGGATGGTGAAGCAGTTTTTCGGAGAGGCCGTCAAACGTGGGCTGATCGACTCCAACCCGTTTGACGATCTGCCGACCACAACCGGCGGCAACACGGCCCGTCAACACTTCGTCGAACAATCGGTGATCTACGATTGCATGAAACACTGTGATGCGGAGTGGCAAACGATCTTGGCGTTGGCCCGCTTCGGTGGATTTCGCTGTCCGTCGGAGGTGCTGCGTCTGAAATGGACCGATGTGAATCTGCCCGCCGGCCGCATGATCGTCCACGCCAGCAAGACGGAACACCATGCCGACGGTGGCGTCCGCGAAGTGCCAATCTTCAAAGAGTTGCGGCCCTACCTTGAATCCGCATGGGATCGGGCGCCGGACGGCCCCGGCTCAGAATACGTCGTCAACCGCTACCGATCGTCCGCCGCGAATCTGCGGAGCCAATTCACCAAGATCATCAAGCGGGCCGGCCACAAACCGTGGCCACGGTTGTTTCAGAACTTGCGTGCGTCACGTGAAACCGAACTGATGGCCAAGTATCCCGCCAAGGACGTGGCGGCGTGGTTGGGCAACACCGTGGCCGTGGCGATGAAGCACTACGCCATGCGGACCGAAGAAGCATTTCAAAAGGCGTCCGCGATCGAAAACCCGTTGGAGGCGGACGCGACCGAAGAAGCCCCGAATCGTGGTTGCATCTGTGGTTGCATTTCGGGGTTAGTTGGCGCTATTGAACAGCAACCGCCAAACGGCAAAACCCCCGTTTCACCCGGTAAAACAGGGGTTTTTATAGTTGAGGATAGTTTGGGAAATCACTATCTGATGGGCGATACTGGATTCGAACCAGTGACCTCTGCCGTGTGAAAGCAGCGCTCTAACCAACTGAGCCAATCGCCCGGGGCCGTCGTCGACGGCGTGGGGAAAACTTAACCTGCCAATTTGACACCTGCAAGGCCGGCGGGTTCGCATTTCCACAAGATTTTTTGTGCCCCTTGTGTCGATCAAAGGCGAATCGGGCGGGACGCTCCGGATGGCTCCACGATGCTGGTTCTCATCGCATGGAGTCGTGATCGCGCAAGCCCCCGACTAAAGGGGGGCGGCGAAGTTTTTTTGATGTGCGGGCATCGCGTCTTGAGTATCGCCAAAGTTTTTCGTGCCCTTCGCCGTTTGGTCCAATTGGCAGCTGGACACGCGCGGGAGTCAGAAACTGCGACGGCCTCGACAGCTCTGGCGTTTGACCAGCCCATCGGAACATCCATCGACACGCCGGTGAAATGGATGCCGACTGTGTTCGGTCAACCGGTGGAGAATGATCCGTACGGACGAACGCTACGGTTTCCAGCTCGAGGGATTGATCATCGCCCGCTCGGGTTCTGCGACCTTGGCGTATTGCTAAACTGTCGATCAGAAAACGAACGAATGCCCCTTTTGAAGACATCGCATGGCGAAGAACAAAAACACACGGAAGACGCAACTGAAGCGCGAGCGAAAACGACGTGCGGCCGCGAAAAAGAAACGTGAAAAAACAAGGGCAAGGTTTCACGCGAATCAGGACTTGGCGGTCGACTCCGCCCACTCGCTCTCGCTGTCGGACGGATTCGACTTCGGCCCATCCGCGGTTTCCTCAGAGGGGCACGCCGACGAAAATCCAGAGATCGTCAAATGGTGGGATCGTTTTTCGGCGGCGAAGGGGAATCAACGCATTGAGATGGTCCGAGCCGCGTTTGAAGACGACCTGGATTCAGAATGGCGCGAGGCTCTTTTTCCCGAGGCGGTGCATGAAGCGGAGATGGGGTCTGATCCAGCCCGGTACGTCCATCTGTTGGAATACCTGGCGGAAAACCATCGCGAATTGTATCGGGAGGGGTTGCTGTGGTTCTTGAGAAGTCGCGTCACACACTACCTGGCGATTGACGACGCGGCACGCGCGGAAGCCGCCGTCGCCCAGGACGCCGACGAAATGACGGAAACGGGTGAAGCGTTTTACGGAACGGTCACCATGTTGCGGTTGGCAAATCTGGAAGCCGCCGCAGAATCATTGGTCCTTGCCGGATACCGCTGCATGGACGAAACCCAATTGATGCCTTGGGCGGTGGAAGAAATCCTTCACTGCATTTTCTTTCAACACATGCGCGAGTGTGTCCAGGCAGGGGGTAGCGACGAGTCCATTCGCGTGATGGAGACTGCTCTGAAAGAGTTTGACCTGAGCCAGGACGAAGAGTTTGTCGCCGTACGGCGCGAAATCGTCAGCTGTGTGTCTGGCCAGGACACAAGAAACTGGACAGAAAAACAGCTGTCGGGCGATTCTCCAAAATCGATTCGCAATCGCATGCTGCTCGCCTACGAATTCGTCGGCTGGCTGAACACTCAGCGGTCGATCGCTTTATCGCCGGCAGACGTTTTGGGTGATCTGGTTTTAGAAACGTTCAGCGGAGAGAAGCTGGAGATTCGCGATTTTTTTCGAGGTGTGCCGAAGGTAGAGCTTGATGAACATCTGGCGTCGCTGCTGGGGTTCATGTCGCTGGATCGCTTCAAAGCTCCCGCAACACTGATCGCGGTAGAGCATTTTTGCGATTTCTTGTTCGATCGAAATCTGATCGATGCCAAGTCTCTTGCGAAGACCAAGTCAACCGTCGAGTCGCTCGACCGTCAGCTGCAGCGTGTCCTTAAAGAAGAGTGGAGCTCTTTTCGCTTTCTTAATCCACTTCGCACGACTGAAGCTTGACGCGAGATTTGTGTCTGAATGATTCGGGGCAAAATGATCCAGCGGGTCCGAACCTGACTCCGTCACGCTGCCCCGCTTCGCAGTGAATCGGACAGGCAACGTGCGCTATCGGCCACCTTAATTGCTAGCAGGTACGTTGCTTATTGTGGTGAGATTTTTGATGGGTGGCACCTATTGGAGAGGGGCATTGTAGAACCATTGTCCCCAATTGTTCCCCCTCAGCCGCGTGCGGCTGGGTTACGCTCCGGGGTGGCCGCTTCGCGGGCAGGGGGAACAGCTGAGACAGCGGTTCTACACTCGGAGGCGGTATTTGATGGGTGGCACCAATTGGAGAGGGGTTTTGTAGAACCATTGTCCCCAATTGTTCTCCCTCGGCCGCGGGCGGCTGGGTTGCGCTCCGGGGTGCCCGCTTCGCGGGCAGGGGGGAACAGCTGAGACAGCGGTTCTACACTTGGGGGGATGGGACAGCGGTGCTGCTCTGTTTGGGTTGGTGGGACTGTGACGGTTGCGCCGGTTGATCGGCGGTGTGGGGGTGGGATTGTGCGTGCTAGAACGGTTCGATGCGGGAGCCGAGGTGCGGTTCGGCCGATTGTGACAGTGAATCCACTTCGTCCGATCAAAGGCCTTGTCAGCACCGACCGTGTTTCGCGTTTCCATCCGCTCCTTCGATCTCGTTCGCTTGGCCGTGGCTCGCGTCACCGGTTGGGTCTGGTATTGGACGGGAAACCTGGGTGAATTGTTCTTCGACCGCTTCGGCCGACTGTCGGCAATCGCCTCGGTCTTGTGGGCGTCCTTGGCCTTGGCTGTCCATCCGGGATCGTGGACGTATCCGGTCCGCAATATGTTTTCCAAACAGGTGCTGTTCACCGCGGTCGACGCCATCCCCGCGGCGCTTCGATTCGGAGGGGCCGTGGGCGTGTTGCTGATCGTGCAAGCGGCGATGTGGACCGATGCCGCGGGCGCGACGACTGAAATCGTCGCACCGATCCTTTGGCGCTCGATCGTTCGCGAAATCGCTCCGCTGCTGTCATGTCTGGTGGTGATCGGGCGCAGCGGAATCGCGATCAGCACCGAATTGGCGACGATGCGGGCCAGCGGCGAGGTCGAAGTGATCGATTCGATGGGGATCGACCCGATGACGTTTTTGGTGATGCCGCGCGTCTTGGCAGTCATGATCAGCGTCTTTTGCCTGGCGATCATCACGGCAGTGACGATGGTCGTGACCGGTTATGCGGTGGGGTTCATGATGGATGCGATTCACACCAGCTGGAACGACTTTTATGGTGAAATCGCCAGCAACTTTGAACTGAGCGATCTGACGTTCTTCTTGTCCAAAACCATGATCGCGGGCGGCTTTGCCGGTGCGATTTGCTGTTTGGAAGGTGTCAACGCCCGCGGTTCAATGACGGATGTGCCACGGATCGCCAGCCGCGCAGGGATCCGGGCGCTGACCGCCGTGTTTGCGGTTTCTGCAATCCTGTCGATCCTGTTCTATAACAAGATCCTCGTTTTCCAATTCGGATAAGCCCGTGACCGGCGACGCAATCACGACCGAACCACCGGCCCCGCAATGGGAGTTGGCTGCACCGATCCTGGAGTTCCACGATGTGAATTTCAAAGGAACCGGTGAAACGTCGATTCAAATGAAGCGGTTCACGGGAGCCCTCCGGTCGGGCGAGTTGGTTGAAGTAGAACTTGAGCGGCATCACAACCCCCGCGACTTGGTTTCGATGATGCTGGGATTGAACCCACCGGATGCCGGCGAGGTGCTGTACGACCGCCAAGATTGGTTGGGGACGGATTATCCGCGACACTTTCAAATGCGGAGCGAAATCGGACGGGTGTTTGCCGGATCGGCATGGGTCCAAAGTCTGACGCTGCGTGACAACATCCAATTGCCGATGCGACATCACGGCATCGCGGAAACCGCCGCGAAGAAAAAGGTGGCTCACTGGATCCGGCGTCTGACGGGACATCAGCGTGCCAAGGTCAAATGGGCCCTCAAAAAACGTCCCAACGTCGTCGAGCCGTCGGTGCTGCAACTTTGTCAATTGGTCCGCGCGGTCGCCAACGGTCCGCGACTGTTGATCCTGGAACGCCCCCTGCGCTTCCTGCCGGAATCGTTGTACGACAGGTTCGTTTCCGCGATGGACGATCTGCGTGATGCCGGGACGGCGATCTTGTTCTTCGCAGGCGACCGCGACGAGTACCAGCTGAAGTTTCGCAAACCGGTCAATCACTGGCGAATCGTCGACGGGGCGATAGACACCCACGGGAGGCGTCGGCCATGAATGAACCCTATCGCTTGCGTTACGTCAATCAGATTGTCGGTGTCTTTTTGATCGTCGTCTTTATCCTCTCGATCGTCATCTCGGTCCGCTTCACCAGCGGTTTGGCGGTGAAAAAGGATCTGTTTTACATCCATGTCCCCGAAGACATGGCGGCTCAATTGCGGACCGGAACCGAGGTGATCATCTTGGGCGAAACGGTCGGCCAAGTCGACGCGTTGGACTACGTCGTCGATGACGACTTGGTCCGCGTGACGTTGGCGATCAATTCAAAACAAAGCGATCAGATCACCACCGAGAGCGAAGTGACGTTGGACCGCAAGTATGGCGTCGGCCCCGCGGTGGTGCGAATTCGTCGCAATCGCCCCGAAGGCCAAACGGATCCGCCGAAACGACTATTGCCGGGCCAAACGATCACGCGAATTCAGGAACAGGACGACCAAGTCGACCGGATGGCGGGCGAAATCGAGGCGGCCGGAAACTCGATCGACAACGCCGCCAGGCAACTACAAAAATCGCTCGGCGAAAGCATCGACCCGGCCTTCCGCACGACCGAGGAGACCTTCGAATCACTGAGGCTGACCAGCGACGCCATCCGCCCGGAAGCCGTCCAAACGTTGGCCCAGCTTCGTGAGACGACCGAAAACCTGGAATCCGAATTGACTCGCCTGGCAAGACGCGTCGATCAATTGGTCGACGGCGACATCCGAACCACCATCCAGCGAATCCAGGACTCCGCCACCGCGGCGACCGACGCGGCCGAAAGTGTCGAAACCCTGGCGGCCAACATCGACGCCAAAAGTGACAAGGCAAACGCAGATGTTGCCACAACACTCGCAACGCTGCGCGAAACCGCGCGGTTGATTCAGCGACTGACAAACGAGACGCGCGAGATCGTCACCATCGTCCGCGGCGAAGCCGAAGAATTGCCGGGAACCACCCAACGCGTCAACGATACCGTCGAGGACACGCAAGAGTTGGTCGGCGACATCCAAGACCACTGGCTGCTGAGACGCTATCGCGAGCGCAAGTCACCGACCCAACAATTGTCTCCGTCGGCGGTTCGCGGTGGAGGCGTTCGCTGATGGCTGGCAAGACGAAAAGATCGACCTATCGTTGCATGATGCTGGGCTGGCTGGTGGCAGCAGCGCTGGTCACAGGTTGCGCCGGCGGTCCACAGGAGATCGTCGAAAAGGATGCGACGCTGCACCGTTATGTCAAAGACGGCCGCGAAGCGTTCCATGAAGGCGACCTGGACGAAGCGGAATCCAAATACCGCAAGGCGCTGCTGCGTGCTTGGGCGATCGATGATCCCTATGAATCAGGCACGGTGGCGTATAATCTGGCCGCCTGTCTGACCAGCCGCGGCGACTACTTGGAAGCGTCCGACTGGCTGGTCGATTCACGGGTCGAACTATGCCGTGCCGGTGCGTCGACCGGGAACACCTGGTTGTTGTCCGCTGAGATCGCGATCGCCCAGGCTCGATTCGAGGCTGCGGATCGTTATGTCCGCTACGCCGCGTCGACCAGCCCCCCCTGTGAGATCGTCGACACGTGCTGTCTGTGTGGACCATCGGGCAACTGTGCCGATGCCCCCTGTGAAGATTGCTGTGTCGTGCGACTGCCGGTGATCGGCGATAAAGTGCAAGCCAAACAGGAAGACGACCGCTGTCGCAGCGGCTACGAAGCGCGGATCGAATTGGCGCGTGCACGACTGGCCGCCAATCAACTGGTTCTAGGCGAAGCGAAAGCACACCTGACGCGTGCCTGCCAACTGTCGATCGACTCCTGTGACCTTTCCCTGCATGCCGATCGCCACGACGTCGCCGCATTGATCCACGACTTGAAAGCCAACTTTCTGCAAGCCGGGGCGCACCGGGACCGCGAAGTCAAACTGCTGCGTTGCATCGGACATTACCGCGAGATTCCCGACGTCTTGGATGCCGCAGCACATTCGTATGGATCGGCCGAACGACTGGATCTGGCGGTCGATCGGATCATCCGTTCGGCAAGGATTCGGTTGGCCCGCGGACAGACCGAACAAGCGTGGCAACGGGTGCGTCATGCAGGCGACCTGGCCGCGAGGTGTGGTAGCGAAGCGGTCGAGATTCGACTCAGTTTGACGGCAAAAATCATCCGTGAGATGTTGGGTAAAAAGACGCAGCGATCCCCAGCAACCGGCACTCCGGCGGCAGAGGACGAGACCGTGGAAGGCCGCGCTGCTGCCGCACACTCGGTTCCCAGTTTGAGTTTGGAATCGCCCGCGCAAGTACCCAGTGACGCTCCGCTGGAGTTCGGTGATTTGATCGAAGCGAGCGGCCCCGACGAGCTGGTCGACTGACGCGCCATCGGGCCTGAGAAGCACATCCGTGCGTGCGTGCGTGCGTGCGTGCGAGAAAGCACGCTTGAGGCAAGAGAGAGCCGACGAGCGGGTTTCGATTCTTTACCTCGTTCCAAGGCTCCGTCATGGAACGCGTTTCCGCTGTGGCTTCCGCCACACCGTCCGCGTGCAACGCAAGGCGGAGCCTCCAGGAATTTCCGTTCTCAGGCGGAGCCCGGGAACGAGAGAAGCAGCGACAGGGAATCGCCTAAAGGCTAGACACCAACACTTATCCCGCGCCATTCGTACCTGCCCTGAAGGGCACGGGCTTAAGCCAATACTCTGAGCCGTAGGCGCTAGCCTCGAGCCTTACCGCCGTGTTAAAAGGCGTATCAGGGCCCGCGGCTAGCGCCGTCGGCTCACTAAGCCCTTGCCATTCGTACCTGTTTCTTTTCCGCGGCACGCTCGTGTTAGGTTGGGGTCGTGTAGGAGGTCAGGGCCTTCATGTAGTTGGCGCGTTTGAGTCCTTCGGGATTGGAGCAGTTGTTCATGCTCATGCTGCCCTTGAGTTGTTCGACGGAGTAGTATCCGTTTTCGTCCATCCATTGGATCAACTCGTCGCGAACCGCTTCCAGACGATCGATCCCGTGTTTGAGCAGCGTAGAGGCCATCATCACGGCATCGGCGCCGACCAGCAACGCTTTGGCAACATCCAATCCTGAATGGACGCCTCCGGTCGCGGCGATGGACGCTTCGATGCGGTCCCGCAAGATCGCGATCCAGCGCAGGGCCAGCCGGAGTTCTTCGGGCTGGCTGAGTTGCAGCGCGGGCACGAACTCGAGCGTTTCCAGATCGATCTCCGGCGACAAGAATCGGTTGAATAACACCAATCCCGACGCCCCCGATTCGATCAGGTCGGTTCCGAAGGTCGCCGGTGAGGAGAAGTACGGTCCGATTTTGACAGCCAACGGGATTCGCAATTGCTCTCGGACGGCTTTGACCAGATCGCGATAGTGGCGTTCGACGTCCGAGGCGGAGACACTGGTGTCGGTGGGGACCAGATAGATGTTCAATTCCAACGCATCGGCTCCGGCCTGTTCCATCAGTTCGCCGTAGTATTTCCAACCACCGCTGCTGAAACCGTTCAAGCTGGCGATCACCGGGATACCGAGACACTCTTTGGCATCGCGGATCAGTTGCAGGTAGTCTTCCGGTCCGGTGTTGTAGCGATCCAAGGTGGGAAAGAACCCCGACGCTTCGGCCATCGCATCGGTTTGATAGTCGCCCAGTTGTTCGAATTGCTCCCGTTCGTGTTCGATTTGTTCCTCGAACAGCGACGGCAACACGACGGCCGACGCACCGGCGCGTTCCAAATGCAACAGCGATTCGAGGCTGCCGGTCAGTGGACTGGCCGAGGCGATCAAGGGGGTCTTGAGTTCAAGTCCCAAGTAGTTGGTTGAGAGGTCGATATTGGTCATGGAAAGGCGTCTGTGAGTCGTGGCGTTCTTCGGTGAAAAGTCTTCCAAACTTGTCATTCCGGTATGGACAAGCTGGAAGCCTATCCCACTTCAATTGGTTGCAGGTCGGGATTATCACGTTCGACACCGGCCAGTTGTTGGTAGTAGTGCCAGGTGTCGTCGATGTCTTTCTGGGCGAGTTCCATCAATTCACGCGCCCGATCAGGATTGGAGCGTGCCAACATGGCGAAACGGGCTTCCTTCATCGCGACCTCCTTGAAGGGTTTGGCCGGTTTGCGACTGTCCAAATGGAAGGGATGTTCGCCGGCGTGGGCGTCGCGGGGATCGTAGCGATACAGCGGCCAGAACCCGCTGCGGACCAAGTCGCGTTGGTGAGTCATCGCGGTCGACATGTCGATACCGTGAGCGATGCAGTGGCTGTAGGCCAACAACAGCGACGGTCCGTTGTACGATTCGGCTTCGTGGAACGCTCGCAGGGTTTGCGCGGGGTTGGCTCCGATCGCGACTTGGGCGACGTAGACGCTTCCGTACGCGACGGCCATCGCCCCCAGATCCTTGCGGTGGACGTTGCGTCCATCGGCGGCGAACTTGGCCGTCGCGGCCCGCGGTGTGGCTTTGGACGCTTGCCCGCCGGTGTTGGAGTAGACACCGGTATCGAGCACGATGATGTTGACGTTGCGCTGCGAGGCGAGCACATGGTCCAGGCCTCCATAGCCGATGTCGTAGGCCCAGCCGTCACCGCCGACGATCCACAAGCTGCGATTGACTAAGGCGTCGGCGATCGCACTCAGTTCCGATGCCGGCTTGGAATCGATCGCGGCCAATCGCTGTTTCAGCTGCTCGACTCGTTCCCGCTGGGCCTGGATCTCCGCTTCGCCGTGTTGGCCGCTGTCCAGGATCGCGGTCGCCAGCGCATCGCCGATCGCGCCGCCCAATTGTTTGACCAACGCTCGAGCGCGATCGCGTTTCCCGTCCAGCGCCAACCGCATGCCGAATCCGAATTCGGCGTTGTCCTCGAACAGCGAATTCGACCACGCGGGCCCACGGCCATGGGCATTGGTCGACCAAGGCGTGGTGGGCAGGTTTCCACCGTAAATGGACGAACATCCCGTCGCATTGGCGACCAACATTCGGTCACCGAACAACTGCGAAAGCAACTTCAGGTACGGGGTTTCACCGCAACCGGCACAAGCGCCGGAATACTCGAACAACGGAAGCATCAATTGGGCTTCTTTGACCTTGGTGGTATCCAGTTTGGTGCGGTCCGGGTCGGGGATCTGGCTGAAGAAGTTGAATCGCTCGCGTTCGCGCTGGAGGTGTTCACTCTTGGGCAGCATGTCGATCGCCTTGTGCTTGACGACCTCCTTGCTCTTGGCCGGACAGACGTCAACACAGACGCCGCATCCCGTGCAGTCCTCCGGGGCGACTTGAACGGTCAGCGCCGCCAGTCCATCGGCGCCCTTGGAAATCCGGACGGGAAACGATTCGGGGGCTGATGCGATTAAGGCATCGTCAAATCGCTTGGTGCGGATCGCGGCGTGCGGACAAACCAAGGCGCACAATCCACATTCGATGCACAGGTCGGCATCCCAGATCGGAATTTGGTCAGCGATGTTTCGTTTTTCGTACTGTGCCGTGCCGGTCGGGAACGTCCCATCAACCGGCAGGGCGCTGACCGGCAACAGGTCGCCTTTACCGGCGATCATCATGCCGGTGATACGTTTGACGAAGTCGGGTGAATCGGCGGGGACCGGCAACGACAGGTGCAGGGTGCTGGACGCCTGATCGGGCACCGCGACGCGCTGGATCGATTCGGTCGACGCGGCGATGGCCGCCAAGTTTCGCTCGACGATCGTCGGTCCGCGTTTGCCATACGTCTTGCGGACCGCATCCTGCATGTGCTCCATCGCCTGGTCCATCGGCAGGACACTCGAGAGGGCGAAGAAACACGTTTGCATGACGGTGTTGATCCGACCGCCGAGATTGTTTTCCCGGGCGATCGTGGCCGCATCAACGACGTAGAACTTCAGTTTCTTGTCGATGACGTGCCGCTGGATTTCTTGCGGAAGATGGTCCCAGACGGCGTCGGCTGCGTAGGGACTGTTCAGCAGAAACGTCGCCCCGCGCGCCGCGACTTCCAGCACGTCGCGTTGCCGCAAAAAATTGAATTGGTGACAGGCGACGAAGTTGGCTTGGCGAATCAGATACGTCGACTCGATCGGTTCGGGACTGAATCGCAGGTGAGACACCGTGACGGCGCCGGCCTTTTTGGAGTCGTAGACGAAGTAGCCTTGCGTGTGCAGCGGCGTGTTCTCCCCGAGAATCTTGACCGTGTTCTTGTTCGCCCCAACCGTCCCATCGCTACCGAGTCCATAGAACACGGCGCGGGTGACGTGAGAGGGTTCCTTGTACTCCGACTCGTCCCAAGGCAGACTGAGCAGCGAGACATCGTCATGGATGCCGATTGTGAAGTGCTGCTTGGGCGCATCAACGGTCAATTCACAAAAGACCGCCATGGCCATCGCAGGAGTGAACTCTTTGCTGGAAAGGCCATAGCGCCCACCGATCACACGTGGGATCGATAACGATCGACTCCACGACGCCTGGGTGAACGCCGTGACGACATCCTGGTAAAGCGGTTCACCGATCGCGCCGGGTTCCTTGGTCCGATCGAGCACCGCGATCCGCTGCACGGACTTGGGCAGGGCATCGATCAAACGATCCACGTCCAGCGGCCGAAACAGACGAACCTTCAACAATCCGACTCGGCCGCCGTCGCGATTGAGTGTCTGCACCGCCTCTTCGGCCGCACCACATCCCGACCCCATCATCACCAGGACCCGCTCGGCGTCGGCAGCACCGACGAAGTCAAACAACTGGTAGCTTCGCCCGGTCAGCTGGGCAAAGCGATCCATTTCACTTTGCACGATCTCCGGCACGGCGTCGTAGAACGGATTGACGGCTTCGCGAGCCTGGAAGAAGACGTCGGGATTTTGCGCCGTTCCCCGCAGCACCGGCCGATCGGGATCCAGGCTGCGGTAACGGTGCTGTTTGACCAGGTCGGTGTCGATCATCGCCTCGATCGTGGCCGGATCGATCAAGCGGATCTTGTTGATCTCGTGCGAAGTTCGAAAGCCGTCGAAGAAGTGCAGCAGCGGGACACGGGCGCGCAACGTGGACGCCTGGGCGATCAACGCAAGGTCATGTGCCTCTTGGACCGATGACGAAGCCAACATTCCGAACCCGGTCGTGCGGGCGGCCATCACGTCGCTGTGATCACCGAAGATGGACAGGGCGTGGGTGGCAAGACTTCGGGCCGAAACGTGGATCACTGCGGGCGTCAATTCACCGGCGATCTTGAACATGTTCGGCAGCATCAACAACAGACCTTGCGAGGCCGTGAAGGTCGTCGTCAACGCACCGGCTTGAAGCGAACCGTGCAGGGCGCCGGCGGCGCCACCCTCACTTTGCATTTCGACAACCTGTGGAACCGTCGCCCAGGCGTTGGGAATGCCGGCCGCCGACCAGCCGTCGGCGAATTCTCCCATCGGTGTCGCCGGCGTGATGGGATAAATGGCGATGACTTCGTTGGTCGCGTACGCGACTCTGGCAACCGCTTCATTACCGTCCAGGGTGGCAAACTTGTCTTGCACTTGGAAAGCTCCTGCTAAAGCTGCAAAAATTGATACCGGGCGAAGGAGCAAATGCCGGGCCGCGACCAAGGCGCGCGACTGGGCACACTTGTGACGGGCCCGATCATTCCTTCGGGCCGAACAATGGTGGGGTTGCACGCATCGGCGAGACGCAAGGGCGTTCGATCGAGTGGGCCTTGGTGACACACCGGAGGCTCCGGTGTGCCCAGGGGGCGCGAGCGAAGCTGTGGGAGGGCCGGCGGAGGGACGACCGCGCGAAGAGAGGTGGCGGAGCGGTCTCGGTTGTTGGGGTGGTCGGATGGAGCGACCTTCGCCCCGAGGTGGGCTCGCCGGGTTTTCCACGCTCTGGCGAGCGTAGCTACGTTGTTGTCGGGTGCCAATCGATGTTCCGACGAGCAGTGCAACAATGCGAGGCGCCAAACGTCACGTCCTCGGCATCACGAGGCAACAAGGACGGTTTATTCCCACGGATAGCAGCGTGAACCCACGGATGTGATGTGGTTGGGGATCCGTGGGTTCGCGCTGCCATCCGTGGGCTTTTTCGACTTCCCCCGTAGCCTCGCCCCAAATGCACCAACTCCCGTCGGGGTTGCCGTCCAGCCTGGTCACAACCGGATTGGCACGCTGGATTCCTAACCCGCTCGGCCTGCGTCAGTCGACGAAACCGATCAGTTGGGCGTTGGAACCACCTTCGGCGAGTTTCTTGAGCGCCCGGTTTTCGATTTGTCGGACGCGTTCCCGCGAGACACGAAACACCTGGGAGACTTCGGTGAGCGTGTATTCGTGGCCATCGCCCAGGCCGAACCGCATCTTCAGGATCTCGCGTTCGCGCCAACTGAGTCGCTCCTCCAGGATCCGATGCAAGCGTTGATTCAACATCCGCAGATCGGTGTTCCGCTCGGGCCGCTCACTGTGGCTTGCTTCGATCAAATCCCCCAGTTCGCCGTTCTCATCGGCCCCGACCGGTTGCTGCAAGCTGGCCAGACTCTGACCGGCTCGCAAAATGACCTCCGCCTGCTCGGACGAGGTCTCGGCGGCCGAGGCAATCTCTTCGTCCGAGGGGGCACGTCCGAGTTCGTGACGCAAGTCGTTGTCGATACGTTTGATCCGAGTGATTTCTGGATTCACGTGGGCCGGCACCCGAATCGTTCGGCCTTGGTCGCAAATCGCACGTGTGATCGCCTGACGAATCCACCATGTCGCGTAGGTACAGAATTTGAATCCGCGCTGGTGTTCGAATTTCTCGACCGCCCGGATCAATCCCGCGTTGCCTTCCTGGATCAAATCCAAAAATGCCAGGCCGCGATTGCGATACTTTTTGGCGATCGACACGACCAGCCGCAGGTTCGATTCGCACAGCTCGTTTTTGGCCGTATTGAACTGGGCGTGTGCGTTTCGAATCCGAGTGATTTGCCGTGAGAAAGCTTCGGGCGTCTGTTGGACACTTGCCAGGATCTCGGCCAATTCCGCCTTCGCAGCAGGATCGTCTCGATCGGCCAATTGCTGCACGCGGCGATCGATGGCGAACAGTTTTTCGGTCTGTCGACTCAAAAACTCGATCCGCAGCCCCAATTCTTCGACCAATCGGATCGCCCGGCGACGGCGATGAAGAATCTTGTTCCACAGCGCGTCACGACGGCGGCGGTTGGTCGTCGCGATCACCCGCTGGTAATCGTCGTGGTTTTGCCGAACCAAGGCTTCCAAGGTGCGCAGATTATGCGGCATGCGGCCTAAGATCTGGTCTTTTTCCAGCTGGTCGCTCACAGCGACCTGAACGTACCGGTCGAACCGCAGCTCGCCCGCATGGACCCGGGTGAGCAACCCGACCGCATCGCGCAGAACGAAATCGGCCGCCAGCAGACTGACGCGAAAACGCTTGCGATGCAGGTCGATCTTGCGCGCCAGCAATGTCTCTTGCTCCCTGGTCAATAAGCCGGCGCGTTGAATCCGCAGCAGATACAGTTGCACGGGATCCTCCGCCGACTGGGCCCAATCCACCCCCTTTCCCGCCGCGTCTGGCTGGCTCGGCGCGCGATTCCCCCGGCGATTCGCGGCCGCAGGGCGCGAGGACGAATCAGGGCGAAAAACGGTGGTGAGTTTCCGGTCGGCAAACGAATCAGAAGGCGTTTGAGAAAACGCATCCAGCGTTGCACGACCGTTGTCGGAAGACATCGTGCGAGTACCGATTGGTAACGGTGGGCGGGATTTACAGCAAAACCTGCGTCTTGCCGCAACGAACCGGAGGAGAACCACAAGCGCAACAATCCGGCATGTGGTCAGGGGTATCCTAGCGCCGGCGCGGCGGCGGGCAAGTCCGCGGCCCCTGCTGTGCAACGTCCCCGAGGCGGCGATTGGGACCGTCCAGCCAAGAACCATTGTTTTCGCACGTCCGATCGCCCCTTCCGGGCTGTCGTCCACGGGACGAATCCTGTGCCGCGGCGACACGCGCGTATCACACCTGTGCGGAAATCACGCGATCAACCGGTCACGATGAAGCGGTGATTCATGATCTTGTGGACGTCGACGGGGAACCGCTCGCGATCGCTGGCGCGATTCCACATGCGATAGAATTCATCGAGGGCGCGCAGGATATCGCGGCGGCTGATGATGCCCAACAGGTTTTGATCTTGGTCGATCACGGGCAGATGACGAAATTGGTGACTCATGAAAATCGACGTCAACGCGAACACGTCGGTGCCGGGGCCGACGCAAGTCGGGTGTTTCTTCATGATCGTCGTCGCCGTCTGGGTGGGACTCGGATTGCCGTAAAACATCTCGTTGGCCAAGAATTCCAAGCAATCGCCTTCGGAAATGAAGCCCAACAAGTGCTTCACGTTGATGTCGTGTCGGACCACCGGCACGTTGGAAATCTTGTGTTTGAGCATGAACGACACGATGTCACCGAGCAACATCTCGGGTTCGACGCAAAGGACATGCGTGTTCATGATTTCGCGGGCCGTCGGAGTCGTTTCGGTATGCATCGTAGCTCTCTCGGTTGAAGAGTCGGTTGGGAGGAGTTCACGGCGCTCGCAGCCCAAAACACGGCGGGACATAAGTACTTTGGATGTGGCAATTGGTGTGCCAATCCCCGTTGGCGCGCTGTTTGCGGATAAAATTGACAAGCGCCAATTTGGCATCCGGCGCGTCTCAATGCCGCCGTTCCCGTCTCCCCGTGAATCCGTTTTCATGAGCGAAGAACACAAACCGAAACGTCCCTGGATGGTCGCCGTGTGGCCGGGGATGGGACACGTCGCGATCAGCGCCGGGTATTACCTGATGGCGAAATTGGGGATGCAGTACTTGGGCGAATTCACCTCCAACGGGCTGTTTGACGTTGACTATGCGATCATCCGATCGGGCATCGTGCAAAAGACACAGCGGCCGCGCAGTCGTTTCTTCATCTGGAAGGCCCCGGAAGGCAAACGCGACATCATCGTCTTCATCGGCGAAGCTCAGCCGCCGCAAGGCAAGTTCGAATTCTGTGAAAAGCTGATTGATTTCGCCCGCGATCAGGGCGTCGAGCGGATCTTTACGTTCGCGGCGATGGCGACCGAAATGCTGCCTGAACATGATTCACGTCTGTTCGGGGCCGCCACGGACAAGGCGACCTTGCAGGAACTCGATCGCCCCGAGGTCCGCTACTTAGACGAAGGCCACATCGCTGGCCTGAACGGGGTGCTGCTGGCCGCCGCGGCCGACAAGGGCATGGAGGGGGTTTGTCTGCTGGGCGAAATGCCACACGTGTTCGCCCAATTGCCGTTCCCCAAAGCCTCTCTGGCGGTGTTGGAGGTGTTTGCCGAGATGGCAGAAATCTCGATCGATTTGACGGAGCTAAAAGAACAGTCCGTCGCGATCGAAAAACAGCTGGGAGAATTACTCGCCAAGTTCAAACAGAAAATGGCCGACAAGCAGTCCGGAGCGTCGGAAGAATTCGAGCCGGAAGAGGATTCCGAACAGGAGCTTGCAGACGCCGATCGGGAAAAGATCGAGCAGATGTTTGCCCAAGCCGCCGAGGATCGCTCGAAAGCCTACGAACTGAAGAATGAACTCGATCGCCTGGGAGTGTTCGAGGAATTCGAAGATCGGTTCCTGGATCTGTTCAAGCGATCGGAATAGCGGGCGCAAGTCGCGACAGAGGGATTGATTGCCAGCGGGACGCGTCAGCGACCGGCGTGGTCACCCACGGACGGTACCTGACAGCAGGCCGTCAACTCGGGGCCGCTCGCTTACCGGCCCGTTGATTTAGTCCGATCACACGCGGGATCAGCCGTTTCGCGCGAGCGTACGGGCTTCCTATCCCAAGAAAACGCACTGGCGCCCGTAGGCTCGCGCCAAACGGCTGATTAAATCAACGGGCCGTTACGCTTCCCGCTGGCATGGCCTCAGGATGGCGGCGTGAATTTTGGCGCTGCCGGCTCGGACGGTTCGTCATCCTCCTCGCTTTCCGCCTTCGACGGTTCGTAGGGGTTGAGCGCCTTGGTCGCCTCGTACTCGGCGGCGCGGAATTCGCGCTGGACCTCGTTCAGACGGCTGCGGAATTCACGGTAGATCGTGCCGGCTTTGCGCGCCACGTCGGGCAGATTGCCGCCGAACAGGACGACCGCGATCACGCCGATCACCATCATTTCAAAGGGACTGAGCCCGAACATGACTATTCGTCCGATTTCTTGTCGGACAGTTCATCATCGTCGGCCGACTCATTCATGCCGCGTTTGAACTCGTTGGCACTCTTGCCCAGGTTCCGCATCAAGCTAGGCAATTTGGCACCGCCGAACAGCAACAGGGCCAGAAACAGCACGATCAACATTTCCGGCATGCCCGGAAATCCGATCGCCAACAGGCCGCTTGCAAATGCACATACAGACATCGTTTCGCTCCAAAAGAGGCTTGAGAATCAAAAAACCCTCACGCACAAGTGCGGCGAAAGCGGGTCGGTCGGTTGCGCTTGTCCGGATCACCGAGGGTGCTCGGCGGGGGATTCCGGGGCCATCAACCACCTCCAGGACCGTCGTGTCGGGGGCGGGCGTGGGATTCACGGGGGCGAATCTCCACCGC
Source organism: Stieleria maiorica (assembly GCF_008035925.1). NCBI lineage: Bacteria > Pseudomonadati > Planctomycetota > Planctomycetia > Pirellulales > Pirellulaceae > Stieleria > Stieleria maiorica. The sequence goes on from NZ_CP036264.1 coordinate 6,040,970, forward strand.
AGCATTTTATTAGATCCCGGCCGAGAGTCAAAGCCCTGATGGGGCGTGGGGGGTGAGGTGCGTTTTCATGCCTCGTTCCCGGGCTCCGCCTCGCAACGAGGGCAAATCAGGTAAGAAGATTTTGGGGGTAAGAAAATGGTGTAATCCTCCAAGTCTCCGATGAGACAATCTTCCTACCTCCAAAATCTTCCTACCTCTCCGCCCGGCGACGGTGTTCTGTCATGTCGGCTGGAATTCGGAGAGGGGGGGCAGAATGATGAGGGGGACGAAGGCGAACAGGAACGATCATCTGTCCTTGCCGCCCCCCATGCCCCTCCGGTTGTTGCTACGCTGTCACCTAACGGATCCCGAAAATTGTTCGCTCAAGGTGCCTCCAATGCGTTTTGTTTCTGCTGTACTTGGACTGTGTTTGGTCGCGACGTTGATCTTGACTTCCCCTGCCTGCGCCGCCGAGTCGGACATGGAGCGATTGCAGGGGGACTGGACGGCCGAAGTGGAAACCGACAGCGGTAAGAAAAAGGCGACGCTGACCGTCGCGGGCAAGAAAATCCGGTTCGACGGGCCTGACGGCCGCGAGTGGTATGAAGGCACCTTTGACATCGACGAAGAAGCCAAGCCCAAACGGATCTCGGTGCTGATCAACGATTGCCCCATCGACGAGTTCAAAAAGCAAACCGTCGAAGGCATCTACACGCTGGACGCCGACAGATGGACCGTCTGTGCGACCGCCCCGGGCGCCCCCGAAGGCCCCTCGGGATTCGACGACGAAAAAGCCCGGACGATCGTGTTCAAGAAAGCAAAGTAGGTCGCGCTGGTGTCCAGGCTTTAGCCGCCCACGGTCGCTGCTCTGGATACGATGGCTCTTCCGGGCTGTCGCCTGTCGCTGCGAAGCAGCGACGGAGAGTCGCCTAAAGGCTAGACACCAACGGTTCTAGACCAACCTAAGCTGATCGCTTTTCCGGGCCGTCGTCTCTACGACTCACAGCGACAAGCTGGAAAGGTCGTCGTACGACGAGCCACTATTCCGTGACAACCTGGCGAAATTGAATCGTCTCCTTTGCCCGGTTGATCACGTTTCGCAGATTCTCCGGCAGCTTGATGGATTGCTCGGTGAGCGCCTTTTCAAATGCGGCGATCGTCTCGGACGCTTCTTTCGTCGATTCAAACCGTTCCGCAAAATAGGGGATCGCCAACGCGAACCAATCCGATTGCACGAGCCAGCCTTCGGTTTGCTGCAGAGACCGATGGATTTCGCTTAGCAACACGTCCGGAACGACCTCTTTGAAACGTTCAAATGCGACGCGTTGCTGCGAGGACAAGTCCAAGCGAAGCTGTTGGTATTGGTCAGCCGGAAACACGAGTTGCTTGACGAGAAACTCCCAGCACTCCGGGGTGCCGAACGAATCGTCGCGTTCAGCCACCTCGATCGCGGCGACCAGCAGATGGTCCGACAGCGCCGTTTGTACGTACGCCCCAAATGCATCACCGGAGCGTTTGATGGTTGCTCTGGTAGATTCGACCTGCCCGATGACGTAACGTTTGAGCGTCTCGTTGTCGGCGATCGATTCACCCAAGGACACCGCCAGGACGAGTGCCGAGTCCTTGGCCAGGTCTAACGCGTGGCGGTGCTCCATCACGTCACGATTCAATTCCTCGCCGTCCTCCGGCTGCGCCTCGGCTAACTTGAGAAGCCTTGTTTTAAACTGCTCCAATCGACTTTTGTTGAGCGGACTGGCGGCTTGCGTGGTCAGCCAGACATTGGCATTGGTCTCAGCCACCACCGTCGACCAGTCGACACCGCGTTGATTCAAATAATTGTTCAATGCCCATAACGCCGCCATCTGGCTGTTGGCATTTCCATCGGACAATTCCTGTTGGACGACCGTCACGCCTGGATCGGGGAAATATCGTGTGAAGGTGTTCAGAAACAGACTCATGAATTGGTGCGACGGATTCGAATCGTGATCACCGCCAGCAACGATTCCTCCAAGACGCCGGGCCAGAAGCATCGTGCGCTCCGCGGCGGCCAACCGCGTTTCGATATCCGCCTCACGCGAGAGTGTTTCGACGGCCCGCATGGCTTCCCCCAGCGATGCGACATCGCGTTCACGCTCGATTGCCTCCATCCAACTGGCCAAGTCGCGGCCTTGGAAAAGCGTGCTTGGCGTTGGGACCGACGCGACCGATTCGGATTTGTCGAAATCCATCTTCGACATGCCGTGATCTTCATATTCGCTGTCAGACATTTCGAAGTCGATTGAATGGGTATTCTTACCCGTTACGAACGCCTTTTCCCAATCGCTGCGTTCACGTTCCGGGATCGCGAGGATCACGTTGGTCAATTCCTTCGAAGCCTCCTGGGACAGTCCCATTCCTAAACTGCGAGGCAACTCGATCAACACTTCACGTGTCATCGACGCGGCTGCCTTGCGTTGATCGCCAGGCAATTCGGACCAGGCATCGGCGGTCGCCAGGCTGAGACAACAGCGGACCAACTTGCTGGTCGTGAACTTGGAAACCGTGCCGCCCATCGCCCCGCCAGGATCGTATCCGCCGCCGAAGCCTCCCATGCCGCCGCCGTACATCCGAGCAACACCCATTGGCGTGACGTGTCGGTGCAAACAGGTGATCACCGCGGCACGGCTGTGGACGTTGCCTTCGATCAATTCACCGACGGCGGTTTCGTACCAAACATCGAATGAGGGCTCGGCAAAGACTTCCGTCAAACACCACATGAAGTGCTGCGACGGCGTGATCGTCTGATCCGTCGTTCCCGGCAGCGGCGGCAATCTGCGTTCCAGTCCGCCGAACTCACGCGCCCGCGCCAGCAAGGTCTCGATCACCCTTTCATGAAGGAGACTCGTCGCCATTCCCCGCCGCGCCAAGTCCTGCAACCCGCCGACAGTTGCGTAAATCGCTTCGCCGAGCGGTTCCATTTCAGTTTCGGTGTGGATCTGTTCCAACCAATAGGAAGGCGGCTTTCCATCAAAACTGGCCAGGTCCATCTCGGCGGGCATTCCTCCCGTTCTACTTGCCGGCAGTGTCGCTGGTGCGGTCTCCGCAGCCCCTGGCGTTGCGGATTCGTCGCCCAAAGTTGACGGATCCTCACTGGCGAGATTCTGCTCTCCCGATGTCGCGCCGATGCCCGGCATCGCCATCGACAGCAAGTCACCCTTCGGCGGGTCACGTCGCAGGACATCAACCGACTGCTGCCCCCCACGTCCGATCGTGACGACGTCTTCACTGAGCACCAGCGCATCGCCGCCGCCGATGATTTCCACCTGGTACGTCCCCTTGCGTAGCGTCGTGCGGTTTTCCTTGCCCGATGCGACGGTCAATCGATTGACCACCTCGTCACCTTGCTTGACCAACACCGTTAATCCGTCGTGTTCGGAGTGGATGACCAACTCGCCACGGTCGGTCTGGATCTTGATCACCACGGCGGCAGCCACGAGGACAAACGCCAACGCGGCACCCATCAACCACCGTTTAACTTTCGATCGATCATCCGAGCCGGCGGCTTTTCCCAGCGATGGCAGCATGGTGCTGCGTGGCAGATCCTCGGCGGAATGTTTTCGGATCGCGTCCCGCAGCAAACGTTTCAATCGGCTCGGCTTCGCCAGCGGTTCCAATTGCCGCGCGATCTCACTCGCCGACGCCGGACGTTTCGCCGGATCGCGGGACAACATTTTGGCGACCAAGTTGACGACGTCGCGATCGATGTCTTCGCGGATCGCATCGAGCGGTTGGGCGTCTCGACTGGTGATCGCCAACACCTGTGCCGCCAAGCCGCGTTCGGACCGGTGCGGCGGATGCCCGGCGATCAATCGATACAGGGTCGCGCCGAGTGAATAAATGTCCGACTGGGGGCGCACGTCACGGCTGTCGGCCAGTTGCTCCGGTGCCATGTACGGCATCGTCCCCATCACGTGTCCCACGGTGGTCAATCGATCGTCTTTGGCAAGCGGATCGTCGCCATCGAGAACCAGCCCCAGGTCCAACAGCTTGATCGTGCCGGATTGGGTCAGCATCAAGTTGGACGGTTTGATGTCGCGGTGCACCAACCCGCTGTCATGGATATGGGCCAGACCCAAAGCGGCCTGACGAATGATCTCGCAGGCATCAGCAACCTCCAGCTGCCCCATCCGGCCGGCGATGCGTCCGATGTCCAACCCGTTGAGGTATTCCATCACCAGGTAGTGCCATCCGGCTTCATGCCCGGCATCGGTTGCGCGGACGATTTGAGGGTGTTCCAGCGATGCAATCGTCGTCATTTCGCGATCAAAGCGTTCCAACCAGCCGGCTTGCATCACGCGTTCGGGAGGCAACAGCTTGACCGCACAGCGGCGTTTGAGGCGTTGGTGTTCGGCCAGGTAAACGGCCCCCATCCCGCCGCTGCCGATCAGTTCCAGCAACCGGTAGGGTCCGAGCATTTCGAACGGCGGCGGCGGGGCAGTGACCGAGGGCAACAACGCGGCCGAGTGCTGCAAGAGTTCCTGAAGCGCGATCTGACAGGCCGTTTCGTTCTGCACGCCGGCCAGCGCATCGTCGGGGCAGGAATCGGATTCGCCGATCGCCTGCAAGCCGCCACCAATCTGCTCCACCGCCGTGCGACAGGGCTCACACGTATCCAGATGCAAAATCGCCGAATCAAACTGCTCCTGGGACAGCTCTCCTTGGAGCACTTGTCGCAATTCATCCGGTTCCAAGCAGTGACGTCTCATGGCGATCATCGAGGGGGACTCCTGTCAGGCGTGTGGTTTCCGGCGAGCCTCACCCGCCGCTACACCCTGACAACGGAGCGGTTGGAAACGAAGATTCAACAATCGACGTTGCGCAGGCGCCAACAGACGCTTCGAGGGAAACACGCCGCCGCGCAAGCCGAGGCGACCGAGTGGGAGTCGTTGACAAGACGGCTGCAAGACG